>SIAZ01000146.1 GCA_009695405.1 Pedosphaera sp. | reverse complement strand
ACCATGAAACTGGAGAGCAAGGAACGCGCGGGCAGCAAGGTGGTGCGCAAGTATGGGGCAACGCTGACGCCGTTGCGGCGGGTGCTGGCGTGCGCCGAGGTCAGTGCGGCGACCAAGGAGCGGCTGCGGACGGAAAAGCAGGCGAACAATCCATTTGCGTTGACGGGGGAAGTGGAGCGGCAGCTGAAAGTGATCGAAGCCCATCGGCGAGAAGCGCAAACTTGACCGGACGGCGGGAACTGATAAAAAGAAGCCCCCCAAGAAACGAGAACGAGGGAGGCCGGACTGCCACCGGGCCCCGGCTTCCTTCGCTTCCAAATTTCAGGGGACTTTGGGTAACACCACTTTTGAGTCAACCGGAGCATTTTCCGGCCTCGTCTTGGGTAACACCCCCTTTTGAGTTACGGCGAACCCTACCGCGGTTGAACTCTCCGAGTTGAAGCCTCTTTTAAAGAGGATTTATTGAAGACAATAAGTTTAGTATGAGTTCTAAGATGGACCAAAATCCTGACCTAACCGAGTACACTCTCAACTCGGAGTTATATCGGGATTGCCTGCCACAAAATGGCCAAGATGCCAGTCGCAGAGTCATTTGGATGAACACTCTGTGTGTCATCATGCTATCGATTGGTATTTTGGGAGTAGCCCATCCGATCGGATTGGTTCTGCACCAATTGCAAGAATCAGATCCCCCTCAAGTCATCGAAATTTTACAGTCCAAACCCGAGGGAAGAGTACCGCAGGAGTCCACTGAAGAACCGGATCCTCTAGAGGAGACTTCCCCCCAACCGGTCCAGGTCCAACCGCTCATCGTCGCCGCTCCCAACCCGGTAGTTGCCTTTGCTATCGAAGTTAAAGGCCCAGTTATTGTATCGAAAGATCCCAACTTTGCGGTACCGCCACCCCGAGAAACTCGACGCAGTGCAACCCCAGTGCAAGCAGGCCCGCTGCGCATTAGAGGTGGCGGCGGAGAGGGTAGTTTTTTTCCTAAGCCGAGTTCCCAAGATTATCCCCGTGCAGCTCTTATCCGACGAGAACAAGGAGCGGGCGAATTCTTGATCAGCGTCGGGTTAGCTGGCGAAATCACCGAACTCAAAATCATTGCAAGCTCAGGAAGTTCCACTCTCGATAACGGATTTCGTCAATGGATTCGCAAGCACTATAAATTTGGTCCCGACTACTTCGGCAAACAAGTGATTGCTGAGTTCGAGTACCGCATTAGATAACTGATTTTCAAACCCACTATGCTAGCCAATACCGTTGCCGAATACTTCACCAAAGGCGGCCCAATCATGTACCCCATCGTCGCCGTGGCGATTATCATCATCGCCGTTACCTCTGAACGGGGTATTTTCTGGTTCCTCCTCGGACGTAGGCGCGACGCCAAACAATTGGAAGGAACGCTTGGTGCTATGGAAAAAAATGATTTTAAGAGTGCTGTTGCTGGATCAAAAAGCGCAAAGGACCCATCGGTACGTATGATCTATCACGGACTGACACATGTTCACGGATCCCTCCAAGGAGCTCTGCAAGTGGCCGCCGGTATAGAAATCAAACGAGCTGGCCGCTTTATGGCCTTGATCGACACCTGCATTACGCTGGCACCGCTCCTCGGATTACTTGGCACGGTCACTGGTATTATGGGTTCCTTCCAGAAAATGGGGGAATCGAGTATCGCCGGTGCCATGACTGAAATCCAAGGTGGAATCGGCGAAGCACTCATCGCTACCGCTGCCGGATTGGGTATCGCCATCTTTGGTGTCTTCTTCCTCAATTTTTACAATGAACTAATGGAGAAGTTGAAATTTGACCTCGAGACGACGGCGACCAACGTGGAAGTTATGGTCGCTAGGGCGAAACAAGAAGGCTTCGATCCTGTCGCTTTCCGCCGTCAAATTGCAGCCGAACTCCTCTAATTTATGGCTGGCGCAAGCCGATCCACTTCGTCTTTGGGAGGGCTTAAAGGAAAGTTCAGTTCCCCAATTGCCATCAAAAAAGCGCGAATAGAAATCGTGCCTCTTATCGATGTCATGTTCTTCCTGCTCGCCTCTTTTATGATGGTTTCTTTGAGTCTTCAACAGTCCCACACCCGCCCCATGGAACTGGTCGATGCACGCCAATCCGTCGATGGCTTCAAAACAGATGTCATCAATATCGGAATCGAAAAAGATGGCACTGTTTCGATTGGAACCAATGTGGTTGATCGTTCGGTACTCATCAATGAACTGACCACACGCTATAAACAAAACCCAAAGGCTCCTGTCTTTATTACGGGTGACAAATCAGCTCCTTATCGCTCAATCGGTGGCGTACTTCAACAGGTTCGATCCGCTCGATTTACCCGTGTCTCCTTCGTCACTCAAGAGGCTGAAAAGTCAAAGAAATGATCCTCGCTAGGGACTAACTCTATGCACCTCGGATCCCCTATCCCACTCAAAAAAGCCCGCGTAGAAATCATTCCCTTGATCGACGTGATGTTCTTCCTCTTGGCTGCGTTCATGATGGTAACTCTCACCATGAACCGCCTGCGCACTCTTCAAATGGACCTCCCCTCCGCAGTCGCTCCCAGATCATCGGACAAACCCGATATAATGGAAATAATCATTAGTCGGGAAGGTGACTTAAAAATAGCCGGTGAACGTATCCCTTTCTCTGATCTTACCTCTCGGGTTCAGTCGAAAGTGTCGATTAACACCAATTATCCTTTCTACTTGAAGCCGGATTTCCAAACGACTCACGGAAATGTCCTGCGTGTCTTGGATACGATTAAGGCTGCCGGAGGTTCCAAAATCTCTATGTCAATCGATGTCTCTGGAGGCGACAGTTCTCAATGAATCTTCTCTCTTATCTCCCCTCTCGTCGACGCCTCGTTTTTTTGTTCACTGCCGCTGCCGTCTTTAACGGCGTTCGCCGGACTGCATTGGCTGATTGGCCGCAGTTCCTCGGTCCACATCGGAATGGCTCGGCAACAGAAACCAACCTCACTGCTTGGCCTAAGGAGGGTCCCACTCAACTGTGGAAGGTACGGATTGGCTCCGGATTTTCGGGTCCGATTATTTCAGGTAATTCTGTTACTCTTTTTCATAAAGAAGAAGGTATGGAAGTTGTTTCTACTTGGAACGTCACCAATGGACAACCCGGTTGGATTCGAAAATGGCCCGCTACTTTCTCCGATGAGATGGGCAGTGGCGATGGGCCTCGATCCACTCCTTCGGTCTCTCAAGGTCGTGTGTTTGCTCTCGGACCCGACGGCACTCTCCATACTCTCTCGGCGGCGACGGGGGAACCTCTCTGGAAATTGAATCTAGTAAAGCAGTTTGGATCGGATCCAGGCTTCTTTGGCTTTGCAACTTCGCCACTGGTACTCGGGGAACAACTCATTATCCAAGCGGGCGGTATGGGTTCAGGCACTGTCGCGCTCGCTGTCACCGACGGACGGGTTCTTTGGAAATCGGGATCCGACGCCTCGGGTTGCGGTTCTCCGGTCCCTTGGACACAGGACGGAAAGACCCATATCCTCTGTTTTAATCGTGCCGGAGCGGTCGCGCATGATCTCCTGACTGGCGCAGAACTTTTTCGTTTTCCTTGGCGCGCTCGGATGCATGCTAGCGTCAATGCCGCGTCTCCTATCGCTGTGGGAAAGGATGTTTTTTTGACCTCGAGTTATGGAGCAGGTGCTGCGTGGATCCGCCCCAAAGCGGGTAGTGTCGAAGTCCTTTGGTCTGGGGATGAGGCTCTCTCCGCCCATTTTTCGACCCCCATCGAATCAGGTGGTTTTCTCTATGGTTTTCATGGTCGACACGAATCAGGACCTGCCTTGCGGTGTATCCAACTCAGCACCGGCACAGTGCGTTGGACTCTCGATCGTTTTGGTTCCGGTTCCATCATACGAGTTGGCTCCCGTCTGCTGATCCTTTTGGAATCGGGTGAACTTGTATTGATGGACGCAAACCCACTAAAAGCGATTGAACTAGCACGAGCTCAAGTGTCTGGAAATGGTGCCCGTATCATTCCTGGGCTCGCCGCTGGACGGCTCTTTCTAAGGGATCGATCTCATCTTATTTGCCTCGATCTTCCATCACTGGCTGGGAAGCCCTAAACGATCGACAGAAGACTCTCACTCTTTGAATTTAGCCAACAAGGGCCTAGCTCGGAAACGAGTCTAATCCTCGCTATCGAAAGAAATTTTCACTCCAAAGACCGTTTCAGTTTGCTTGAGAGGCTTATTCTGAGTAGTTCCCACTCGTCCAGCGCTCGAAAACTGAAATTTTCTATACTCATGCCCAACGCTTATCATGCATCCGTCGAAGGCGCGCAACACGGTGCGAAATCTCTCGACCAATTCCTTGACTACGCCAAAGCCGCCGGAGCTGCCGGAGCTCAGCCCAGTAATTACATGCTGAACGACGGTAAAGGCGGTTTTCGCAAGGCAAAAGAGATCGCCTCAGCTTTTGCTAACCGAAGAATGCGTCTCGACGGTATCTCCTCCCATTGCCCTTTCTGGGTACACACCAGTATTTGGACTGGAACCAAATCCGGCAATGCCTTCATTGCACCGGAAGTCGCACAGCTATCCCCAGAGAAAATTGAGGCTTGGCACGAGAAATATATTCTGAAACTCATGGATTTGGCCGCCGATTTGGGGGTGAAGTCTCTTCCAATGTTCTGGGGAGTCGCCTTCGGTTGGGAATTGGCAAGCGGTTATCCCTGGGGCTTCTGGGCTGGATCCGGATTCGATCTAATTAAAGAAGGACAGGAAAGGTTCGTTAAAAAGACGGCCAAAATCCGGAAACATGCCAATCAACTCGGAATTAAACTCTGTCACGAGATTCATCCCGGCACAGCTGCAATGACCGCTGATGATTTTTTGATGCTGGTAAACATCTGTGACAATGATCCGTGCCTCGCCGTCAATGCTGACCCCTCTCACTGCTGGGAAGGGGAGAGTTGGGAGTCGCGTTTTCTCAAAGTGGGTAAATACATATACGCAGCTCATGTGAAGAATTTTGTCATTCGACCCGGCTTCCCATTGCGTACGATGGAACCAAACTGGCCGGAGCGCGCGATGCAGTTCACCGACCTCGGGAGCGGCGATCTCAATATGCATCGCTACGCCGAACTGTTGCTGGCCGTGGGATACCAAGATCGCTACTGCAAATTGCACAAATGCGAATCGGCTCCGCTCGTTGTTGAAGCCGAGAGTGCCCATATCGCTCTCGACTTCTGCTCCGCTGATGGCATTGCCTATGTCGCGAAAAACCTCTGCTTCCCTCAAGCAGGCGGTAGTTTCGAAGACGGTATGGGAGCCTGATCGGGTTAGCATCTCCTTTAACTCATTCCTTCCACGGGCACCGATTTCTATCGGGGCCTTTTTTTATCCTAACAAGGCTGGTTGTGCGTTGCCTCTTAGCCTTTCTTTTTGGCATAACCTTGCCCGATGCATTCGTTTCGCTATGTCGGGAAGGAATTATTCTGCGAAGAAGTTCCCGTTTCAGTGCTCGTAAAAAAGCACGGCACCCCGCTTTTCGTCTATTCGCAAGCCACGTTGTCCGATCACTTTACCCGACTCGATTCCGCCCTCGCACCGCTCGATCATTTGATCTGCTTCGCGATGAAATCAAATTCGAATCGGGCCATTATTCAAACCTTTGCCGCACTGGGTGGCGGGTTTGATACGGTCAGTGCTGGCGAAATCCAACGTGCTGTCGCCGCAGGTGGGGACCCCTCAAAGTGTGTCTTTGCCGGCGTTGGCAAAACTGAAGAAGAAATCGCTTACGCTCTCAAACAAGGGATTTACTGCTTTAATGTCGAATCCGAACCCGAACTAGTTCGAATCAGTCGGATTGCTGTTAAGCTTAAGAAAATTGCCCCGATCGCTGTGCGGGTGAATCCCAATGTCGATGCCCACACTCATGCCAAGATCACTACAGGCACCTACGATAATAAATTCGGTATCCAATTCGAAAACATTGAGGCGGTCTATGCTCGTGCCGCTAAACTATCCAACCTTCGACTTCGTGGCCTTCAGATGCATATCGGATCGCAACTCACTGAAGTAAATCCTTTCCGTCAGGCTGTCGAAAAGGTCTCTCCTTTAGTTGTCCGCCTCAATAATCGTCACGGATTTGATTTCTTCAGCATCGGCGGAGGACTCGGTATCGTTTATCAAAACGCCCTCGAATCTGGCGCAAACGGATGGTGGAAAACAGCCGCCGGTAAGAAAATTCTGACTCCGCAAACCTACGCCGATACGCTGATCCCGCTTCTAAAACCGTTAGGTCTCAAAATACTCCTCGAACCAGGTCGCTTTCTTACCGGCAATGCAGGTGCCCTGATTACTCGCGTCGAATATATTAAGAAAACCGGAAAGAAAAACTTCGTCATCGTCGATGCCGCAATGAACGACCTTATTCGTCCCGCGTTTTACGACAGTTTTCACGAAATCATTCCGCTCGTGAAAAAGCCCGGGAAACTGGTTTCTTCAGATGTGGTCGGCCCCATCTGCGAAAGCGGCGATTACTTTGCCAAGGATCGTCCCCTAGCAAAGGTAACCGAAGGGGATCATCTCGTTCTACTGAGCGCAGGTGCTTATGGCTCGGTGATGGGTTCTAACTATAATAGTCGGCCTCTAGCTACCGAAATTCTAGTCAACGGTAAGCGATCGGCCGTCGTTCGTCGTCATCAAGAACTCACTGCCATTTGGGGAGATGAATCTCTCGCCCCTTGGCAGAAATAATTCCCAAGGACGCACTGCCGCCTCAGGGTGCATAATGAGGCGGCTTCTCTTGATGCGGCGATCGCTCTGTCTCTCTCACATCAAAGGCTTGCCCGAGTTCATCAACGCGTTTTTGAAGACGCACAAGCAGACGTGCTTGATCGATAACAACACTGTTCAAATCATCAAAATGCCGCTCAAGATGAGCCAACGATGCCTCGACGGCCATCAGTCTTTCGGGCAATGAATCTTCACTCATAGTTCATCTTCACGTTCAGCAAAAAATAACTGATAGGCTCGGTCATAGTCCGCCTCAGGTACCAACACTCGGACTTCACGAGAAAGATCACCATCATCCGGCAAGGAAGGATCTACCATCTCCGATGTAGCCCGAATGCCGTGCTTCTCCAGCCAGACTTCTAGCAACTCTGTTTTAATAATTTCACCAGTAAAGAAATGGCGCATTAAAGGGGGATTCATAGGACGCGAATGAGGACAAGGGTGAAATCATCCGTTTGAGGTTCCGGATCAGTAAAGGCTCTCGCTTCTTGGCAAATTCTTTCAACTAATTCTGCCGAACTCATCGTCAGATTTGCGCGTACTAGTTCTAGAATGCGTTCTGTTCCAAACAAAGTTCCATCGCTCCGCATCGCCTCATCTATACCGTCGGTCATCAGCAAAACCGTATCACCCGAGGTCAATTGGATCGGTGGATTTTCAGTGAAGGGGCGTTGCGCCTGACGGCCCAAAGGAAGGCCTGTGCGTTGAAGTCGGGCCTTGATTGCTCCAGCAGAATCCAAGATCCAAGCCGCTGGATGACCCGCACTCGCGTGGCGAAGTTGCCGTGAAATCGGATCAATCCGTACAAAGGCGACAGTCACATACTGGGTTCCGCCCAAATCCTCGCTCAATAGACGATTCGATTGCGTCAGTATTTCCGCAGGACTCGACTGCTCTCGTACCACCACTCGCAGACAGAATCTTGCCTCGGCCATGAGCAGTGCCGGTCCGACTCCGTGCCCAGAAACATCAGCTACTACAAAACCCATTGATCCGTCGCTCAGGGTGAGGAAATCAAAAAGATCTCCACCCGTGGCTTCGGCAGCACGCGATAGCCCCGCAATATCGAAGCCATTAAGGAGCGGAGCTGTTTTCGGAAATAACCGAGATTGGATTTCTCGAGCTGCCGCGAATTCCTCGCGACTTCGCCTAATCTCCACTTCCTGCCGCCGTCGAGTAGTAATATCCCGAATAAAGGCCACCTGCCACTGTTCCTCCCCCAAGGACATTCGGGTAAAGGCAATCTCGACTTCCACCTCCACGCCATCCATTCGTAGCGAGGGGGTTTCCATAACCTGTTGAGTAGCGCTACAGGCAATCGTCCACCACCCCTCAGCGGGCGTTGATCGTGTCTGAAGGATGTCCAACTTGCTTCCGACTAAAGCAGCCGGTTCCCAGCCAAAAACATGCCGTACCGCCGGATTAGCAAACCGAATGATACCGAGAATATCGATCAAAAGAACCGCATCAGTTGAATTTTCCCAGACCGACCGGTACCGCAGTTCACTCTCGCGCAAGGAATCTTCTGCAGACCTCTTCTCGGAACGAATGAGTTCCTCACGCAACTCCCTTTGAATGGCTGGAACCAGACGCCCTAGAGCGCCTTTAATCATAAAATCATGAGCACCAGACTTCATGGCTTCGATGGCGACTCCTTCTTCGATCCCACCAGACACGATAATAAAGGGCATGTCCCGCCCAGATTCCTTATAGAGTAGCAAAGCCTCAGGCGCACTAAAGCCCGGCATAAAATGATCACACAAGACAATGTCCCAGTTGCCTTCCTTTAGCTCACTAACGAAACGGTCTGCATCGGCAACTCGAAGAGATTCCACCCTCCATCCTCCCTTCCGTAAATAACTCACGAGAATGAGGGCATCGAACTCAGAGTCTTCCACAATGAGGGCCCTGAGAATCGGTCGGTCGGATGAGGGGATAGTCACCACTGGAGGGCGTCTTTTCTTTACGATTAAATCGGCTTGAACTGCGTTGAGTGTGTTTGGAATCCTCTATATCTTACAGGTTTTCCGACGACTGTAACGCTGGGTAAGACGGTTCAGGAGTGAAGGAAATCTGAACAGAGAAAAAA
This sequence comes from Pedosphaera sp., assembly GCA_009695405.1. GTDB lineage: Bacteria > Verrucomicrobiota > Verrucomicrobiia > Limisphaerales > UBA9464 > SXXZ01. Next base: position 301 of record SIAZ01000146.1, on the reverse strand, counting down.
CTCCCAGATTCAAACAATCAGCTCAAAAAGTCGGCTTGTTTCAAGCGACCTCTTGCAAAAAATTAGAGGTTTTAAGGCGATGCCTCCAAGACAAGCAGGAGGCTAAGCTGGTGGATTCTCGGGAAGAGAATCTACTGCAATAAGAACTGGCAACGGCGGTGCATTCACAAGTTGTCGGTGAATGAGCTGGACTACCGGTGGCAAAGAGCTCATAAAGCAGGGCGTGCTTAAAGAACTAGTATTGCAAGGGCGACGGATGGGATCTGAGGAAGTGGAGTGGTTACGGAGATGGATTGAGGAG
>SIAZ01000145.1 GCA_009695405.1 Pedosphaera sp. | reverse complement strand
CAAACAGTTTCAGCGCCGTCTCCGGGGCTGTGGTCAGTTCTGGAGCCGCCCCGGCCTTACCCATCTCCTTCAACTCTGCGTCTTGGTCAAAAACAAGGACGATCACCTCCTCTGGAACTAATTCTTACCGTCAACTCGTGAATGCACGGGAGCGATCCCTGATGCCTGAGGGACTTGTCTCCGGTTTAACCGTGGTGGAGTTTGCTTCGTTACTAGACTATCTCGAAGCCTTGTCTGCTGGAGGTAAATAAGGGCCAGCGCAGATTGATTGAGGATAGTAGCCGTTAATTGGCAGAAATCGTGGCGAGAGTTGGCGCGTCTCGATCTCTTTGCCGCACCCGAAAACTGCCGATTTGAGGGTGAGCCGATTTTTTACGGCTAATTTGAAAATTTTGCTGAGGTTCTTGCTTTCTGGGCGTGACAGGAATTGATGTGTGTGGCTCATTCCGCCTCCGATGAATACATTTTCTTGTGCCTTAGTTGCGGCGTTGATCTGCTGCGCGGGCTTGCGTGCGGAAGACAAGGCGGTTGGAAAACCGACTGAGACCCAACCGGTTGGTGTGGCCGCAGTGGATTTAACGGATCCATCCAAGTTCAAAGAGACAGCGCCTGCCACCTTCAAGGCCAAGTTTGAAACCACGAAAGGGGACGTGGTGATTGAGGTCGTTCGAGCCCAGGCTCCATTAGGTGCAGATCGGTTTTATAATTTGGTCAAGGCCGGTTACTTTAAGGATATCGCCTTTTTCCGGGTCATTCCCGGTTTTATGGCGCAGTTTGGTATCCATGGAAATCCGAAGGTGGCCTCTTCGTGGCGAGCAGCCAAGATTCAGGATGATCCAGTGAAGTCAGGCAACCCGACTGGAGCCATTTCCTTTGCAATGGCGGGGCCTAATACGCGAACGACTCAGTTTTTCATCAATTTGGCAGATAATTCTCGCTTAGATGGAATGGGCTTTGCCTCTTTCGGTAAAGTGGTTGAGGGGATGGACGTGGTGACTAAAATCAACGGTGAATACGGAGAAGGCGCACCACGCGGACGCGGACCTGATCAAGGTCGCGTCCAAGCTGAAGGCAATGACTATTTAAAAAAGGATTTCTCCAAGCTCGACTATATTCTCTCGGCAACTGTTTTGAAGTAAAAGCAGCGATCCCCGGTATCCAAAGGATTGAGCCGGGAGAACCGTCTCGATTGAGTAAAATAAATTTGATAAAATAACCTTCTAAAGACATTTTTATGAGTAACACCATTGCCGCCGATCAGGTGGCCATTATTAAAACAACTGCTGGCGAATTGGTTTTGGAATTTTGACCCGATGTGGCTCCCAAGACCGTCGAAAACTTCAAGACTCTTGCCGAAAAAGGGTTTTATGATGGAACCGCTTTTCATCGTATTATCAAAGGTTTTATGGTTCAGGGTGGCGATCCTTTGACCAAGGATAAGTCGATGGAGAGTCGCTGGGGCACGGGTGACCCTGGGTACAAGGTAAAGGCCGAGTTTAATAGCCGTCCGCATGTGCGTGGGGTCATTTCGATGGCCCGTTCCCAGCACCCCGATTCAGCCGGTAGCCAGTTTTTTATCTGCCATGGTGATCCCAGTTTTTTGAATGGGCAATACACAGCCTTTGGTCGGGTGATCCGCGGCGATGATGTTTTGGAAACGTTGGGTACTTGCAAGACCGCCGCACAGGATCGTCCAGTGACTCGGCAGGGAGTGGAAAGTATCCGCATTGTGGACCGTTCTACCTTACAATAATTGATCAGTCATGGCGATGGTGGGATTCTCCCGTCCGCCTCCATTTTTTTATGCAGATCGATTTAGATCCGTTGTCTGCCACGTTGGTCACCCTCGGGTGTCCGGTAGATCGTTCCCTCGAAATGGCCAAGCAATTGGACCGGCGCGCGCGTCAGTTGTCAGAAATTAAGGGGCGCACTTATGACGAAGCTTTGGTTCATCTTTTGCGAATGATGGCAGGGGGATGGGCTGCCAAAGGGATCGAGGGAAGTAACCTACTTGTTGGGTCTCGATCTGAATCAGAGGAACCAATTTAGAAAGGGGAGACCTCGCTCCAAATGACTCCTCCCCAACCCCTTCAATCTTGGGTCGACATTGGCACGAGTTCGATCGGTAACTTTCGGATTTTTTCACTTCGAACAGCTCGACGACGCAGCCCCAGAACGGGTTTAGAGCATGATTTTTATGTGATGGAGTGCCCTGACTGGGTGACCGTTGTAGCCATTACTGAGGATGAGCACTTGATGTTAGTGGAGCAGTTCCGGCACGGGACATCTACCCTTGAGTGGGAAGTGCCGGCTGGGGTCATGGACCCGCAGGAAATCGATCCCATTGCAACTGGGGTGAGAGAATTGCGTGAGGAAACAGTTTTCACGGGTGGAAAAGCTTCTTTAATTGGGACCGTCTTCCCCAATCCAGCGCTTCAGAATAATCGATGTCAGACCGTTTTGGTGCGTGGTTGTGTTCGAACCCACGCTCTGGAATTGGATGGCTCGGAAGACATCCGTGTGCATCTTGTGCCTCTCTCTCGTTTGAGAGAATTAGTGAGATCAGGGCGGATTCGACATGCACTTGCTTTAACGGCACTCTTTCACTTTGAACTCTGGTGCCAATCGGCAGAAGGCCAGGCTCAAAACGAGACAGGCCCAACTCCTGTCGATCAGCTTTAGTTGGATTCGTCGGGCGGATAAGTCGCGTTTATTGGTCTTCCCATGTTTTTTGAGCGGAAATCCCTACTTAAGACGAGGGAAAAGCAGCTAGTTACAAGGACCTGACTGGTCAAGTCGATGGTTCGCAGACATTCTCCCTCCCGTTCATGGATGCTATCGCTGGATTTGATTATCGCCTCTTCCGTTTTGTTAATGAGGGGTGGGTGAGCCCATTCTTGGATTTTTTGATGCCTTTTTTGAGCGGGAATGATTTTTTTAAACCTATTTTGGCTTTAGTAGCGGGAGGGCTTCTGTGGAAAGGGGGACGGCGTGGTCGTTGTTTTTTCTTAATTTTGATTCTCACTTTGGCACTGGGAGAATTCGGGACCGGTCGTTTGAAAAAGGCGATAAATCGTCCGCGTCCGTTTATTACCCATTTAGAGACACGGATGCTGGCTGGGAAGGGGTTGAATGCCTCAATGCCTAGTGGGCATGCTGCGATTTGGGCCGCCGCCGCCGTCGTTTCGTTTGGGTATTATTGTCGCAGTCTCCGAGTGATGGGCCCATTGGCCCTCGGAGTCGGGATATCACGGATATATGTTGGAGTACATTATCCGTCGGATGTTTTAGCGGGTTGGCTGTGGGGAGCTTTGTACGGATGGGGATTACCCCGATTGCTGAATGGTTTCTGGGGTTGGCTGGGGCGAGGTTGGTTTCCGCTATGGTGGCGGCGTTTCCCTAGTTTGTTGCCCAAGTCCTGTGAAGCAGAAGGCGCAAGGGAGATACCTAGTGAGCCCGCGAAACGGAGGACCGAGTTGGAAAGCCATTGGCGACGTTTGACCTTTCTCGCCCTCGGAATGCTCATGGGAATCCGCTGGGTTTATTTGGCGGGCGGAGTCATTGAGTTAAGTGAGGACGAAGCCTATCAGTGGCTTTGGTCGAAACATCTAGCGTTGTCGTACTACAGCAAGCCTCCATTGATCGCTTACGCTCAATGGATTGGAACCAGCCTGTTTGGTAATACGGAGTTGGGAGTGCGCTTTCTATCGCCCTTGCTCTCCACTGTGACCGCGTTAGTGCTGTCTTGGTTTGTTGCCAGCTTGGCAGGGTGGCGATTGGGATTCCTAATGGCGGCGGCGGCCAATGTTGTGCCGCTGTTGGTGGTTGGCTCCATTCTGATCACCATTGATCCACTGACCGTGACCTTTTGGACAGTGGCAATGGTGTCCGGTTGGAGGGCAATCCGAGAAGACTCGACCCTGTGGTGGGGTGTGGTTGGATTCGCGTTGGTCGGTGCCTTTTTGAGTAAGTACTTTTCGCCCTTCCTGATTCTCTCCTTTGCGGTGTTCTTCGTCGTGTGGCCGAGTGCTCGAGGGCAGTTGCGACGGAAAGGCCCTTGGTTGGCCTTGGGAATGAGTTTGGTGGCGATGATTCCGGTGCTCGTCTGGAATGCACAGAACGGTTGGATCACCTTTACCCATTTAAAAGAGCGAGGTGGTCTCAGTGAGCAATGGACCTTTCGTCCGCTTCTGTTTGCTGAGTTTTTGGGTGCCGAAATAGGATTGTGGAATCCGGTGTTTTTTCTGGCCATCTTTTGGGCAATTATAGGGTTTTTGATGCGTCGCCATTTACCGTTGATCGGAGACCAATCCCGCCGAATGGCTCAAGTATACTGCCTGTCGATGGGGTTGCCTGTGTTTCTGTTTTATTTCGCCTACACCCTGCACTCGCGGGTTCAACCCAATTGGGTCGCTACCTCCATTTTACCTCTCGGAGCTTTTGCCTTGTTGTGGTGGGATGAACGTCATCGGGAAGGGGCAAAGGTGGGACGCCGACTTTTAATCTGGGGATTTGTTATTGGTTTACCGATAGCCCTAGTTTTGTTTGATACCAATCTGGTCGGCAAGTTGACCGGTCGTTATCTTCCTGAGGGATTGGATTTGCACCGTCGAGTGCGTGGATATCGGGAGGCTGCTGCTGCGGTTGAAGCGCAGCGAGTTCGATTGGAAACAGAGGGGCGACCGGTGTTGGTAGTGACCGACCATTACGGATGGGCAGGTATCCTCAATTTCTATTTACCGAGGGCCGCATCCCGAGTGACGACAGATCCGATGGTGACCGTTCGTGAGACAGAGCGTCCAAAGAACCAATTGTGGTTCTGGCCCGAGTACCGATATAGTCAACGGAAGGGTTTGACCGTTTTATATGTGACGAGTCCGGAACGGGCGAAGACTGAAATAGACATATTTAGTCGAGGCTTTGAGAGTGGGGAAGCGATCGCTGTAAAAGACATTCTTTACCGAGGTCGAGTATTTCACCGACTTCAGATGCATATTTTCCGAAATCAGCGATGACCAGATCTAAGACGGTGTTGACAGCATGCACACTCTTTTTTTTTCAGTGGATGACTATGATCCGGAATCGACTCTAGAGTGTGGGCAAGCCTTTCGTTGGACACGAATAGGGATTGGTTGGGAAGGAATCGTGAGGGGACATTGGCTCCGAGTCGAATCGGCGAGGGGCGGATTGCAAGTGCAACTGGTGAAAGATCCGGGTGAGAGCCAATGGGTGCGCGATTATTTTTCTGTCGACGAAGACTTTTCAGCGATCTTGGCAGGATTCCCTCAGGATATTCCAATGGGGGCGGCGATAGCCTCCTGTCGAGGATTACGACTTCTTCGGCAGGAACCTTGGGAATGTTTGGCTAGTTTCATTTGTTCTTCGACCAAGCAAATCGTCCAGATTCGTCAGATTGTTCAAATATTAGCCGCACGTTTAGGGCGGAAGATGATGGGAGCAGAGGGCTATCAGTTGGGATATTCATTTCCGGATCCCTACGAATTTTTGAAAGCCGGCGAAACAGTATTACGGGAGTGCAAGATGGGGTTTCGGGCTCCTTACCTTATGGATGCGGCCCGTCGAATCTGCGCGGGGCAATTGGATTTGGTAGCGATTAACGCTCTGCCCACCCCAGCAGCCCGTAGCGCACTAATGTTGATTGACGGCGTGGGGCCGAAGATTGCGGATTGTGTTCTGCTTTTTGCTTATGGGCGCCAAGACGCCTTTCCGATCGATGTGTGGGTGCGTCGCGCCCTTAAAGATTTGTATTTTCCTGAAGTTAAAAAAATAACCGATTCGGAATTAGAGCTGTTTAGTCGAAGCTATTTTGGGGCTTATTCTGGCTATGCGCAGCAATACCTTTTTCACTACATACGACGCCGTGTTAAATGAAAAATAGCATTTGGATCGATGCCTCGGTTACCCTGATAAAGAAGTAAGCGTAAGCCGAACCCCATGTTTCCCAATTCGCCTTCCTTGGGTTTAGCCTTTGCGGATGAACTCAATTGAACCGTCTCGGAAGCGGCGTGGTCTTGCTAAAATCCAACTGCTAATCACTGAATTTAAAAGCTCAGGACTCTCGAAGACTGAGTTTGCTGCGGGTCTGGGTGTTCATCCTTTTTCGATTGATCGCTGGCTAATTGATAGATGGCATGAGGGCTAGCGGCCGCGGACCAAGGATAGAATCGGGATCCTCAGCGATCGTAATCCGCCCCTACCCCGACATGCGATTCTCAAAAATGCTCGTTTTACTGCTCGCCATTCTCCCGATCGCCAACGCGCAGCAGAAATCGGAGTTGAAGGCCTATGAGGTCTGCTACCGCGTGAATTCAGGGGTCTGCGGTCAAGATCGTCGAGACTGACAGGGGCACCTCCAAGGTCCATGGCGCGGACGCCAAGGAGGGCACAAAGCCGGGTCTCCCCTCGTGATCTTGGAGACGACCCGGAAGTGATCTGTCCGGAGCATGGCCCAGGTAAACGGTTTCCCCAGCCTGGAATCTCTCCTACGGCTTCGAGGAATCGGCTTTCGCTCCTTTCAGGCGGGTGACGCGCCCGGCGATGAGCCCACGACCACCTCAAACTGGTCTAGGCGTCGGCTCGGCGGGCGCGGCTAGTCTCGCGGAAAAGCCAAGCTCGGGAATACTCCCAGTGGCGTCGTGCCGTCGACACGGAAAGCTTCAGCACGCCGGCCGCCTCCGCCGTGGTCAGGCCGGCAAAGTACCCCAGCTTCACGAGTTCGGCTTTGATTGCATCGTGCCGCATCAACTGATCCAGCGCCTCATGCACGGCGAGCAGTTCATCGTCGTCGCCGGGCGCCACAATCTCGATGCCTTCAAGCTCTATGTGCGGGGCGTCGCCGCCGTGGCGCTGCGCGCGGCGGCGGCGGGCGTGGTCGATGAGGATGCGGCGCATAGCTTCAGCGGCGGCAGAGAAGAATTGCGCCCGGTTGGGCCACGTTTGTGCCTCGTTACCGACGAGTCGGAGATAGGCTTCGTGGACCAGAGCCGTGGCTTGCAGCGTGTGCTGGGGTAGTTCGCGGGTCATCCTAGTACGCGCGAGGCGGCGCAGTTCCTCATACACGAGCGGTAGCAGTTCCGCCGCGGCGGTCGGGCTCCCAGACTCAAGGCGTTGCAGGATTTGCGTGACTTCGTTCATGGCCCACCGTGTTATCTAACTTTGGACAATTCTGCGGAAGAAAGATTCCGCTTCTGCCGCTTGTCTAATCCTTCTTCAAGTCGGCGACTCGACGGAGCGGTTGGGGGTCGGTGAAGAGATTCTCCTCGCTCCAGTGTGCGCGCAGGAATTCTTGGAACTTGACGGTGTCGGTGGTCAGCACGAGTTCATCCTTCTTGCGGTCCTCGGGATGGTCCTCGTCCACCACGGCGAAGTGGGCCAGCAATCCGGGGTTTTCGCGCAGCCAGCCCTGTACCCATTGGGGGTTGAGCGCGGCGAGGACGAGTTGACGCTCCGACGTGATGACATTGAACAGGTTGTGCGCCGGAACGGTACTTATGGTGCGTTCCTCCGGCACGATGTCGAGGAACAGCACGTTGTCCAACTCGAAGAGATGGGCAACGTACCGATTGGGCTGGTTTCCGTCGCCAACAGCCAGTTGGTAGCCACCGGCCTCGCGCTGGGCAAAAATCCAGAAATTTCCGGTATCCTCGCAGCCCGCCTCGGGTTCCTCGCCTTCCCGCCAAGTTCCGAGGAGGCCTTCTTCGAAGACGAGATCCTGTGGTGGATAGAACGGATGCAACGACTTCTGCCACCAGAAGTTCAGGTTCGGGAGGCAACCAGCCATCAACACGGCGCCCAACAGCAAACAAACAGTCCGAATTCTCATAGGTTTCCTTTCGATGACGCCTGCCTTCCGGCGTCTGCAGATTTGATTTTCCAAGCATTGAATGCCTGGCTATAGATCGCCTCATTGGTCAGTGCGTAATTCGTGGACGAAAATGTTCAGAAATCTTTGGACCGACCGATGCCATGACTGATTCCCGCACCACAGAGATCCTATTTGCCCGGGCGGTGGAACTGTCGTCGACCGCTGAACGGCAACGCTTTCTGGATGAAGCCTGCGCCGGGGATGCCGCCAGCCGGATGGAAGTGGAACAACTGCTGGCGGCGCACGTGCAGGGTCGGAATTTCATGATCGAAGCCTGCAGCACACCACGTCTGAACTGGGCGTTGTCGGGGGCAAAGGTGTCAGGCTCGAGGCCGCTCATTGCCGGGTTCCGTACCGACCGCAGGCTGGGTGCTGGCGGGTTGGGGACCGTTTACGAGGCCTGGGATGAGAAGTTGCAGCGCAAGGTCGCGCTCAAGGTGCTGCATGCCGTTCCCAATGCCACCGCGGGGCGTCAGGTGCTCGCGGAGGCACGCAAGACGGTGGGACTCCGGCACCCTGCCATTGTCACCGTTCATGCCGTCATGGATGAACACGAACCGCCCGCCATCGTGATGAAATTGGTCGAGGGCTTCCCGCTAGATCAGTTCGCTAACAGTCTGACGCAGAAGCAGAAAGCGCGCATTTTGCAGGAGGTCGCCAGCGCCTTGGCGGTCGCACACCGGCACGGCATCATTCATCGCGATCTCAAGCCCGGCAACATTCTGCTCACACCAGCCTTGCGGCCAGTCATTCTGGACTTCGGACTCGCCCTCGCGCCGGGTGAAGCGGATGAACTGACCTGCGGCTTTGCCGGCACGCCGCTTTACGCATCGCCCGAGCAGGTAAACGGGGTGCCGCTCACGCCAAACTCCGATGTGTTTTCGTTTGGCAGCGTCATGTTTAAGCTGCTCACGGGCCGGGTGCCTTTCGAGGGCGCGACGATCGAGGAGGTCTTTGGGGCCATCCGTAAAGCGACTCCACCGTTCCTGCGAAACGTGGTCACGCGGGTGCCGGCCGATTTGCAGGACATCTGTCTGGCGTGTCTGGCGGCCGATCCCGCGGAACGCCCGACGGCCGAGGCCGTAGCGCTGGACTTGGGCCGCTTTCTGGCGGGCGAACCCTGATCCTCGCCTAATTTTCTAAAAGCCCAAAAAAAGTGAATAGGAGAGAGTGTTTTGTCTTGCATATATAATATATTATTTCTATATGATATTAACTTCATGTCAGCGCGTTTACCCATTTTGCACAAGACACCCTTTGTCTTGGATCCGCGTCCGCTGACCGAAGCCAGCAGTGCTCACGTCGGTGCCCTCGGCGTCTCCCGGGCCTTCCGCTCCCTGGGCCTGCCGGGGAATTCATCACCAATCTCAAGCTGCGCAAACGCCAGCGAGGCTTCTCCGAGGGGCAA
>SIAZ01000144.1 GCA_009695405.1 Pedosphaera sp. | reverse complement strand
TGGAGTCCTTGGGCAAACAGTTTCAGCGCCGTCTCCGGGGCTGTGGTCAGTTCTGGAGCCGCCCCGGCCTTACCCATCTCCTTCAACTCTGCATCTTGGTCAAAAACAAGGACGATCACCTCCTCTGGAACTGATTCTTACCGTCAACTCGTGAATGCACGGGAGTTGCTTTATCGTAACTCAATCTAGGGCGAATTGATCTGGATTTGGGGATGGGGTAAAGACCCTGTGGCGTTGCCGGGTTTGGATACCATGGATGAGCGGCGGCGTGCCGGAGGACCCCTAGCAGGGCTGATCTCGACGTCTGGCCCGCTCGTCCGGGCGTGGATTTCCTCCTCAGCCCTTCAGCAGCGCATGGGTCGTTCTGAAGGTTTGTTGTTTCATCCAAGTCTTCAGCGATGCCGCCTGGGTTTTGCCGCGATCCCGCTCCAGTTCGTAGACTCCAATTTTCAGGTTCCTCAAGACTGTCAACGTTTCGGCCACCTGGCGGTTCTTCACCCGGCACCGGTCTTCCTCGAAGCTCACATCTCGCCGGTAGTGCACCCCGTTCTCAATGGCTGACCAGTGCCATTGGATCACCTTCACCAACTCTTTCGAGTTCATTTGATTCTGGGGCAGGCTCGTCGCGCAATACCTAACCTCGTTGCTAGTACTTACTTGCATTGAAATGCGATATATGCATACTGTAGTTGATGGCACGCGCCGCTGCCCAAATCGCCTGTAGTTTGGAGGATCGTGAAGTTTTAAAACGCTTAGGCTCCAGCCGGACTGAACCCAAACAAACCGTCGAACGAGCACGCATTGTTTTGGGATGCCTAGAGGGCTTGCCCGTCCAGCAGGTCGCCCGCCAGTGCCACACACGGCCCAACACAGTCATCAAGTGGCGGCAGCGTTTTGTCAAAAAAGGCTTGGTCGGCCTGAGCGATGCGCCCCGGCTGGGAGCCAAGCCGGTTTATGGCGCGGACTTCCGCAACGGAGTCTTGGCCATTCTGGAAAAATCGCCACCGCCAGGCCAAACTTGCTGGGACGGGCCGGCGGTGGCTGCCGCCCTCAACGGATCAGTGCATGCCGTGTGGCGGGTCTTGCGCAAGGAGGGAATCTGTTTGCAGCGGCAACGCTCCTGGTGTGTCAGCACGGACAAGGAATTTGCCGCCAAAGCGGCGGATATTGTGGGACTCTATCTCAATCCGCCTGAAAAAGCCCTGGTCATCAGTGTGGACGAAAAGCCCGGCATACAGGCTTTGGAGCGGGCCACCGGTTATGTGGAAACGGATAATGGCAAGCTGGTGCGCGGGTTCAAGAGCACTTATAAAAGACATGGCGCTTTGAATCTGTTTGCGGCTTTGCAAGTGGCAACCGGACATATCCACACTAGCACAACCACGCTCAAGCGTAGTGAGGAGTTTTTGCAGTTCATGGATCAGGTAGTGGCCGAAGCGCCCGCCGCCAGACAGTTGCATGTGATTTTAGACAATTACTGCACGCACAAAAAAAGCGACGCCTGGCTGGCGGCGCATCCCAACGTCCACTTTCATTTTACCCCCACCTCGGCGAGTTGGCTCAACCAAGTCGAGATCTGGTTTGGCATCCTGTCCCGCAAGGCCCTGCGCGGAGCGAGTTTCAAAAATATCGCCGACCTACGTCAGGCCATTGAGGCCTTCATCGCCGCCTACAATCCAAAAGCCAAACCGTTCAAATGGAGGAAGCGAGAAGTGAAGGGATCTCAGTTGCGGAATACTATCGTTAATCTTCGCAAATAAACACTAGGTTTTTTGGTTGGGTTCCGAGGGATCCGCTCCCGCTTCACCGCCAAGAACTGCCAGCATCCGACCAACCCTGCATTCTCCGGGCTCACCTCCACTCGTGCGATGCGACGACGCTCGAGCCGATCAAGGTGTTTATCCCACGAGCATTCCTCCTCAGGGGGAAAATGCCTGCTGGGCCAGCAGGCGTTCGGCGCGGCTCAGAATCCCGTCATGGTTCCTTTTGAGTCCGAAGAGATAGTTCTCACTGAACTCCTCAACCACGCACCGAGCCGACTCCTGCTGGCAGTGCATGGCGTCGGCCGTCGCCAGCGTCCTTGGCGGCGGATTCACCGCCCGCAGCAACGGTTTGAAGTTGGGAATCTCGTTAGTCTTCTCCTCAATCGGCACCTGCTGGGGCGTCATTCGCAGGTGGTGCGTCACAGCGGAGAAGAGTTGCAACGGCTTGCCATCGCGCCGCCCGCTGCTGCGCAGCGTCTTGCCGTCTACGGCCCGTCGGGCGATGGCCGCAGGCTCCTGCGCCAGCATCTACTGGGCGATGCTCGCCACTAACTCGCGCACCTCGCAGTTGGCGAGCACACGGCCAAAGGTTGTATCGCTCGGAGAATGCTGCACACCGTCCTTGCCTGACTGGACGCCCATCGCCGCCAACTGGCGCTGGGTGAAGGTAGAGTTGATGGACTCGAAGTCCTGAAAGCCGGAGCCCTCCATCAAGGTGCAGACCGCCGCCATGGTCAGGACCTGGGCCTTGCGGTGGTACAGGCCGTGGCCGCTACGCTTGTCCGGAAGGCTACACAGGCTCTGATAGAGGCTGTGGAGAGCCGGGGCTTGAAGGGAGCAGGGAGCAGCCTTCATAGCCTCGTGATCGGTCAGGGATGCCGGGAGGCGAGCTTGGCGGAGGACCTCGCGCCCACGTCGTTGAATCTAGCGCAGGAAGAGTTGCTTGGGCTCGCCGTGCTCGAGGTAGAAGCCGGCCGAAGCCCCGACGGGCTCGAAGCCGCAGGCCTTGTAGAATGTGCCTTGGAAGCGAGACTCATCCACGAAGCTCTCGACCAGAAAACGGGCGTTGTTGACGCCTCTGTGGACTCGACGGACGCGCTGGCGCGGGAACCAACCGATCCACTTATCACGGGCCTTGATGTGAAGGGCGGCGCTGGAAAAGAGGAGGATCGCACGGGTTGGTCGTCGATGAGGGCGATGTAGCGGAGGGTGTGGTCTGCAACGCTGGGTTGATGGAGGTAATTGTGCTCCTTGAGGCGGCGGTCAAACTCTTCGCGCTCTTGCGGCTCAATCAGACGGACAACGACACGGTCAAGAAGGCTGGCTTTGGAGGGTACTTTTGCCACGGCCATGACTTCGGGATCATGGGGAGGGCTCGAAACTTTGCTCAGTCAAAAGACTAATCCCAGCAACGCCCGCAGCCAGTGGGTCATTTCAGATGAAGTGGACCTGGTTTCAAAGGCGGTGATTCGTCTTATGCGAGGGGAAACGAAGTATTCGGGTTTGTTGGTGACAAAAGTAAGCGCCATGGAGGGTTTGTCCTTCTCCACTGGCCGCTACAGGTTTTTCTGGGCGTTCCGAATTGGTTATTGGACAAAGAAACGATGATCTTCTTGTGCGGCACAAAGTGTCACCAAATGAGTTCAACCCGCTTCGTTCGGTCATCAATCCACTTTTCTGTCGACGCATTAAATGCAGATTGGCTTAAAGTTCTCCATAACTTGGGTCGATCGAGTGCGTTTTTTCATCGAATAGAACTGACCTGGTCCTGCGCCTCGGAAGTGTCTGAGGGGGCAGCGCCTTGAAGTTGAGAGAAGTCGTCGCTTCCAATTTCAAATTCTCAATTTAATATCGTCGAATGATTCCAAGCAAAAGCGACTGGGTTCTTGGTGGTGGGCGGTTCCTTAAATTGACCCGACGGTCGATATCGATTTGTGCGCTACGTATCAGTTTGTTTTTGCTCTCGGTGGGGTCGCTCTCGGTGGCGAGTGCTGAACGGCCCAATATTCTCTTCATTATGACGGATGATCACTCGGCTCAAGCCATCAGTGCTTACGGCAGTCGGGTTAATAAGACCCCTTATCTGGATCGACTCGGGGCTCAAGGAGTGCGGTTAGAGCGTTGTTTTGCGGTTAATTCAATCTGCACGCCGAGTCGGGCTTCGATTTTGACGGGGCAGTATAGCCATCGTAACGGGGTGCCCACATTTAATAGTCTAGATCCTCAGACGGTGACCGTAGCACATCGCCTTCAGACGGCAGGTTACTACACGGCCATGTTGGGCAAATGGCATTTGGGATCGGAACCGCAAGGTTTTGACGACTGGAATATTTTGCCCGGACAGGGCCGCTATGTCGACCCGGTTTTGTATGATCGAACGGGGCACCGGATTTATAAGGGTTATGTCACCGACATCATTACCGACCAAGCCATTCGGTTGTTGGAGCAACGCCCGAAAGATCGGCCCTTTTTCTTAATGTGCCATCATAAAGCACCGCACCGAGACTGGACACCTTCGGATCGGTATTGTGGTGAGTTTGCTTCACGCCAAATTCCCGAACCGCCGACTTTGTGGGATGATTTTACGGGCCGAAGCGACGCACTCCGTCAGCAAAGACAATCTATTTTTAAGGATTTAACCCGTGGTGATTTAAAGATGAAACCGCCGGAATCCTTAACTAAGGAAGCGCGTGGGCGATGGTTGGGTGAGGTGCCACGGGAGGCTGAAGTCGTGGTAAACGGGGAAGCGAGAGTGCTCAAAGGAAAGGCGTTGGACCAGTGGAAATACCAACGGTATCTTCAGGATTATCTCGGTTGTATCCAGAGTGTGGACGACGGTGTGGGCCGGTTGATGGACTGGTTGGATGCAAAGGGGTTACGAGACAACACCTTGGTGATTTACACGAGCGACCAAGGTTTTTTCATTGGTGAACACGGGATGTACGACAAAAGGTTTATGTATGAACCTTCGATAAGAATGCCCTTTTTAGCGCGTTGGCCGGGTCATATTCAGCCAGGGACACAGTCTGAGGCATTGGCGATCAACACAGATTTTGCGCCGACTTTTTTAGAGGCTGCGGGGTTGGATATTCCCGACACCATGCAAGGGCGAAGCCTGCTCCCTGTTTTGAGCGGAAAGCCTTTAAACTCTTGGAGAAAGGAGATTTATTATCGATATTATCACGATCCCGGCCACCATAACACACGGGCTCATTTCGGTATTCGCACGGAGACACACAAGTTAATTCATTTTTGGAAAAAGGGGCAGTGGGAACTTTACGATCTTGTCAGGGACCCGTTGGAAATGACCAACCTGTTTGGAAAGAGTGGTTCGGAGAAATTAACCGTTGATTTACAGGCTCGATTGATTCGGTTGCAGTCAACTCTAGGTGATACGAATCGATTTTCGATGCAATTACCGACCGATGATGTCGACAGGCGAGTGCGGCAAATGGATGTAAAACATCCTGATTCAGAGCTTTGAGCCTGTAACTTGGGAGACTCTGTTGAGAGAACCTGTTTCTCTCAATTTGACACGTTGAATTTTAATTCTTCGCTTCGTGATTGGTTCAAGTTTTGCTTTGATTCATCGATGTCTTCCGGTGATTACCAGTGCCTTGTTTCTCGGCTCAAGCGAGTTCATTATTTAGGGACTGCTGTTGGACTTCTCGGCTGGGATGAGCAGGTGAATTTACCACCAGACAGTGCGGACCTACGCGCGGAGCAACTTGCACTCCTTGCCGAACTTCAACACGAGGCCGCTGTGGATCCTCAAATAGGTGCTTTGTTGAAAAATCTAGTTCCAGTGAATGCGGATCAGGCCGTGGTGGTTCGGGAAGCTCAGCGCGACTACGACCGAGTTACAAAAGTACCAGCGTCGTTCGTCGCCGAGAAGGCTCGTCACTCGAGTGCGGCTTATCACGCTTGGGTTGCGTCCAAAGAGAAATCTGATTTCGCCGCTTTCGCGCCTTTTCTACAAAAGCATTTGGATATTGCCTTACAGGAGGCGTCTTTGCTTGGTTGGGGCGATCGGCCTTATGACTATGCTATCGACAAACACGATCCCGGTGTGACCTCGGAAAAGCTCACTGCTTTATTCGGTGAACTGCAGGCTGGATTGGTTCCATTGGTGCGCGCCATCGCCGATTCTCCTGTGCGGGCTCCGATCGGAGTTTTTAGAGGCTTTCCTATCGAGGCACAGCGTCGATTCCTTCGCGAGGTAACTGAAAAACTTGGATTCAACTACCGCCGCGGTCGCATTGACGTCTCGCTTCATCCTTTCTGTGAGGGGGCGGGTGCTGATATCCGAATGACGACTCGCTTTGATCCGGACAACCCGCTGGATTCGCTCTTTTCCTCAATTCACGAGACCGGGCACGGCCTTTATGAACAAGGGTTACCGTTGAAGGCTCAAGGGACGCCTTTAGGTCAGAATGCTGGTATGGGAGTGCATGAGTCGCAGAGTCGGCTCTGGGAAAATCAAGTTGCGCGAAGTCATTCTTTTTGGGCCTTTTTTGAGCCACGTTTCCGGGGGATTTTCCCACAGCAGTTGGGGCATGTTTCCTCGGATGAATTCTATCTGGCGGTGAACGAAGTAGCTCCAACCTTGATTCGCGTTGATTCTGATGAGGTTCATTACAATTTGCACATTTTGCTCCGATTTGAGATAGAGCGCCGTCTTTTCAGTGGTGAACTTGCGGTAAAGGATCTACCTGCAGCATGGAATGTTTTGTCACAAGATCTCCTGGGACTCACGCCGGACTGCGATCGGATGGGCGTGCTGCAAGATGTCCACTGGGCGAGTGGATCCTTTGGGTACTTCCCGAGTTACTGTTTAGGTAACATGATTGCGGCTCAACTTTGGTTCACTGTGGGGCAAGTTTTTCCAGATCTGGAGACTGACTTTGCTAAAGGTGATTTCGCACGCTTACTCGGTTGGTTGAGAACTCAGATTCATGAACAAGGTCGTCGTTATCAGGCTCTAGAGTTGGTCCGGCAGGTCACCGGCGAAGAACTAACTCCAAAGTATCTATTACGCTACCTTCAGTCGCGGTACGGACCTCTCTATCTTAAGTGAGGTTGGATAGGACGAAGTATGTCTTGGGAGCGGAGCATTGAGTAGGGTGTTCTTCTTGAGCATTGATCGGAATACCTGCGCTAAAGTCGTGAATGACCTCAGTGCGGTGGGATGATAGTCTCATGACATGACGATCGTCTATGATCCCCGTTGCTCTGAATATCATCAACCTAGTCATCCAGAAAAACCGAGTCGGGTGCTCCGTACCGCTCACCTGCTCCGGTACCAGCTCTCTCTTTTGTTGGACTGGGCAGCCCCGCTTGTGATCGAAGATTCACTTTTGTTGCGGGGACATTCGGAAGAGCATCTCCGCAGGGTAGGTGAAGTTGGCGATTTCGATGCGGATACTCCATGGTATTCTAGGATTGAGGAACACGCTCGACGTGGAGTCGGAGGAGCGGTGAGGGCCATGGAGTTGGCTTTATCTGGCCAACCCGCCTTCAGTTTGATGAGACCCCCAGGTCACCACGCCGAACGGGAGCGAGCGATGGGGTTCTGTTACTATAGTTCTATTGCCTTAGCTGCGTTGGAGGCTCGTGCTCGTGGTGTGGCATCGGTAACCGTCTTCGATTTCGATGTCCACCATGGTAACGGGACCGAACATATACTTTCTGGGATCGACGGCGTAACCTACGTGTCGGTTCATCAGGGGGACACTTATCCGGGCACCGGATTGTCGGATGTGGGCGGAAATTGTTTTAACATTCCGGTGACCGGCGGTTCTCCGCGGACGGTTTGGCGCGAAGCTTTAATGGTGGGATTGGCAAAGGTACAGGCTTCGAAGCCGGCTTTAATTGGAGTTTCAGCCGGGTTTGATGCCTATGAGAAAGATCCACTCGCTGACGGAGGGTTGGAGCGGGAAGACTTTCGGTGGCTTGGTGGGCAGATTCGTTCACTTGGCGTTCCTGTATTCAGTGTGTTGGAAGGAGGGTACAGTCTTGATTTGCCGGATTTAACGCTCCTGTACCTCCTTGGATTAGAGGGTAAATAGACCATGGATATTGATCCTGAGACCCTGAATACAAAGTGCATCTACGAGTGGATGATTGGGACACTTTTGCCCCGACCGATTGCGTGGATTAGTACCGTGTCGGGGGAGGGGGTATCAAATCTGGCACCTTATAGTTTTTTTCAAGGCGTCTGTGCCCGTCCGCCCACACTCATGTTCTGCCCAGTCAACCACCGTGATGGTTCCCCTAAGGACACTTTACGGAATATTCGTGAGACCGGCGAATTTGTGGTGAATCTGGTTCGCTTTGAAGATGCTCTTCAGATGAATCAGACCTCGAAGACTTTGCCCTTTGGTGAAAGTGAGCTTGACCAGTTTAAGGTCGATTCGCTCCCATCGATTCGGGTTCGTCCAGTCCGTGTGGCCACCGCGCCCGTGGCCTTTGAATGTCGGCTCGATCGGATCGTGGTGATCAGCGAAGGCCCTGCCGGTGGAAATGCCGTTTTTGGTCGGATCCTTCGAATTCATGTCGAGGACTCAATTTTGGGCACGGATGGCCGCCCAGACCCTGACCGAATGGATCTGATTGGAAGGGTAGGAGGATCGGACTATGTGAGGACTCGAGATCGGTTTACTTTAGATCGTCCCAGTTGAAGTGACCTTGCAAAAGTAGACTTTAATCCGACAGTGTTGGGTCCGAACTATGAGAGATTTTCTTTGCCTCTGTGGATTCCTCGCACTGTTATCTGGTGAGGCTCTTGCAGAAAATACCGCCATCATTCCCCAATCTCGTTCTGACTCTGGGTGGGTAGAGCGTCAAGCCCTGTTGAATCAGCGAGTTGCTGATATTGGGGCGGCGGCTCAAGTCGTGTTCATCGGTGATTCGATAACCCAAGGATGGGAAGGTGATGGAAAAGAGGTTTGGTCTCGTTATTATGCTCATCGGAAAGCGATCAATTTAGGTATTGGAGGCGATCGCACTCAGCATGTTTTGTGGCGGCTTGAGAATGGCAATTTGAAGGGGGTAAAACCCAAAGCTGCCGTGGTCATGATCGGAACCAATAATTCGAACAGTGAAGATAATTCTCCGACCGAAATCCTCGAAGGAGTCACCGCCATTGTCCATAAACTGCGGATCGTGTTGCCTGGAACCAAGGTCTTGTTACTAGCAATTTTTCCTCGGGGCGAAACTTTTGGAATACAGCGGGGCAAACTGGCGATGATCAATCAGGCATTGCGTCGGATCGCTGACGACAAGGATGTGTTTTGGGCGGACTTAGCGCCCAACTTCTTAACGGACAACGGCACTATACCTCGGGCATTGATGCCAGATTTCCTCCATCTTTCAGTCAAAGGTTATGGCATCTGGGCCAGGGCGTTTGGCTGGTGGCTGGAAAGGGCCGATGGAAAGGGGGTAAAAGAAACGGCTAGACATAAGCCGCTGAAAATGTTGCCCTACGTTGGTGAATACACCTGACAATTTAAACAGCGGGACCCAGTCGCAACAACTGGGTAA
>SIAZ01000143.1 GCA_009695405.1 Pedosphaera sp. | reverse complement strand
CTTACCCAGTTGTTGCGACTGGGTCCCGCTGTTTAAATTGTCAGGTGTATTCACCAACGTAGGGCAACATTTTCAGCGGCTTATGTCTAGCCGTTTCTTTTACCCCCTTTCCATCGGCCCTTTCCAGCCACCAGCCAAACGCCCTGACTCCACACCGCACTCCCCATTGGGGTCAAATAGAACTCGAGAAAATCCTGCCCCTACTTTCTCTGACGCACATAGTCACCTAAGCTAACACCTTCCCAGTGCGTCCCAGCCAACGCTTCCATTGCCTCAGTATTAAATCGGTTCACCTGCAGAATCATCCGCCAGTAACGCAACCGGAATAGATTACGCCGTTGAGCAAACAAATGATTGAGACTAGATCCGGAAAATTCCAAACCACTACTGACGTGTTGAACCGAGAAAGACATATCGGTGGGCTGCACCGGCACCTGTAACTCTTCAAACAAGGCACAGAGGTAAGGATAGGTTACCTTATTAAAAACCATGAAACCCGAGTCAAATGAAACAGCCCGACTCTCTTCCATCAAATCGACCGTGCAAGTATGGCCTCCCACGTAGTCATTCTTTTCAAACAAAGTAATGTCGAATCGTTTGTGGAGCAGATGGGCACAGCCCATCCCAGCGATTCCTGTTCCAATGATAGCTAATTTGGGGCGCGACATTTTTTGATAGAGACCTACCTCGTTTCGACGACTAATACGGCTCACTCTGCGTCTGATTACATCAATTCCAACCAATACTTCGAAAGAGAATAAAGATTTTTGTGATTGAAAGACCTTCCCTCTAGGCAAGGTCGATTCTTACTCTTCGACTTTATGTCACTCACTGAGGCTCCACGTGTCAGCAAATGGCCCTACCTTTTTGCCGATCTCATTCTTG
Source organism: Pedosphaera sp. (assembly GCA_009695405.1). Taxonomy (GTDB): domain Bacteria; phylum Verrucomicrobiota; class Verrucomicrobiia; order Limisphaerales; family UBA9464; genus SXXZ01. Next base: position 8,452 of record SIAZ01000143.1, on the reverse strand, counting down.
TCGCTGCGGCAGGTTGGGTCGGTTGGCAGGCCTCTCCTCATTGGTCTTGGAAAGAAATGTCGATCGTCGGGGGCCTCGTCAGCCTCGGCTCTTGGACTTTTATCCAACCCTTCAATCGCAATCACGAGGCTGCCGTCAAGCTTTGGGAACAAATGAATCTCGCCTCAGCAGCTAGCCAATTAGCCAGCTTAGATACAGTCGCGCGTCAAATCGCTACTGCCACAGGTCAATGGCACCAAGTGCAAGAAACCTCAGCAAAAACCGTCGCAACAGCTGACGATATCGCCCGCCAGATTGTGTCAGAAGCCAAAGGATTTAGTGAGTTTCTTTCCCGCTCCAACGACGCAGAAAAGGGTGCCCTTCGTCTTGATCTCGAAAAACGGCAACGGAGCGAACAGGAGATTCTGCAGGTCATCCTTCACTTGTTGGATCATTGCTACGCCCTCTTTCAAGCCGCTCGCAATTCTGGGCAACCTCAACTAACCCAACAGTTAGGCAACTACCGTGCCGCTTGTCTCGACGCCGTCCGCCGCATCGGATTAGTCACGATTGAATCCCAACCGGGTGAGGGCTTCGATCCCCGAAGACACCAAACTGCCGATGGATCGGAGGCTGAACACGGGACCCCCATCGTCGGAACCCTTGCCCCAGGCTACTCGCTTCAAGGTTCGATCATCCGCCGAGTCCTAGTTACTTTTGAAAGTCAACCCGAAGCCAACACTTCCAATCTGAGCGCCGAGAGTCCCAGTTAAGTCACACACTCTCTCCTCGGTAAAGATCAAGGGACACATCACCCTTCTTTTACTCAGAACTACAGCAAAAAAGCAGTTATACCGATCACTCCACCGACGGTTCCAAGAAACATGCCTATGTGCCAAAAAAGCCGCCATTTCGATAAAATGGAAATGGAGCAAATAATCACTCCGATTTGAAGAACCAAGGACGCCTGATCACAACGGTCATTGACCAACTCACTCTGGCGGGCGATCAATTCTAGTGATTCTGCCTTCTTTTTAATCTCCTGCTTTTCTAACTCGTACCGCTTCACGCTCGACTCGACTTTAGCGATGGCCGCGTCCCGTTTGGCCTGGTTTCCTCCCCCTGGTAAGTTTGAGAGAATGGAGACTTCACTTTCAGTAGTGTTCTGTTTAATGCTTTTAGACTGATAATAGCCCCACTGATTCGCTGCTTCACTGGTCTTTAAAAGAGCTTCCGTTTTTGCGTTGTCACCCTTGTTGCCAATAAACGCTAAAAATACGGTCAAGATAGCGATGGTAACCGCAACCTGTTTACTAAAGGGGTCACTCGATTCTGCAGCTTCAGCAATGTCAGACATTCTCCCGATCTTGCAAAGTAGGTAGAACTAATAAACACGAAAATGGACTAACCACAAACAATCGACCGCTGGCTGGAATCACCAAGGATTGCTAGATTCGAAAAACACGAATCGAAACCTCCGGTGTTCGGTTTATTTTTCTGACTCAGCAAGTTTGCGGCGGGCTAAAGCGGATTGTAAAAAGAAATCCTTGGGGGCCAATATCCAAGCAGAATACCATAAATCACCCAAGAATTGCCCAGCCTTGAGCAGTTGAGTCTCCATCAGATTCCGCCCCACCGCTGTACCGGCTCCCTTTAAGGCTCCTGATTTCTCCGCTGAATAGAAGACATCAACCTGAGTAAATTGCTCGCGCACAAAATTTAGGGTTAGCGAAAAGACCGGTTCGATATCACTCGGATTTGAAGATTTCCATAGCAATCGAGCCGGTCGGACTCGTCTCAAAATAGCTTCCTTATCTAGACCCGATTTTCTAATAAAGCCTCCATCAATCCACGCGTGAAAAGTACGATTAGTGGTATATCTAGAGGGATTCAAACCCACCCACCCATTATAGTGCCGAGTGGTGTGCAGCGGTTGGGCAGCATCTCCTGCAAAATGCCCCATGACACCCATAACCTGCACAACACTGGCCTGTGCATTGACGATTTCTAATGTCTGTCCGCCGTGCTGCTCGAAAGTTTTCAAACAAGAAAAACCCGACTTCAGACGCCCATATTCTTCAGCTAGTTTCCAAGGTAATAGCCCCGGCACCCAACGATTCCGATTGGGCCCCATCGACGCCCAATTCAACTCAAAAAGAGCCGATTTCTGCATCCGCGCAGTCACGATAGAGGCGACAAACTCTTCGCGGAATCCGGTTAATTCATCGAGGCGCAAACCCAACGACTCAAGGTCTTCAATATTAAAAAAATGATCCGTCTCATTGACATGTTTTAGAGCTCCCTCGTTCGAGTTGCGCCAGCGATCGGGTTCGCCAGAGAGATAAGCAATCCGCTCAGCAGCCTCAGTGGTCCGCACAAAAGCAGGAAAAGAATCCGGCAAAGTTTTTAAGGCAATCTGATTGACGAATCGATGTAACTCGTAATCCCAAGCACCCACTGAATGGTGCCAGATCAGCAGGAAAGAAAAGAAAATAAAAGGACGCATTAACTCGTTCAAACTGGGGCGATTTCCGGCCGCTTCCAAGTGTCAATTCCTTGATTTTATAATCCTAGAAACCTTCCTACACATGCTCTTGTCGATCGATCACTGGGCGGCTAGAGTTCTCCAATGCACCTCAGGGCTTGGTTCGTTTTCATCGGACTCTTTATGCTCGTCAGTTCGGGCGCCCTTGGCCAGTCCGCCCGTTTCATTCGCTTCCGAAATGAAACAGTCAGTACCCCTGTCCCGCCCGCTCTCAAGTCTCGCCAAACCTTAGCTAAAAGTGATTCTCCTCGTCTCTACGGTTTATACGTCATTCAGCTCGAAGCTATTCCTGATGAAATCCAGCGCGTTTCCTTGGAAACAGCCGGCGTTAGTCTGATTAGCCCAGTTCCGGATGATGCCTTTATCTGTTACCTTACCGCAGCCAAATCGGCCACGGTCCGCGCCCTGCCATTTGTGCGCTGGCTCGGGGAGTACCGCCCTGACTGGCGTCTGGACAGTCGCTTACTTCGTCGCATCGCCCATCAACCCGCTGCGACCCACCCTATTCGAGCTGTTTTAAGAGCGGGCGCCTCTGCCTCTGAACAAGTTCAAGCATTGAAACAGTTCCAGGGTCCTGTGCACCGAACCCTGACGCGACACGGTACCTACATCGCCGGCAGCCTCACCGGCCCACGCATTCTTGCACTCGCACGGTCCGAATTTGTCCTTTGGATAGAACCCGATCAACGAATGCGTTTAGTCGATGAAATCGCTACTAAGATTGTCTTGGGCGACGAACCTAATCTAGGAACACTCGCCGCCGTTCAACGACTCGGATTCGATGGTCGAGGTGTTGTTGTTGCGGTCGCTGACTCAGGAATTGATACAGGCGATGCAGCCACGCTCCATCGGGATTTATTTGGTCGGGTGGACGCTTTTATTGCTTACGGTGGCTTGGAGGATGCCTCCGATGAACATAGCCATGGCACTCACTGCGCGGGCATCGTGGCAGGCAATGCCTCCATTGGAGCGAAGGACGAGGCTGGTTATTTTTGGGGACTCGGAGTTGCCCCTGGAGCACATCTAGTAGCACAACGTCTTTTCGACGGCACAGGCGACTACTTCCCACCGCCCTCCTATGAAGCCCTTACTCGCGATGCCGTTCGTGCTGGAGCTTATGTGGGATCGAACTCTTGGGGCGACGACACCCAAGGACGCTACGACCTCAGTGCGGCCGAGTTTGATGCCTTGGTGCGTGATGCCGATTCTTTAACCCCCGGAGAGCAACCCTACGTTCTTGAGTTCAGTGCCGGGAATTCGGGTCCTGGTGAACAAACCATTGGATCACCCGCTGTTGCCAAAAACGTCATCGCTACTGGCGCCTGCCAGAACGATCGCTTCAACCTCGCTCTGTATGCTGAGGGCGCCGAGGTAATGGCCGACTTCTCCAGTCGCGGCCCCGCTGAGGACGGTCGAATCAAACCGGATATTACAGCCCCTGGCACTTGGATTGCCTCACTGAAAAGTCAATTTGCCAGCGATGCCAATGCGTGGTTGCCCATTGATGAGAATTATCTTTTTCAAGGCGGCACTTCGCAATCCGGCCCTCATGTCAGCGGGGCTTGCGCTGTTTTCATTCAATGGTACCGAGAAACTCATGGCGGGATCACTCCCTCGCCGGCACTGGTCAAAGCGGCGCTGATCAATTCTTCCGTGGATATGGCGACCGCAGAAGTGCCGATCGATCCTGAGGAAGAAGATGGAGGAGTTATGGTTGTCGGCGATACTCCTCCTGTACCGAATAACGATGAGGGATGGGGCCGAATCGACCTCAACAACCTAATCGCCAGTGAGCGCCGTTTCGAATTCACCGAACAGTCGACCGGACTCCGAACAGGTGCCCTCTTTGAAAAACGCGTCATCGTCGGATCCGATGATATGCTCAAAATCACTCTCACCTATACCGACGTCCCAGGACTTCCCGCAGCTATCCCCGCCCTCGTCAATGATCTCGATCTTGAAGTCATTTCACCCGATGGATTGCTCTACCGAGGCAATGCCTTTCTCGAAGGCGAAACCGTTTCTAATACTGCTGCTGGTGATCGACTTAATAATGTGGAGGCTGTTCATTTACAGAACCCCGCAGCCGGTGAATGGATTGTCCGAGTGCGGGCCGTGCGGGTACTCCAAGACGTCCACGGTCACACCCAGTCTCCACCTGAACAGGATTTTGCTTTGGTTGTTTCGGGACAAATTCCCGCTCCCGGCGAAGGGGTGATTTCTTGGGATCGACAAACGTACCGAGCTCCATCAACCGCCACACTGCGACTCGTCGACTCAGATCTACGAAATCAAGTTTCCACCGAAGTCCATGTTTACTCAGATTCACAAACAACGCCCCTCACCCTCACCCTCCTACGTAGCGGTGCCAGCGGGAGCTTTACTGGCGCTGTTCAATTAGTGAGAACCCCAGTAAACGGGTCGCTGCTCATCGCGAATGGCGATGAACTCACCTTATCCTACACAGACACCTCACCCGCAGGTCTCCGTACCCGCTTGGCGACCGCTGACCTAGATCCGCCTGCTATCGATGGCCTCCGCGCAATCAGCCGGTTTGGTCGTGTGGTCATCCACCTACAGTCCGCCGAACCCGTACGAACTGTCGTCCATGTGGTCCCCGTCAACGGCTCTTATTTTACGGTCACCAATAGCTTCCCTAAGACAACTCCAGAGATCTTGCTTCCTGAATTAGTGCCAGACTCTATCTACCGCTTTTATGTGGTGGCCACCGACGAGGCGGGTAATATCTCCACCAACGATAATGCAGGGCGTCTTTATTTTTTTACGGGACCGCGTCCAGCCAAGGCTCTCTTACTTTATTCTCCAGAACAGCTTTTTGCCCAATTGGGAATGGTCTTTCCAGGTATCGAGAACTGGACAGCCCCTCTCGATGCTTTAGGAACAGACTATGAAATTTGGAACTTCGCCGAAACCAACACCGTGCCGTCGGCTGCAATTCTTGCGAGCTACCGATTGGTGATCTGGCGACCCGAGGAATTAGGAACCTTACCTCCCGGCCTTGCGGCCAACCTGACCGGCTATGTCCAAGGTGGAGGCGCTCTGTTTGTCGCCTCATCGGAAATTCTTAGTCGTCTTTCTGCCACCGAACAAAGCGTCCGGACTAACCTGCTCCATGTCGCAGATTTCATCACCGATGGAGGGGCCTCCAGCCTAACCGGAATTTTAGGCGATCCCATTAGCTCAGGACTCGATCTCACTCTTAATTTCGATGATTTCCCCGACTTTGGCTCTCTACTGGATTTTTCTACTTTTCCAGATTCCTTACAACCTAAGCCGGAAGCCGCCCCTATCCTGACACAAGAGGATAAGAAAGTGGTCGGACTCCGTTACCCCCGCACCGGAGAGGACAGTCGCGGCCGTGTGGTCTTTCTTTCGATTCCCTTTGAAGCTGTACCCGCAGAAAGTGAGACCTCGGACAATCGCACTACTCTTCTGGGTCGTTGCATCGATTTCTTGGTCCCCGGCATGCTCGGTGGCTCTACCCTCACTTTTGATCAAGCAGCCTACACACTCCCTTCCTCCGTGGTCATTGAACTCACCGACGCCGCTCGATCGGGTCAATCGACTGTTGAAGTGCAATTCACCAGTAGCGCCGATATCAAAGGCATTGCTGTCCCTTTGATTGAGACACCTCTTAAGGGGCTCTTCCGAGGTCGTCTCACTTTGATCACCAACTCTTTGACTCCAACAATAAATCAACTGAGCGCCGGTCATGGCGACGCACTCACCGCCACGTATGATCCACCCGCCGGGCTCAGTCGCACGGCCTTGGCAAAGGTCGATACAGTGAAACCTATTCTTAGCGGTGTGACAGTTGATCCCGCCTACAACGAAGCTGAGATTTCTTGGTCTACTGATAAGCCGTCAGATGCTTTAGTGCGCTTTGGAGAAGGGAGTCAGGGGGATTCATTCTTGTCCCGTTCGGCCTATAGTGCGGTCCAAAGTACCCAACACTCCCTTCAATTGACCGGTCTCCAACCTGATCGCGAATACACTTTTTTTGTGTCGGGACGCGACGCTGCGGGCAACGTCGGGGCCGATGATAATGGAGGGCGTCTCTTCCGCATCAGGACGCTTCGACCGGCCAGCGCACCTTGGCTCGACACACTGGAAACCGGCCGCACGGGATGGGCCACCTACGATGACGACGCTTTCGACGACGAGACCGGGGAAAACCTATTAAACACCACTTGGCATTTTGGTAACCCAGTGAACCGCCATGGGGTTACCTCGTTTAGTGGCAAAAATTGCTGGGCAACAAATTTAGGCGGAGAAGCTGTGGATACAGCCATTGCCGACTTAATCAGTCCTGCCGTGGATCTGCGCAACGGCAATAAAGCCACACTTCGCTTCCGTACTTGGTATGACACGACGGAACGAAGCGATCTCCTCGACTTCGAACTTTGTCAGGTGGCCATCAGTACAAATAATGGGGCCGCATGGAGCGATCTAGCCGGATTTGGGCTAGGTGATATTTCAGACGGTTGGGAAGAAGTGGCTCTCGATATTAGTCGATTCACCGGACACGTTGTCCGGTTGCGCTTCAATTACCAACTGCTCAGCTTCGAAAGTACAGATCGTCCCGGTTGGTTTATTGATGACCTGTCCATCGGACTTTCTAGCCTCAGCGGGTCCAGTCTTGAAATCGCTGCCAATCTGTCCCAAGCCTCCTTCACCCTTCGAGGTCCCGTCGGCTTCGAACCCCTCCAAGGCACCGGTCGGAGTCTATCAGTTTCCAATGCCTTGCCGGGCCTTTACAGCCTCCAATGGGGTAACGTTCCCGACTACATACCCCCAGCACCGATCTCTGCCACTCTCGGGACCAACCGGTTAACTCTCACCGGCCACTACACTTTACCTGACGCAAATAAGAACGAAATTTCTGACCTCTGGGAAACACGGTATTTTGAGGCCCTCTTTGCTGCCGGTACCAATCCAGAGCTCGATTCTGATGGAGACGGAGTCGGCAATCGGAGTGAATTTCTTGCCGGCACTGATCCCAAAAATAGCGATTCATTCCTCCGACTCAACCTACCCTCAGGCCGAGCTAACCTACCGGTCTCAGTAACGTGGGCCTCAGTTTTAGGACGCGACTACCAATTGGAAATCAGTGCGGACCTCTTTCTCTGGAGTTCCGGTGGGGCACTGATTCGAGGGACAGGCGGCACGCACACCAGCACCTTCCCAGCTCTTCTTGGAAGGGGCGCCTACTGTTTTCGGGTTCGGGTTAACCCATAAAAAAGAAGGCCTCCGGGGTTTATGACCCCGAGGTTTATTGACGAGTGCCCTAGTTTCAGGAAGGTACGTCGGTGCGTCCACACTCTGAATTGCCGACTCACCCAACTCGCTCCGGGGCACTGTCCGCAAGTGCCTGCTATCTGCTCTGGGGAACTGTCCCGATTTATTGGAAACAACTTTCTGGGATTGACCCTCTAGAATTGATTGCTCACCGACACCTCTGGTCGCTGGCTCTTCTTCTAGTTTTTCTTGCAGCTATGAAGGAGAATCGCCAAACCACTCTGACGACGCTCAGCTCTATTGGGGCCCTTCGGAAACTGGGCTTAAGCGGCTTACTTCTCACCACCAACTGGTGGGTCTATGTGCAAGGCGTTAATTCAGGACACATCATCGAGATAAGTCTCGGCTACTTCCTAGTGCCGCTCGTCAATGTGTTGGCTGGGCGATTCCTTCTGAAAGAAGAATTAAAGAGGACACAATGGATAGCCGTCGGTCTCGCTGCCTTGGGAGTCAGCCTCTTGCTCTGAGGTTGCTTCGATTTCTCGGACGGAGAGTAAGAGGAATCCTGTACCATGGAATCCATCATCAAAGACTCCCCTACAAAAACGCGCCGGAAGTTCGATAAATCGTTCAAATGCGAGGTCGTTCGCAACTGGTTATCGAGCGGTA
>SIAZ01000142.1 GCA_009695405.1 Pedosphaera sp. | reverse complement strand
TCCGTAGCCAGCGATCAATCGAAAGAGGATGAACACCCAGACTCGCAGCAAAATCAGTCTTTGAGAGTTCCGAGCTTTTGAATTCAGTGATTAGTAGTTGGATTTCAGCAAGACCACGCCGCTTCCGAGACGGTTCAATTGAGTTCATCCGCTCAGGCTAAACCCAAGGAAGGCGAATTGGGAACCATGGGGTTCGGCGTACGCTTACGCTTTTGAAGCTTTGCGTGATCCCAACCCGAACTGACCCAGATCGATCCTGTCTTCGCAGAGACCGGCAGTAGCCATTGCCTGAGAGCGTCGCAAATCGGCACCATCCTGCGGCGAGCGATCTTGGCACCTGTGGCTTCGACGACGATCAGGTTCTCTTCCCACTTAACATTTTCCCAGTTCAGACGCTGGGTCTCCGCCACCCGAAGGCCTGCGAATGCACCCAACAAGAGGGTAGGGAGCAGGTCCAGATTCGCCGCATTGAGGAGTCGCTGGAGTTCGTCAGCGGAAAAAGCCTCAATTTCAGTTCGCGCCACCTTCCGTCCATTGACCGCTGCTGGGAGGTTCGTCTCGTCTGAGATCCATTGCCGTTGTTGGACAAAGGTGAACAGCGTGCCGCAGACCCGGCGGAAGTTGTTGTGCGAGACTGGGGACTTGGCAACCTCCTCATGCCAACTTTCGGTTATTTACTCCAATCCGAGTAACCGGCGCCCCTCAGCGGTAATCATGCTTTGGTGCCATGCTGGATCCCATACAATCTCCACAGAGGCGTCCTCAATACCAGGGAGGGAAAGTAATTTTTGTTGAGCATCCCCAGCAATCGTGGCGCCCATACCACAACCCGGCGCGGTGAGAGTCATTTTTACAAAGACCTTTTTATTCCCAGTCGGCAAATCCTCGAGTCCCATATCGTACACCAATCCGAGATCAACGATATTGACGGGGATTTCTGGGTCATAACACGAGCGGAGACTCTCCCAGACCGCCTGTTCGTCCACCGTACCAGCGGTGACAGGCACTGCGGCAACAGGTTCAGGTTGAAGACCTAGAGCGTCGCAATCCTTGGGAGCGATACGAAAAAGGCCTCCCATAGCGTGAACCGTATAGGAACCTCCGAGGGTTTGAGTGATATCAACCTCGGTACCGGCAGGGAGGGCAACCGTATTGCCGGCAGGAATCTGGATGGCATCGCAATCGCGGGTGAGAACAACAGAACTGACGGAATTCATAACTGAGATGGTAACATGAGATCGCGGAAAGGAAAAGGCTTGGCTGCAAGGAAAACATAACTGCTCAGGAACCCAAAAAAGCAGTCGATTTTTTGAAAACCAGAGACGAGCACAAGACATCTCAGCCGTGTCTGTCTGAGACAAGGGTCAAGTAGAGCTGGAGTCGGCACAAAGAGTGTGCCGGTGAAGATGCGATGGAGTGCTTCAAACGCTGAGAGTCCGTTTCTTGCGGGCCGCGGCGATAGAGCCACGGGTGAGGCAAAAGTTTGTCAGCGATTGGGAGTCGCGGAACGTGCTGGAGACTTTTTGCCGTAGCCTCGTCATCCGCAGGTCCCGCTCCGCTGGAGTGTTATCTAAGGAAACGGTAAAATCGCGCGTAAAGGCGAGGCTGTGATGCGGGTGATCTCAAAAGCGGTCCAGCAGACCGCGGGCTTTGCTCTTCTTGCGACGCCCCCTGCAATTAGGCCCTACAGTGGACGTCACCAAAGCCTCGAGATTTTGCGAGTAGCCGAAATATATGAATCCGCAGATAGCCTAAAAAGCGCTCGTGGTCAGGTCCCAGCAAAGCACTCAGGCCTTTCGCCTGCCCCTCTGAAACCGCCGACTTGAAGGCCAATAGGTGATCGATCATGGACTTAGTCGACGACTGTTGTTCCTTTTCCTAAAGGAAGGTCAACTCGCGGGGCAGGTGGTTGTTGCGCAGGCCTAATTAGTGTTCATAAGCCAAGAGAGGTTGGAAGACTTTCGCCATAGCCGAACCGGAAATCACGATACCGACCTTCAAGGGTTGCTGGTCGTGAAGGGTCCCGCCGATGGGTTGGACGTGGGCCGGTAGGGGGATTTGGTAGCGTTGGCCGTTGACAGATAGTCTGAGGGACGGCGGGATGCGAATGAGACCCGAGCCCTCGAGTTTGAGCAATAGCGAGCGGGCGGCCATGTCTTTGAGGTGTCCGTGTGCATTGCTTCAGTTCCAGCAACGGCACAGATCCTGGCTCGACTCAGAGCGGCGGCAGAATCGGACTTCAGGGAGCAGAGCCCGCACAAGATCGATTTCAGCACCACACAAGGTGCGACATTGGATAACAAGAGAATTAAGTCATAAACACTAACAAATAAGCATTTTATTGGCATTTTTGATATGTGCCTATGAAAACGAATGAAGCTGAATACAGTTTGAAACATCGGAAATTTGTAGGAAATAATGAGGGAATAATCAGTGAGAAAACTAGGCTGCTTAAAATTCTGAGGAGTGGGAGTATGCTCCCCGAGCGGAGACGACAGAGGCGTATGCGGGCGCGTTAGCCTCGATAGGATGGTATGTTGGCAACTCAGGAGATACGACGCACGCTGTGAAGGGTAAACAGCCAAATGGATGGGGCCGTACGATATGCACGGGAATGTGCCTGAGTGGTGGTCGGACTGGTGCAGGAGATACGACGCACGCTGTGAAGGGTAAACAGCCAAATGGATGGGGCCGTACGATATGCACGGGAATGTGCCTGAGTGGTGGTCGGACTGGTGCAGAGCCTATCCGAGTGGAAGCGTGGCCGATCCTACGGGATTGTCATCGGGCTCCCTCCGTGTGCTTCGTGGCGGGGCTGGTACTACGAGGCTTGGTTCTGCCGTTCGGCCTACCGGAGCAGGAGTGTGCCGGGCGACCGTTACTACGACCTGAGCTTCCGTTCCGTCCTCAGTTCATCTCGCTAAAAGCTCATTGGCCGGAGGCCGGAATCGGAGGAGGGGAAGCGTGGTTTCTTGATCTCACGGGGTCTCGGGACGTATTTCGGCCCATTTCGGAAACGGCCAAACTGTAACATCGTCAAAGATGCTATCGACTAAGCCGGCTTGTAACGCTTCCTGGCATCGTCGGAATGATCCCCGGTGCATCGAGTCGAAGGATCTCGTGAGTCGGTACTCGCAGTCCTAGGACCAAAGACTGAATTCGATCTAATTCGGAAAGCGTGGTTATTGCTTTCTCGAAGTCCTCACAATGGCCTAGGACAGCCGTTGTGACGCGGTGAAGCATAACCGTACCCGTCGAGACGATAAACACTTGGAGACAAGCTCTCGCGATCAAAGCTGCCGCGCTGGACGCTCGGCCGAGAACGTAAGCCTCGTAGTTGTCGTGGGCGAGTAGTCGACCAATTAACTCGTTTGCCACCCGAGAACAGCCCCCAATCGAATCGATGTGAACAACGACTTTTGGGGCGCGTTGGATCCGGTAAGCGGCTTCGGCCCCAGAACCGTGGATCAGTTCGTGAACTCCCAAGTGTAATGTATTGTCACCGGAATGACGAACCTCGATCATCGGCAAATCACGGCCGCAATTTCCCCAAGTAGATCGCCGCTGGGGTCAGCCATTAGACTTGGGGCTAGAACTGAGTTAACTAAACCTAGATCTAATAATAAATTGTTCAATCGACATGCGTTTGGGAATTTCGACCTCAGAATTTTCGATGTAGTTCGATGGAGAATTGATTAGGGTTCAATCCGGAATTTTCGATTGAGTTCCGATCGATGGGGGAGGTCATAGTGGAGATGTCGTCCTAGGAGTTTCGAGTGCTCCAGTTGCTGTGGGTTGATGGCTCCCAAAGCCAAAATCACGGTGCGTTGAAATACGCCGCTGCACCACGCTAAAGAAGCGCTCCCGCAAGTAGGGTTGTGGACGGTTAGCACTCCGGCTTCAGGAACCTTGGAACAAGTCGCAGTGCTCTCCCCTTTAAAATTCGGTCAGCCTGTTTTCACAAACCCTTTTTTACCCATCCAAGTTGGGAGTTCTGAGTCTTTTAGGATGTCTATCGGTTAGAGACTTTGAGACAAGGTAATCGGCGCCTTCTGGTAGGGTGACTATGGGGCTGGACGAGAGTCAGGCGTTTCATATCGGTGTTCCCTGCGATGGAGAAGCTCGCCACTCGGTGGAGAATTGTAAGGAAGGCATTTTTGCCCGACGGAAGCACCGAATCACCAATGCTTCGATAAAGGTCCTGAACAGCGTGTTCAGCGCGATCCAGCGTCGCACACCGAGGCTTTCACTCGATCGAATAGCCGAAGCCCATGCGCTACTTTGTAGATGAGAAACAGAGACTGCTGACTCTCTGATCACTCACCGAAAACAAAAATGAAGCCTCTTTTGGGGCCTTCTTGAGCGTTCCTTGGGAAATGAAACGCCTGTGAATCGGTAAATAAAGCAAACGCGCTGAACCTAACCTCGACATTCGAGTTGTTTGCAGACGAAGATAATACTTTCCAAATGAGATTCCCACGATTTCTTACGACAGCATCTTTCGCGGCTATGGCCTCCGTCGCCATCGCTCATGAAACAGGTTCCACACACGCTGATTCAAGCCATCCTATACCGGTCCAATTCCAGACAGAACTGACCGGTCCAGTGAAGGCCCCCAAAGCTGTGGCTCGCACCCCAGGCCAACAGGTCAGCGGTCAAGGGTTCTGGAAGTTTTCACCCACTCACGGAACAGTCCCTGTCCCCACCGAAGCTCAAGGTTTCGTCAAAGGAGCGCATGGAACTCTCATCGTTGATTCTGATCGCGATATCGTTTACTGGGGTCTCGAAAAAGTGGGTTGGGTCGGGTTCAGCAATCGCCTCAAAGATTCTTGGATCGTCAAAGGAGACCCCTCCATTGCCTCCGGTAATCTCCATGGAGCGGATATCTTTCCTCGAAAGGGGCAACTTCCGCTCGTGGTCGCCGCCGACAATGTCGAAGGTGAAATTCTTCTGTCTGACACCACCTTTCAAAACGTCCAGAAACTCAAAATCCCCGAGGGCGGACCTTACGCTGACAAAAAAGGATGGGCTCCTACCGATGCCGCTTTCGCCAATAGAGAGACAATTTGGGTCACCGATGGCTATGGTCGTCATTGGTTTATGGATGCCGATGCCAATCCGATGGCTTACCGCGGGAATTTCTACGGGGGAAGCGCCATGAGTCAGACGCCTCACGGTATTACTTTTGACTCTGCTCGTGGCAGACTTTACGTCTCGGCCCGTCCGGAGGCCCAAGTCATCGAATGGTCGCCCAAGACCCAAAAGCCCCTCGCTACCCACCAACTTCCCAAGGGCAGTGCCGCCTGCGACACCGATCTCTGGGGCAACTATCTTTTGGTAAACTGCCTCGATGGTCCCAATGGAAAACCAGGCCCCCTTTACATTATTAATCTCAAAACAAAAATGGTGGTGAGCACAATCAAACCCAAGGAGGATTTGGGTTACGAATACGCTCAGCATATGCATGACGCGTGTTGGTACATCGTCGGCAAGGGGCGCAATGCCAAGGTCTACATTCTCTTTACAGCTTGGAATCCTGGTGGCATCGGGGCCTTGGAGCTAGTCAATTTAAAAGACTAAGCTCGCTTTGTCGCGAGTGCTGATCGAAGTTTGCCAAAGTCTTATTTTGGGCACATTCTTCGGCTATGAAATTTCGCCGATTTGGTCGGACACAACTCCAAATCCCTGTCTTTTCCTGCGGCGGAATGCGCTACCAACAGTCGTGGTCAGACCTTCCTTGGAACGAAGTTCTCAAGGAGGGTCAGGCTAACGTGGAAGCGACTCTAGCGCGATCGATTGAGCTGGGCATCAATCACATCGAAACAGCCCGAGGTTACGGTTCCTCGGAAATGCAACTCGGTCCGGTCTTGGCGCAATATCCGCGCGAAAAACTAATTCTCCAGACCAAGGTCACGCCTAAGCCGTCAGCGGCGGAATTCTTGGAGACATTTGAGACCTCTATGGCCTATTTGAAACAGGAGTATGTGGATCTCTTGTCCATTCACGGAATCAACAATCGAGTTCATTTAGAGGAGACCTTACGCAAAGGAGGGTGTCTCGAGGTTTGCCGTCAACTTCAGAAAGAAGGGCGTGTCCGTCACGTCGGGTTTAGCTCCCACGCAACGCCAGACGTGATCTCCCAGGCCATCCGCAGCGACGAGTTTGATTATGTCAACTTGCACTGGTATTTCGTGAACGATCTGAATCGAGTCTGTGTTGCCGAAGCGGCTCAACGCGATATGGGGATCTTTATTATCAGTCCGAATGACAAGGGTGGGAAACTGTACCTCGAATTACCCAAGATGCGGAGTTTATGTGCCCCTCTGACTCCGATGCAATTTAACGACCTGTATTGTCTGTCGCGACCCGAGATTCATACCCTTTCGCTCGGTGCGGCGAGACCTTCTGACTTCGACGAGCACATTGCTGGATTGGCACTCTACGAACGAGCCGGGGAGGTAACAGAATCGATCAATCAATGTCTTCGAAATGAAATGGATCGTACCCTTGGTGCGGAATGGTGCCGACGATGGTGGGCAGGGTTACCAGAATTCATTGATGTCCCAGGGGGCGTAAACATTGTGGAAATTTTGCGAATTTGGACCTATGCCAAGCCTCTAGAACTGACTGAATGGGCTAAATTCCGTTATAATATGCTTGGGAATGCAGATCATTGGTTTCCAGGCGAGCACTGCGAAAAACTCGACTGGCAAAAACTAGATGCCGTTTTGAGCCGAAGTCCATTTGCCGATCGCATCGAGAGTGTTCTCAGAGAGGCTCATACTCTCTTTCACGATGCCCCCCTAAAGCGATTGAGCCAGAGCTAAGCGATGGTCAATATCTTTTCGTAAAGATTCAGACCGAAGTATTGACACTGGATCAAAATTTCGTCATTTAAAGCGGCCCTTCGGAAGCCTCGGTAGCTCAATGGTAGAGCAGTTGACTCTTAATCAATTGGTTCTAGGTTCAAGTCCTAGCCGAGGCACCAACGGTTTGCCGACGTTTCTAAGGTTTTTCAAGAAAAGACCAATACACTGAAAGCTCATATTTGCATTTTATTTGCACTTCTGGCAGAGCTTTTACGATTTCCCCCTCGCAGATCGTCGTAGGAATTCGTAGAAAATAATAAGAATCAATTAGAAAGGTTGAGTTGCTTGAAATTCTCAGGAGTAGGAGTGACTAATGGCAGCATTTTGTGGAGCTAACCGACCCCGAGCTTTAAGCCGGCAGAATTAGTCAGTACTTGAGCCGTGGTTAACACAGGTCTCGGTATGGGTGCTCCGGAGGGTAAGTACTCGGCGAGCCATTCCGCAAACGACCACAGACGTCCATCGTCTCCTTGGTTGGCAAGACATTGGAAACCCGTCCCTGGGCTTTCCTCAGTTATCCAAGGAAGGGTCAGCGCCGGAAGCCCTCCAAGACTCATTGGCGCGGTCAAACGAAGCAGGCGAGGACGAGTTGCGCTTTGGTCAGAGCCCACTTTCAGAACCCGCATGGCTGATGCTGGGGCGACGAGAATATCGTATTCAGCGAAAAGATCCGTAAATCCTCGGTTAAATCGCTGACGTTCTTCTTGAAGCTGGTTGTAGCGATCGAGACTTATGCCGGCACCCATCTTAAGTCGGGCGAGAATCGCAGGATCATAGGCCGATGCGTAAGTTTTTAAAAAAGAGGTATGATCCGCGTGAGCCTCATAAGCCTGTATGGGAATAAACAAGTCGCTGGCCTTTTCCCAACCAGCCATTCCCACACGATCTACCTTTGCGCCTGCCTCGATTAAGGTTTCAGCGAAGTGATTTAATGCGCGCAAAACTTCCTCTTCGGCAGCCTCTAACCAAGCTCCGGTGAGTATTGCTACGCGCGGTATTCCTTGCCAACGAGGAGAGATGATTTCGGGATGGAGTGCGCGCGCGACAAAAGGGAGGTCGTCGATAAACCGTTGCAACCAACCCAACGTGTCGAAAGACCGTGCAAGTGGGAAACTCCCAGTTGAATCCCCAAGCCCCACCGAACCTCGGTACGAGACTAACCCGCAGAGGGCAGCGGGTACACGAAGAGATCCGCCTGTATCGGTACCAAGCCCGACCATCGCTGCGCCCATAAGAACACTCGCTGCCGCTCCCGAACTAGATCCGCCGGTGAGTCGATCCGGATACTCTGGTTGGATGCAGTCGCCGAAGCATCGATTCTCTCCGGTGATGCCATAAGCAAATTCGTTTAAGGTTGTCTTCCCTGTAAAGACCACATTACGAGACCGCCACAGTGCCGCGTAAGTGGAGTCGACACTAGGAACAGGCCGAGTGCCTGCATAGAAAGGCGAACCACAGGTGGTGGGTAATTGAGCAACATCGAAAAGATCTTTTACCGAAACTGGGATGCCCCATAGAGGGCCAGTAACGGGTTTCTCACTGAGGGTTGTGGCGTAGGACCGGGCACCTGTTTCATCTAGCCAAACAAAAGCGCGGCAACGCGTTTGAGCCTGCGCTTTTACTAAGGCGGATTCCGTCACCTGGGTCACTGGGATTGTCCCTTGGTGAAAAGCTCGGGAAAGATCGCGGATGGACAGTTGGTTGAGCGGGAGCGCATTCATAATGCCAATGGACTCCCCATAGTCTGCGGGTAATTTCGTTATTTGTCCCGCTCTCAACTTTTCTTACAGAAAATCGGTTCTTCGACGATTTAGATGGGTGATCAAAACGCCGGCAGTCTGAGTTTCCCCTGCACGAGTGTGAACTGTGGGGTTGGCATTGCGGGCGCAACATCTGGATGCGATGATTCTCGCTATCACCAATGTACAAAGTTCCATCTCGGTCCACTAAGATTCCATGGGGGCGGTTTAGTCCCGTCTTCACAAGGGAGGTAGGACGATTGTCTAGCGGAGCACCGCCGACCACGGTTTCGATGGTTCCGCTTTTGGGATTGATCCGACGGATAGCGTGGTTCTCTGTGTCGGCGAGGTGGATTTGTCCATTGGAACCTGCAGCGATCCCTTTGGGACCGTTCAGGGTGGATTCGCGTGCTTTACCACCGTCTCCGGTAAACCCTTTTTTCCCGCTGCCGGCCTGATGCTCGATTCATTGGCTAAATTTAATCGGAGCACTTGGTTACCTTCCCGCAGGACTAACCATAATCGGCCTGTGGGGTCGAAATCGATTGATCGCGGCCCATTCAATGGCGTGCCTACAATAGGAGATCCATCCGGTGTTGGTCCTGGTTTGCCTGTGCCAGCCACCGTGGAAATCCGACCCGACTTGGTTTCAATCCGGCGCAAGACATTATTGCCAATGTCAGCGATGTAGAGGTCTCCAGCTGGACTGAATTGAGGGGACTTCCAAAAACCGAGCTTTTTGAAACGTGACGTTTGAAATTAAAATTTGGAAAAAAACCGACGGCAGTCTGCGGCTCGATGGAATGAACCGAGTGGTTCCGAGAAAGAGTGGGAAGGGTTTCGAGAGGTCTGACGAAGGCGTC
>SIAZ01000141.1 GCA_009695405.1 Pedosphaera sp. | reverse complement strand
TTGAGAGTCCCGAGCTTTTGAATTCAGTGATTAGCAGTTGGATTTCAGCAAGACCACGCCGCTTCCGAGACGGTTTAATTGAGTTCATTCGCTCAGGCTAAACCCAAGGAAGGCGAATTGGGAACCATGGGGTTCGGCGTACGCTTACGGAACTGTGGCAACTCAACCGTTCCAAGTAGCCATTTCAAGTGGCTCCGCCGCCGATGCCGCCAAGTTTGAAGCAGCCACAATGACTTCAGCGGTCTTCGCTGACTTTTCAAAGGGGGGGCCTGTTCGCTGGCCGCAGACTGTGGAAACAAAGGGAACCGTCAGCACGGCGGACGCCGCTTATGTCGTCGATAACATTACGACACCGATCAATAATCCTTGGAATCGGCGTGTTCGTATTGGTGGTATGGATTTCTTTGCCGACGGGACACGCGCTGCCGTCTCCACTTGGGATGGGGATCTGTGGATCGTCTCAGGTATTGATGAGGGCTTGCAAAATCTCCGCTGGAAACGCTTTGCATCCGGCATGTACGAGACGCTTGGTTTGAGAATTATTAATGACGTTGTTTATACCTCGGGCCGTGATCAATTGACCCGTTACACCGATATCAATGGCGATGGCGAGGCGGACTACTACGAAAACTTCAACAATCAAGTTACTTCGACTGAAGGATTCCACGAGTTTCTCTTTGATTTGCAAACAGACGCGCAAGGTAATTTCTACTTTGCTAAGGCGGGCCCTGTTAAAGGGGGCGGACGCGGTTTTGAGACAATTTCTCGTGACGCCGAGACGTTGATGAGAGTCAGTGCCAACGGAAAGAAATTCGAAACTGTGGCGACGGGTTTGCGTGCACCCAATGGGATTGGGGTTAATCCGTGGAATGGTCAAATTACCACAGGCGATAACGAAGGTACTTGGGTCCCTACTTGCCCGGTGAATTGGGTAAAACCGGGCGGGTTTTACGGGGTCGAAGACCTAGCTCACGGCGCGGATGTGAAGTCTTTTCGGCAACCCCTTACCTGGATGTCACATGACGAATACGACAATAGTGGTGGCGGACAAGTTTGGGTGGACAGCGACAAATGGGGGCCATTTTCCAAGCGACTTCTGCACATGAGTTATGGGCAGTGCTCGCTGTTCCTAGTGATGCACGAAGAGATCAACGGTCAAATTCAAGGTGGAGTGGTGAAGTTCCCGCTTAAGTTTACCAGTTCAGCCATGCGCGGTCGTTTCAACAAGAAGGACGGTCAACTTTACGTAGCGGGCCTTCAAGGGTGGCAGACCAAGGCGGTTAAAATCTCGGGCTTCGACCGGGTTCGTTACACTGGAAAGCCAGTGTATTCGGTGCAGCAAATGAAGGTGACCAGCAAAGGACTTCGATTGACTTTCACCCATCCTTTGGATGCCAAGGAAGCGTCGGATATCCAGAATTTCTCTGCTCGCCGTTGGAATTAAAACCGCACATCCAACTATGGATCTCCAACTTTCAAGGTAAAGAATCCCACTGAAAAAGGCCGTGAAACCGTCGCTGTAACCGGTGCTAAGGTGAGTGACGATGGGCTTTCGGTGGGGATTGAGATCGAAGACTTCCGCTTGGTAAATCAGTTGGAGATCAAATTCCAACTGAAGGCCAAGGACGGCAGTCCGATCGAGCAAGAATTTCAGCGCTCAGTCAATGTGATCCCTGGCGGCGTTGTCTCGAAGTAAGTCTATCTGGGCTTCTTTTTAAAACTGAATAGGCCCCGTTCACAGTCTGTGAGCGGGGCCATTTGCAATCGTACCCCTTGTTAATCTCCCTCTCGGCTCATTCCAATCGAACGGTTCTTTTTGCATCTCTTAACTTC
Source organism: Pedosphaera sp. (assembly GCA_009695405.1). Classification (GTDB taxonomy): domain Bacteria; phylum Verrucomicrobiota; class Verrucomicrobiia; order Limisphaerales; family UBA9464; genus SXXZ01. Next base: position 7,662 of record SIAZ01000141.1, on the reverse strand, counting down.
CCGCTTTTCCACCGTCGATCTGTCGATCAGTCTCCACCCATGTTCCACGGGGTTCGATATCTTCTACTATTCGCAACGCTTGCTTGTGTTTCTGGATTTGTCCGAGCGGCAGATCGACTGGAACTAAAGGATGGCGACCGCATCTTATTCATCGGCGATACTTTTTTTGAGCGTGAAGTAAACTACGGACATTTGGAAGCTCGCCTGACCGCTGCGGCGGCGGATCGGTCTCTCACTTTCCGCAATTTAGCTTGGGCCGGCGATTCACCGATGGGCCGTGCACGGGCCAGTTTTGATTGGAATAAACCTGAAACTGAGTGGCTCAAGCGGGTCAAAGAGCAGTTGGTGCTGGTCAAGCCGACGGTCGCTTTCTTGAGTTACGGTATGACCGCCGCACTGGAACTTTCTGAAATCACCGATGCAAAAGAACGCTCGGCTCATATAGAGAAATTTATCTCAGATCTAGCTAATTTGACTTCATCAATAACTGAAGTCTCGGGCACGCCTGTCCGTTTTGTGGTCTTGACTCCGGTTAAACCTCAGGAACCCAAGAACGGTCCAGCTTCTGTCGCTGCATCTGAAGTGGCCCTGCGTCTCCAAGCTTTCGCCGTTACACAAGGGGCCGTGGTCCTCGATGTCTTTGAAGCCACCCGCCGTATTTCGATGCTACGAAGGATCACCTACGAAAGTCCGGTGATCCTCAATGAAATCGGCTATGGAATGTTGGCAAGTCGACTGGTGGGTCTCCTCGGATTTTCCAAATCAGATGAATCGGTCGACACCGCAGATTTAAGAGTGGCAATTCAACATAAGAATGAATTGTTTTTCCACCGCTGGCGCCCTTCTAACTGGACCTATCTCTTCGGCTTTCGCAAACAAGAGCAGGGGCGAAATGCGGTGGAGATTCCTAAGTTTGATCCTATGGTGGAAGCGTGGGACGCAAAGATTGCCAAACTTCGCCACCTAAAGACTCCAGACGCTTCAGTGCTCGCTGAGGTTCGAGCCTTAACAGTTTCTTCCAGCCCACGCGCTTCTAAATCGACGATGTCGCCTCAATCCGTCCCCACCTTTGACGTCGCTGAAGGCTTGGAGGTCAGTCTTTGGGCCGAGAACCCAGATCTTTTCAAGCCGATTCAAATGAACTGGGATCCTCAAGGGCGTCTGTGGATCGCTAGTTCTCGGACCTATCCTATGATTGCTCCGGGAAGTGCTGCCAACGACGCCGTAATTATTTTAGAAGATACAGATGGCGATGGAAAAGCCGATCGGCATACGGTTTTTGCTGACAATTTATTGATTCCAACTGGGGTCGTTCCCGACGGTCGCGGTGGATGCTATGTAGCGGCGAGCAGCCAATTACTGCATCTCGAAGACACCAATGGCGATGGCCGTGCCGATCGCCGAACGGTGGTGCTCACTAGTTTTGGGACTGAAGATACTCACCATAATTTACACACACTGCGCTGGGGTTATGACGGTCATCTTTATTTCAATCAGTCGATTTACACCCATTCTCATATCGAAACGATTCACGGGGTGCGACGGCTCAATTCCGCAGGTATTTGGAGGTTTAATCCTGAGAGTTGGGAACTAGGCATCTTTACCCGAGGCGGTTGCAATCCGTGGGGGCATCATTGGGATCAGTACGGCAATTCCTTTTTCACCGACGGCGCTGGCGGCAAGGGCATCTATCATGCCATGGAGGGCGCTACTTATTTTACCTACTCCGATATGCGCCGCGAAGCCGATAGTGTTAGCCCAGGGAACTACCCGAAGTTCGCTAGTCTCGAAATGATCCACAGTCCGGCAATGCCCCTCGATTGGCAGGGGCACTTGATCACCTGCGATTTCCGGGCGCATCGGGTGGTTCGTTTTTCTCTGACCGACGTCGGATCCAGTTTTCAAACTAAGGAGGAGACCGATGTCTTACGTTCCACCAATGTTACTTTTCGTCCGATTGATTTGCGGCAAGGCCCCGATGGGGGTCTTTACATTGCTGACTGGAGTAATCCCATCATTCAGCATGGCGAAGTGGATTTTCGCGATCCGCGCCGCGACAAAGAACATGGACGTATTTGGCGGGTGGCCTCCAAAGGGAAGTGCCTTAAACCCAAGGCTGGATTTGATCTGACCCGCCTAACCAACACTGAACTGCTCGATCGTACTCTTTCTAAAAATGGATGGGATCAAGAGCAGGCACGTCTCGTTCTTCGTCAACGGGGTGCGGCCAAGGTTTTACCAACATTGACTTCTTGGCTTACCCAGCAGACGGATCCTCGGGCCAAATTGGAAGCTGTCTGGCTTCGCGAAGGATTAGGACAAAACGTCAGTCCTCTCTTGGGCGAACTTGTCGGTTCGTCGGATGATCGGATCCGCACGGCTGCGGCCCGTCAATTGCGACACTGATTAACGATTTGCCCCTCGTTTGTGCAGATTTCTAACCGCTCATTTAACCGAACAACTACGAACTCCTCCTTTTATGCCTGACCACGAATCTGGATTTGATCTTAACCGCCGCGACTTTTTCCGCGGTGCCTCCATGGCTGGAGTGATGGCCATGATGGGAGCTGTTCCTTTGACCGCTGAGGAAGCAGCTAAGGCCGCCGGCGACAAAATCCTGCCACCGCCAAAAGTGGATCCAAACTACAAAGAGAAGCCGGTGGGGCCGCCGGTGAAATTTGGAATCATTGGACTCGGAGCTCACGGTCGCGAAATCATTACGCACCTAGCTAAATTGCCCAACGCGCCAGTGGTCGCGATTTGTGATCATTACAAGCAGTCGATAAAACGGGCCACTGAATCGGTGCCCTCGGCGAAGACCTATTCGAGCGCCTCGGAATTATTAGCGGACAAAGATGTTCAGGCGGTGGTGATTGCCACACCGACTCACGAACATCGAGACCTCGCTTTGGCTGCCATTCAGGCCGGTAAACACGTCTATCTCGAAGCTCCGATGGCACATACCATCGACGATGCTCGCATTATCGCCAAAGCTGCCGCAGTTCTGCCTACTAAACAGATTTTTCAGGTAGGGCATCAAATGCGAGAAAATCCGCAGCACCATCACGTCCTTAAATTTATCCGCACAGGTGCCACTGGCAAAGCGGCAATGGGTCGGGGTCAGTGGAATAAAAAGACTAGTTGGCGGCGCGCTTCCCCCAATTCTGATCGCGAAAAAGCCCTCAATTGGCGCCTTTCCCGTGAGACGTCTTTAGGTCTTGTCGGCGAAGTGGGCATCCACAGTCTCGACGTGGCGGCTTGGTATTTCAACAGTCTCCCAGTCGCAGTCACTGGCTTTGGTGGGGTCATGCAATGGCAGGACGGACGGGATGTCGCAGATACCGCCCAGTTGGTAGCCGAGTTTGCTAATGGGGTACGGCATTCTTGGAGTGCGACACTCGCTAATTCATTCGAGGGGGAACACGACATTTTCTTTGGATCCTCTGCCGCGGTGTTGATTCGTGATAATAAGGCTTGGATGTTTAAGGAGACCGATGCGGAGCTGCTAGGGTGGGAAGTTTATGCTCGGAAAGAAGATTTCCTGACCGACTCAGGAATCGCGCTCGTGGCCAATGCTACCAAAATATTAGCCCAAGGCAAAAAACCGGCCGAGGCCGCTTCCGAGACGGATTCGCCGATCCGTTATGCCTTAGAAAAATTCGTCGGACATGTGAACGACGGAACCAAGCCAGAGGCTTCGGCTGAGGTGGGTTTTCGAGGAGTGGTAATGGCGGTTAAAGCCAACGAAGCGGTAACCCAAGGGCGACGAATCGATATTCCTATCGAACTTTACACGGTCTGATTTTGGTCAGTGATTCTGACCCGCCACTGTCGCAGAATTATTGGTTAAGGTGTGGCACCTTGAAGTGGGAGACCAAAGTGAGACCGAGGGCTATGGCCGCGGTCTTAAAATCGACGGCGATGCTTTATTTGAAAATCAGCTCAGAGCTGACTCAAACGGGTAAAAATGGAGTCAATACTTCATCCGCTTAAGAGAGACTCCTTGTTTGCGTCGGATCTGTTTCACTGGTAGACTTCGGCACAAACAAATGGCTGACGATCAACCTCCCAGCAGCAATCGAAACAATCGAACGGGCGATTCGAAGTTCCCGGCGCCTAATTGGATACTCTGGCCTCTGGTTATTTTACTTGGAGTGGCCCTTGTTTTTTGGCAACGGCAAGGAAGCAGAGTTGATGAAAAGGTTATCTCGGCTCAGCGCTTCGATAGTCTAATAACCGAAAAAAAAGTGATCAATGGGATCATTGAATTTAATCCCCAACAGATGCTGCGAACGGTACGGGGAGCTTTCCTCGATGAAGGCGTGACCAATTTCTTCCGAATCGAGATGCCCATCACTGAAGCCACGATGGACCGTTTGGTTTTTGGTGCTGGATTCAAGGCTGTCGAACGGACGGCTCAATGGACAGCCGTCCTTGTCAATCTTCTCCCCTTTTTAATGATCGGGGTGCTCATCTGGATCTTCTTTCTGCGTCAAATTAAGGCCGCCGGTAAGGGTGCACTCAGCTTTGGTAAGTCTAAGGCTCGTCTGCTAACTAAGGATCGGAATAAAACCACTTTCAAGGACGTTGCTGGCGTGGAGGAGGCCAAGGATGAAGTCTCCGAAATGGTGGAGTTTCTTCGGGATCCGAAGAAATTTCAAAAGCTAGGCGGTCGGATTCCCAAAGGCATTTTGATGATTGGACCTCCAGGCACCGGGAAAACCTTGCTCGCCAAAGCGATTGCCGGCGAGGCAGACGCTAGTTTCTTCAACATCAGCGGTTCCGACTTTGTAGAAATGTTCGTTGGCGTCGGGGCTAGTCGTGTTCGGGATATGTTCGAACAAGCTCGGAAAAACACCCCTTGCCTCATTTTTATCGACGAAATTGACGCGGTCGGTCGCAGTCGTGGTCATGGCTATGGCGGCGGCAATGACGAGCGCGAACAAACTCTCAATGCCTTGCTAGTCGAAATGGACGGCTTTGATACCCAAGAAGGAATTATCATCATCGCCGCGACCAATCGTCCCGATGTCCTTGATCCAGCCCTCCTTCGTCCAGGTCGCTTTGATCGGCAAGTAACGGTCAATCTCCCTGATGTTCGTGGACGTGAAGCAATTCTCAAGGTCCACGCCAAGAACGTGAAGCTCGACGGTTTAGTTGATCTGTCGGTTATTGCTCGAGGGACTCCTGGATTCTCCGGTGCCGAATTAGCTAACCTTCTGAATGAAGCTGCTTTGTTGGCTGCGAGAACGGGTAGGAAATCGATTGGAATGTTAGAACTTGAGGAAGCAAGAGATAAGGTTCGCTGGGGCCGTGAACGCCGGAGCATGGCGATGTCCGAAGAAGAAAAGAAAGGGACCGCTTGGCATGAAGCCGGTCACGCGGTGGTTAATGTGGTACTAACCCATACTCATCCGCTCCACAAAGTAACTATTATCCCCCGCGGCCAAGCTCTCGGTGCAACAATGTTTCTGCCGAAGGAGGATATTCTCAGCCGACGACGCAAGGAACTCCTCGACATGATCGCGGTCACGATGGCGGGTCGTATTGCCGAAGAACTCTTTACCGAAGATGTCTCCAGCGGTGCCTCAGGCGATATTCAACAGGCAACTTCGATGGCTCGTGCCATGATTATGCACTGGGGAATGAGCGATAAACTGGGTATGGTGCTCTACGGTGAATCTCATAGTCCTCTCTTCCTCGGCGGTGATATGGGGCGATCCAAGGATTATAGCGAGGAAACGGCTCGTCAGATCGATGCTGAGATCAAACGAATCGTCGACGAAGGTTATCAGACAGCTCTGGATATTATCACTAGCCATCGAGATAAAGTGGAACTTGTGGCTAAAGCCTTATTGGAGTTCGAAACTCTCGAGGGATCACAGGTCATTGACATCGTTAAAACTGGTACGTTTACACCGCCCCCTGTCAATCCGAGCCAGATCGATCCACCTTCAGGTGCTCAGGCAAATACGGCTTTGCCGGAGGTGATAAAACCGGTTCCTCCGAAGCTCCCCGGTTTCGGAACTCCCGCGCCTGCGGCCGCCTAACTTTACCCTAATTTATGCTCAAGACTCGGCCATTGCCTTGTCCTCTGAGCTTCTGTGTTTGGGGTAGACTCCGTTGCAGAGGGTTTGGCGATTGGTGTTTGGTCTCGTTAAAGTTCTAAAGCCCTCTGAAAGGGGCGGGGGCAAAAGGGAATCAATCGTTTATTCAGGGCTTCTTCAGATTCGCCTGCAACATCTCCAAGCTCTGAAGGGCATAGGAAGTCACCAAAGCAGTGTCGCGCTCCCACCATCGTTGTTCGGTGTTCACCCAACTTCCATCCGGGTTTTGCAATTCAACCAAGCGACGCATCACTTCTGCTCTCCACTCGATTTCACGCCCATCAGCAAGTCGCAGTTTGTCAATTCGTGCTGCTAATAAGGCTTTGGTTAATAAATTCAAATAGTAGAAATAGCCTTGCTGCCCTAGTGCTGGGTTTTCATCCAAAGTATAGTTGTTTTGTAGCCAATCCAGCACCGCCCTAACTCGTGGATCGTCTCGGCTCACTTCCGCATAAAGATAGCTTAGAAGTCCCGCATAGCTGATGCTTCCGGTAGATCGGAGAGATATCTTTCCGCTCAAGGCATTGGTAACGCCTCCGGCCATGCTGTGCCCGGGGTAATAGACGAAGCCGCCTCGATCACGACTCTCTTCGGAGACCCAAGGCGCCGCATTATGCGACGGCAAGTTTTGGCAGGCTTGAAGAAACTGTTTTACTGCAGCCCAATTAAGATCAGGAGCCTTTGGGTGGCCTCCCGAAACATCCGACGGCGGAAGGGCTTGCTCAGACCATCTCATCGCTTCAATCGCCGCCAAAGTATTGTTTAAGTCCGAATGCTGATACTTGCTTCCATAACCAACCCCTCCATCGAACTCGGTGTCTACCTTGCCGACTTCCTTAAAATCAATCTGCGTGCTCGCAAGGTACGATCGGGCTTTACGGATCACCGGAAGAAAATGGGCATCGTCGGCAGTCACCAAGGCGAGGAGAGACAATGATGTATTGTAGTTGATGAAATTCCCGCGGTGAATGCTGCCGTCGGGTCGAACGCTCCCCAAAACAAACTCGTAGGCGCGATTTAATTCCGATGGGCGCCGAATTCGGAAGCGTCCGGTTGACTCTCTATTAAAGGCAACCAAAACGAGCGCCGTAACCGCCGGTTGTTCGGAGGTTGACCACCATCCATTTGAATTCTGGCTCTTTAACAGAAAGCTCAATCCACGATCAATCGAGGCATTCACCTCAATGGGTGTTGGTGCTCGCTTCAAAGAACTCACCCGATTCGTCTCCCTGGAAAGAGCCTCGCCCTTGATGCAAATAGATTGAAGGTTGAGGTACAAGAGTGTCATCCCAAGTAGGGTGATTGGGGATCTCCAATAAGTCCTTAGGTTTGGCTGACTTTTCATGGCGCAAATAAGTTGACCGTTGCTTTTGAGGCAGAGGAAGGCGGTACCGTTGAGGGGACTGTATGGGCCTGCTTCGATAAAACGGACAGAGAAAAGGGAGTTATTGGTTAGTTATTTTTGAGTTCGAACTGAGCGGGTGAAAGGCCTCGGAGGGAGGTGTGACGGCGCTGGCGGTTATAGAAGATTTCAATGTAGTCGAAGATTTCGGAT
>SIAZ01000140.1 GCA_009695405.1 Pedosphaera sp. | reverse complement strand
GCGGGGCTCCCTCCGGGCTGGACGCGAAGAGGCCCGTCTGCGAGCGTCCGGGTCAGGCAAAAAGCACGACCCTTGAAGAACCATTTCAGACCCCAAACCATAACTTAATTCCGACCAAAAGTGGTCCAACGATCGGGGTCCACCTTAGTCGTGTTTACTGATCTCAGTTCAAGCCAGCAGAGGCAGCAACAGTTTTCCATGCACGTCAGTCAACCGGAAATCCCGGCCCTGAAAACGGTAGGTCAACCGCTTATGATCTAAGCCAAGTAGATGCAACAGGGTTGCATGGATATCGTGCACATGGGCTTTATCCGCTACCGAGTTGAACCCTAATTCATCGGTCTCGCCAATCACCTGCCCCTCGCGGATGCCCGCACCGGCAAACCACATTGTGAAAGCATCGATATGATGGTTACGCCCAGTCTTGTCTCGGGTCTCTCCCATGGGTGTCCGACCAAACTCTCCTCCCCAGACCACTACCACCTCGTCCATAAGTCCTCTGGACCGCAGATCTTTGACCAAAGCGGCACAGCCTTGGTCCGTTTCTCGGCAAACGCGGGCTAAATCGTCTTCTAGGGTCTCACCAGGGCCCCCATGAGAATCCCAATTCGTATGATACAACTGGATGAAGCGGACTCCACGTTCAACGAGGCGTCGTGCCAAAAGACAATTGCGAGCAAAACTGGGTGTCGCCCGATCACATCCATACAAAGCAAGGGTCGCATTGGATTCCCCCTCCAAATTCATTAGCTCAGGCGCACTGGTTTGCATCCGATAGGCCATTTCATAACTAGCGATGCGGGTAGCAATCTCCGGATCACCTGTCGCGGCAGATCTGCGAAGATTAAGATCCCGCGCCGCATCGAGCACTCGGCGTTGGGCTCGGGCATCAATGCCGGCGGGGAGTCCAAGATTAAGAATAGGATCACCGCTACCGCGCAGGGGGACTCCTTGGTAGGTGCTAGGGAGAAATCCACTCGACCAATTCACCGCGCCACCTCTCGGCCCTCGAGGCCCACTTTGTAACACCACAAACCCCGGTAAATCTTGCGATTCACTCCCAATCCCGTAGGTAGTCCAGGCCCCCATTGATGGACGCCCAAACTGCCCGCTCCCCGTGTTCATGAACAGCTTGGCGGGGGCGTGATTAAAGAGGTTTGTCGCACAGGACTTAACCAGTGTGATGTCATCGACAATGCCGGCGGTGTAAGGCAATAGGTCACTGACCCAAGCGCCAGAACGACCGTGCTGTCGGAAGGTCCTGCGTGTTCCTAAGAGGGTCGACTTATTCTTAAATGAAGAGTCCATAAAGGCGAACCGCTTGCCTTCAAGAAATGAATCGGGGATCGGTTGCCCACTCAACGCGTTCAGCCGTGGCTTGTGATCAAATAAATCCAACTGGCTCGGGCCTCCCGCCATGAAAAGATAAATAATGCTGCGGGCCTTCGCTGAATGATGAGGCTGTCGCGCTTCGAATGGGTCCGGCGAAATTTCGGTTCCCATGAGGGATCCCAACGCCACGGTCCCAAGCCCCATCGCGCACCGTTCGAAGAAGTGACGTCGGGTCTGGATTTGAAGTGGAGTTGGCGGCGTCATAAACTCATTCTCGTGTGATTGTTTCGTCTAGATTTAACAGCACTCGACCTAGCGCTAGCCACGCCATCTCCACGCTCGATCCATCGAGTTTTTCATCGCTGAACATTTGCTCAAGACGCCTAATTTCCTCGGTGTCGGCAACCCTCCCTGTGCAACTCAGAAAACCTTCGGCGAGTCGAATAGCCACCGACCCTGACCCCGTCTCCATCCGCTTACCTAAGGCAATCGCTAACTCATAAAACTGAGTGTCATTCAGCAATGTCAGAGCCTGCAATGGGGTGTTACTTCGCAACCGTCGAGTGCAGGAGGTGAACGAATTCGGAGCATCAAAAACAGCCAGGGCCGGATGTAAAGTGGACCTCAATAACGAAGTATAAAGGGCTCGTCGATAACGGTTGCCGCCTTCACTCGCTGCCCAAACTCGATGGCTTTGAGTGAAGGCCCCGAGTCCTTCGGGTTGGGGCGGTTGCACCGGGGGACCTCCCATCGATCGATCGAGAAGTCTACCGGCAGTCAACGCCACATCACGGATCACTTCGGCATCCAAGCGCAACCGCACCTGATGCGATAAGAGGAGATTTCGAGGATCGGACACCGCTAGATCCGGCCGTGATTGGGAGGAGCGTTGATAGGTTTCCGAACCAGTGATGAGACGGTGAATATGCTTTAAGTTCCAACCCGAATCTCGGAACTCAACCGCCAACCAATCTAGCAATTCGGGATGGCTCGCAGGACTCCCTTGAGTGCCAAAATCATTTTCTGTCTCGACTAATCCTCTTCCGAAATACTGTTGCCAAACTCGGTTAACCATAACTCTCGCGGTGAGGGGATTTTCAGGCGCCACCAACCAACGCGCCAGATCCAATCGATTGGCTCGCCCGTTCAACTGTGCACTTTTCAAAGGCGGCAAAGCCGCTGGCGTTAAGGGCGGAACGAGCTCCGCAGGTCGAGTGAAATCGCCTTTAATAAAAAGACGCGTTTCACGAGGTTGAGACCGTTCGGCTAGGACCAATGAAGTCGCCCTGCGGTAGCGTCCCGACTGCAACTCTTCCACCCGAGTCTGCAGTTGTTCATAGGCAGCGTCTCGGATTCCAGCGGCTCGCACCGACTTATCAAGTTTTGCACGAACCACTTCTGTCAGTGCTAATTCCCAACGTTCCACCGCGAGATTGAGTTGAGCATTGCGACGACCTAGTTCAGCCCGGTTCTCAGCCAAGAGGCTCTGTATTTCCACCGCAGTAGGATCTAAACTAGGCAATTCCAGCATCGGTTCCTCCTGATCGTTAAAAAATGCGAACATCCCATAATACTCCCTCTGCGAAATAGGATCAAACTTGTGATCATGACATTGGGCGCAGCCAACCGATAAACCGAGAAAAACGGTACCCGTGGTTGCCACTCGATCAAAGACCGATTCAATTCGAAACTGCTCGAGATCTATTCCCCCTTCTTGATTGATCTGTGTATTACGATGAAAACCTGTTGCCAACTTTTGGTATACGGTTGGATTAGCGATAAGGTCGCCGGCCAACTGTTCGATGATGAATTGGTCAAAAGGCAGACCTCCGTTTAAGGACTCCACAACCCAGTCGCGCCAAGGCCACATGGACCGAGGTGCATCCACGCTATATCCGTTTGAGTCTGCATAGCGCGCCACATCCAGCCACCAACGTCCCCATCGTTCTCCATAAGACTTAGAAGCCAGTAATCGCTCTGTAATCCGCGCATATTCTTGGAATGAAGCCTTCGCGTTAAACAATCGAATCTCTTCCGGACTCGGAGGGAGGCCGGTGAGGTCCAAGGTGACCCGTCGAAGTCGAGTCGCGGCAGATGCCAGCGGCGACGGCTGAATCCCTGCCGTCGCCATCCGTGACTGAATGAATGCGTCAATCGGACTCCTCGCCCCTGAAAAACGAGGCACACTCGGACGCACCGAAGGCTCAAATGCCCAATGACGATAAACACCTGGAGATTCAACCTTGGGAACAAGAGCCCCATCCACGATCCACTGACTCAACTGTCCAATGGCCTCGGGATCAAGCGGAGGACGCCGATAGGGCATCCGATCAATTGAGGCATGTTCGCCAACGACCACTTGAAGCAGCAAACTCTCTGTAGGTTTGCCGGGTAAAAGAGCGGGGCCTGAGTCACCACCTCGTATTGCCGCCGCCCCCGTATCCAAACGTAAATTGCCCTTCGGCTTGTCTACTCCATGACATGAAACACAGTGCCGTGTCAGGAGTGGTTTGATCGTCTGGACATAGTCCACCCCTGCCATCGACGTGTAAATAGTCAGGATGGAAATCAAAACGAGACGGAACACCTCGCGCATTTCAAAGATTAAATTAGATTGAACGACTCCAACTTGCGAGAACGACATCGACCCATTTTAACTTTTTCTCGACGAATTAGACGGGTCGACGGGCCAATCGCAAACTGATCGCCGCCGACATCCAACCCCACGCGGCTTGACCCGAGCCGCTACAGGATAATACTTCCCCTCCCATGGCCTTGCCCGGTTGTTCCATCTTTATCGGTATCGACGAGACGACGGCTTATGTCCGACTTACCGGACGAGCCGCGGCGGAATCTGCCCCCTCTTTTGAGAAAGCCCTCTTACAATTGCAGAACGAAGGTGTCCGCCAGATCGTCCTCGAACTTTCAACGATTCTCCTCATGGACAGCGCCTTTTCTGGCACCATTGCCCACCTTATTCAACACTCCGAACTTTGCTTTGTCTTACACCAAGCTCCCTCGCGGATTCTGGATACCTTTGCTGACCACGGTCTGCTGGATTTGGTCGATCGCCTTGAAGCCGACGGCCAATATTCACCGCCCCAGACAAGCGAGCCTTGCATATTAGGAGCTGGGACTCGAAAGGAAATCCTCCGCTGCGCTCTGGACGCACACCGCACCTTGATAGCCCTCAAACCGGAGAATATGGCCAAGTTTCAGGCCGTTGAACACTACCTAGCTCAGGCGCAGGCTGCTGGGACCTAGGATTGTCACAGAACAGAACTCACGGTACTCTTTGCCTATGATCCAGTTCGGCTCTTTGGAGCTGGCGTCCAACCTTTTTCTGTCGCCACTGGCTGGATATACAAACCTGCCCTTTCGTTTGGTTGCCCGAGAAATCGGAGGGCTCCACCTCGCTACCACAGACCTCGTCAATGCCCGTTCATTGATCGAACGGAATCCTAAAGCGTTTAAACTCATTGAAACCAACGAGAATGACCGTCCTCTAGCCGTTCAATTGTTTGGTTCTGTACCTGAAGAAATGCGCGATGCCGCAGTAATGCTTCAAGAACTCGGGGTCAGTGCTATCGACATCAATATGGGATGTCCGGTTCGGAAGATCTGCCGAGTCGGTGGAGGATCGGCAATGATGACCGATCATACCGCCACACAGCATTTAGTCCGGACCATGATTCAGGCTCTTCGCATTCCGGTAACTGCCAAGATGCGTTTGGGATGGGACGACGACAACCTCACCGCGCCGGACTTGGTTCGATCGCTTGAAGACGCTGGGATTGCTGGAATTTTTATTCATGGTCGAACTCGTGAGCAGGGTTTTAGCGGCACCGTAAACCTATCGGGTATTCGCTCTGTGGTTGCCGCAGTTCGATCGATTCCGGTCATCGGTAATGGCGATGTCACCACACCGGAAGCAGCAAAAATGATGTTTAATGAAACCGGTTGTCACGGCGTGAGCATAGGACGCGGCGCCTTTTACGATCCGTGGATTTTTGTACGGACCCAAGCTTATTTAGCCACAGGCATTCTCCCCCCAGAACCTTCAATAGCCGACCGAGTACGGGTGATGTCACGCCATTTAGATCTAATGATCGATGTCTTTGGCGAAAAGCACGGGTGCGTGATGTTCCGCAAGATTGGCCCTTGGTATGCCAAACGCTTTGGCCCTTCGAGCGACTTCAGTAAAAAAATAGTCCGCCTGGAGTCCCACGCGCACTATAAGGAGATTGTGGAATCGTATCTGCTTTGGCGCACCCAGTTTTGCGATGACTTAGGAAACTTACTCCCGCGCTACGCTCTGACTCCAATGATGGCTAGTTTCATGAGAGCTACTGATGAACCGGCCAGTGTCCGTCGCGAATCTATCCCAGTCCCCAAAGGGCCCGTTGAAGTCTGGTAGATCTGGAGGCTAAATCCTGACTCTGATTTTTAAGCGACCAGAAGTTCATGCTGATTTCCGAAGGTTTGGCGACACCGGTAATCAAATTCAATCCGCCGTTGTTTTACCGAGGTGCTGTTGCAGAAAATCTCGAATGAAGGCGATCTCTGGCTCACCAGCGACGGTGTGTGCTTTTTTGAATTCCTTCCAAATAATGTTTAATCCAGCTTCCTTCAATTGCTCGACTTGCTTCCGGACAGGTTCGATCGGAATCAAGGGATCTTGGGTGCCATGGGTAAACAGAGAGGGAACAGAAAGTGCATCGGGCCCTAGTTCAGCAAGGAGAGTCTCCGGTTCATGAATGTAACCACTGATTCCCACGAGAGCCCCTAGTGCTTCCGATTGCCGCCATCCGGCGTCGAAGGTCATCAGGCAGCCTTGAGAGAATCCCATCAAGCCAATCCTCTTACTGGATCGCCCCGCAGCGATCTGTTCATCCAAGAGTTGCCTAAGAAGAATTCGGCTCCGCCGAACACCCGTGCCTGAATCGCCATGCAAATCATACCATGAAAACCCTCCATAGTAGGAGTCAGGCGCATTCACCAACAAGAAATCAAGCCATGGAAGTTGGAGTGCATCTGGTAGCCAGTCCCATCCCTTTGTAGAGTCACCAAGGCCATGGAGTACAACCAGCAAAGCCTTACCGGGAATGTCGGTCGCTGGGATAAATTGGGTGTCAAGCATCTCTAGGAATCAAACGCTAGCTAGGTCGGTGTTGGCGACTCTGGAATAAAAAAGACTCTGCTAACTAGGCTCCTCAACCGGTTTTAATCGGAGTTTCAGGCCCTTGCCTGGCTGAATTTCGGCATCTCCGACTCGATGCCGAGAGCCCCGCGTAATTTTCATAAACTGCGTCTGGGAACGGACAGGCGTTGTATGAGGGAGCGTCGTGGTCATCACGTAAGTACCATCTGGTTTCAACCAACACGCTTTCACCGTATCCGCTAAGGTCAAATTAAGAATCTCGTTGATCGCCCGATCGCGGAGACGACCGTCGATGATTGGAAAGGCGACTTCAATCCGTTTGAAGAAGTTGCGAGGCATCCAATCGGCGCTAGTGACCCAGACCTCAGGCTGATTGGAATTCGCAAAAAACCAGAGGCGGCTGTGCTCGAGAAAACGATCCACAATGCTACAAACACGAATGCGCTCACTGAGACCTAGGACACCGGGTCTCAAACAACAAACACCGCGGATAATAAGGTCGATTTCAACCCCCGCCTTCGATGCCTCATACAGAGATAGAATGGTCTCCTCATCGACCAACGCATTCATTTTAGCAATGATTCGCCCAGGAAGACCGGCCCGAACATGAGCGATCTCCCTACGAATAAAGCTTTGAACCCGTTCATGCAGTTCGAACGGTGCGAGGATTAGTCGTCGAGTTGGCCGCGGTTGACAAACTCCGGTGAGGAGATTGAAGAGAATTGAAGCATCCTCACCGAAATCCGGATGGCAGGTAAGCAGTCCGATATCGGTATAAAAACGGGCGGTTGAAGGGTTATAATTGCCAGTACCTAAGTGAACGTAACGGCGAATGCCGTCAGGATCATTGCGAACCACGAGGGAAACCTTGCAGTGGATTTTATAACCAACCAAACCGTAGACTACATGGACACCAGCCTCTTCGAGACGACGCGCCCAAGCGATATTATTGGCTTCGTCGAAACGGGCTTTTAATTCAACCACCGCTGTGACTTGTTTACCCTTCTTCACCGCATCCATGAGCGCACCCACGATTCGTCGATCACCCCCAGTGCGATAGAGCGTCTGTTTGATGGCGAGAACCCTAGAATCAGAAGCGGCTTGCTGGAGGAAACGAACGACAGTATCAAAGGACTCATAAGGATGATGCAGAAGAATGTCCCCTTCACGAATCGCCTCAAACAAGTCAGTCCAACCGCGTACAGCCGCAGCGATAGGCGCGATAAAGGGCGGGTCGAAGAGGTCCTGTGCCGACTGATCCTCGAGCATTGACATCAGTCGACCGGGGGCCATTAGTGCCCCTACGTTGTAAACATCGTTAAGATTTAGGCCCAAAGTGTGGATCAGTTCATCACGAAGAGATTCTGGGCAACCCTCAGATATCTCCATACGAACAGCCTCACCCTTACGACGGTTATGCAGTTCGGCCTCGACTGCCTTGAGCAAGTTAGAGGCTTCTTCTTCTTCAATGTAGAGTTCGCTATTGCGAGTGATCCGAAAGGCCCACCAACCGTCCATAACTGTGTCAGGGAAGAGTTGATCTAGATGGGTTCCTATCAGATCAGAGAGAAAAACATGAACCTTTCGAGAATCTGGGCGTGGCAGAAGAATTGTCGCAGGTAAAACCCGAGGAACCTGAACGATCGCTAATCGTTCCGCCGTATCTTCCCCCTGCCCTAGCCTGATCCGCGTAATCAGATTAAGAGATTTATTCAGTAATTGAGGAAACGGATGCGAAGGATCAATGGCCAGCGGTGTTAGCACTGGGTGAACTTTTTCGCGATAATACTGCCCTAACCAGCGACGATCAGACTCGTCGAGTTCGGTAGGTAGGACGAAACTAATTCCAGCAACTGCAAGGCTCGGACGAAGTTGATCAGACCAACAACATTCAGCAGTCGCTGTCATGGATCGAACTCGGCGAGTCACCGCACGAAGACACTGACCTGCCGACATCCCATCGATCCCTCGGGTCAGGTCATCCGTTTCAATCTGTTGTTTCAAAGCGCCCACACGAACCTCAAAAAACTCATCGAGATTCGAGTAGGTAATACAAAGAAATTTGATCCGCTCCAAAAGAGGGACAGCGAGGTTCATCGCTTCATCTAACACCCTCTGGTTAAACTCGAGCCAAGAAAGTTCCCGATTCAAAAATGGAACTACAGTCGGTTGAACTGGAATTATCTTTTTTCTAGCCATTCGAAGAAACCGCTAAGCTAAACCCGAATGGACTCTAGAGGAAAGTGACGTTTTGAGATCCGTGTAATGGAATCAATGCTGGATAAAATCTTTAATCGACTGAACTAATCTCAAAACGACAAGAAAATTGCCTACCTGCCCCCAAAAGTTGCAAATCAAGTGGGGGCAAGGCGTTCAATTATGGTTTTACCGTCACCGTAAAGCTGTTGGTCACACTCAAGATTCCATCACTCAGTTTGACCAACACTTTATTGGTACTCGGTCCTTGAGCATCCGTTGGAGTCCAAGTCAATAACCCACCCGAACTGACTG
Source organism: Pedosphaera sp. (assembly GCA_009695405.1). Lineage (GTDB taxonomy): Bacteria > Verrucomicrobiota > Verrucomicrobiia > Limisphaerales > UBA9464 > SXXZ01. Next base: position 580 of record SIAZ01000140.1, on the reverse strand, counting down.
TCATTCCAACCGGCCCTTGAGCCAACCCGTAGGTTAATGATTGCAACGGAACGTCTGAATCCGATCCAGTTAAAGTCACTTGGAAGGTTACCAACTCATTGATTATTCGATCTAACACCGCAACCAGTTTCGGTGCCACGTTCACTTCAGCCACCGTAACATTGAATCCGTTGGTCACACTGGCCACACCGACACTTACTTTTACTAACACATTCGTGACCATTGGTCCCTGAGATTCCGTTGGTGTCCAGGTTAATACCCCACCGGCACTCACCGTCATTCCGGCGGGGCCTCTTACTAATCCGTAGGTCAACGGTTGGGCGGGTAGGTTGCTATCCTTCGCACTCAATATCACTGAGAGAAGCGCCAATTCATTCACTGTCTTCGAAGCAATTGCCGCAAAGATCAGTGCCACGTTCGCTTCAGTCACCGTCACCGTGAATCCGTTGGTCACACTGGCGAAGCCGTCACTCACTCTTACCAGCACGTTCGTCGCCATCGGTCCCTGCGCTCCTAAGGGTGTCCAAGTTAAGGCACCACCCGCACTTACTGTCATTCCAGCAGGGCCTCTTACTAAACC
>SIAZ01000139.1 GCA_009695405.1 Pedosphaera sp. | reverse complement strand
CAGCGCCTCCATCCCCACCTTCGCTTTGAACGCTGAACTGTGTCTTTTCCGTTTGGTTTTGGTTTTCATTGGTCTGATCATTTTGTCGTTGATCAAACCCGCAAAACCATAACTTAACCGCTGGTCCAGTTTTCGGGGTCCACCTCAGATATCGCTCGGTAACCGGCCTCATATTTCGCAACTCTGACCGAGACGCTACTGAATCAAAGATCAATCCAACGGCCCGATTGTGCAGATTCAAGAGCCGCATCCATGACAGTCTGAGCCGCTGCCCCTTCATGGAAAGTCACGGAGCAGGGGCGTTGTTCTCGAATCGCGTTAATGAACTCAACAGCTTGATCGTAGCGAAATGAAACCAAGGGGTCACCTACTCCTAGATTGCGATTGGATCCGGGCCAAACCCAAAATTCCCGAGGCACAGGCAACACGGTCATTCCGGGTCCACCGAGTCGCCCGTACTGCAGTTCATTCCATTTCCCCGTGGTAAATTCAAAACTACCCTCCGAACCATTAACCTCGACATAGTCAAGACTCCTCCAACTTTCGTTTCGACCGCTGGCCAACTTGCTACTCTCCAGCACCCCTGTCGCTCCATTGCGAAAGTCGGCAATGATCGCCACCCAATCGTCGGTATCGTTTGGTTTCCCCCCGCGAATCGGAGTCAAAGTCTTCACGTTAGCAACCAAACGGGTCATCGGTCCTACAATATGCTGCGCAAAATTTATCCGGTGGCTTAACATATCACCAATCTCCCCTGTGCCGGCGAATTTCTTTACCATCCGCCACCCCAAATCACGCGTACCCCAGTCCTGAAGTCGGCACGAACGATAATGCCGCGGTTCGCCCAAATCCCCTTGCCCGACCAAATGCTTGAGATAACGCATTGCCGGAACAAAAAGGTAAGTGAAAGCCGTCATATGGCGTACCCTCGCTACGTCAGCCGACCTCGCTAAGACCAAAGCATCGACAGCATTCATAGCAATCGGCTTCTCACAAAGCACATGCTTGTCAGCGGCAATTGCCGCCATCGCGATAGGAAAGTGCAACATATTCGGCGTGGCGATAATCACCGCATGAATATCTTCGCGAGCTAGTAATTCCGCATACTGCGTTGTCACAAAAGAGCAACCTGTTTCAGTACGGGCTCTCTCTAAAGTTCGCTCATCGGAATCGCACAATCCGGCGACACGGACATCGCCACAAAGGGCCAAACCCGGAAGATGATTCTGTAGGACAATGCCGCCGCAACCGATAATTCCAACGCCTAGGATACTCATTTAATGACTAATTATTCTTAAACCAATGCGGCCCCAAGCTTAAACTCGCAAAACAGGTCCATTTGATTTGGCCGACAGGATCTCCCCGCCTTGAAACAACTTTGAGAATATGGTCGAAGTCACTTCGATCTTTTTACTCTCTTTTCTTCGAACTTTTGACGTGTTTTGACTCATCCAACCCAGCCTTTGGGGTTTTCTTCCTTGCTTCTTGGAGCCTAACGAACCGATTGCGTGAAGCCTGACTGGATGAAATACCTGACTTACCCTAGCATCTCCCCATGGGTTCCGAACCACTTGTCATCCGTAATACTTGGACCGCTGTGCTCGACCATGCCCGGACCTATCACGACTTTACCTACGTCTATCCGGTTATTTCACGGCGATCCCGTGGACTCTCAATCGGAATCAATTTAAATCCAGACAAGGCCTGTAACTTTGACTGTGTGTACTGCGAGGTCGACCGCAAGATTCCGGGTAAGGCCCAATTAGTGGATTTGGCGCAGGTCCGCGACGAATTGCTTTGGCTCATTCAACACGCTCAATCGGGAGGTCTAGCTTGCGAACCTAAATTTACCGATATACCCGAGGCATTAACTCGCAAGGTCCGCGACGTCGCTTTCAGCGGCGACGGTGAACCAACAATGATTCACAACTTTGATACCTGTGTGGATCAAGTGGTTGAGGTCTTGAACCAGTGCGGACTTACCGAGACAAAAATTGTCCTAATCACCGATTCAGCGGGTCTCGACAAAGCAACTGTGAAGCGAGGACTAGAGCGAATGGATGCTAATCGTGGAGAGATTTGGGCCAAGCTGGATGCTGGTTCTGAGGCCTATTTTCGAACAGTGAATCGTTCGAAGATTCGTTTTGATCGGATTCTAGCTAATTTAAGAGAAACAGCTCGGATCCGGCCGATTATTATTCAAAGCCTCTTTCTTAAAGTCTATGGGGAGATCATGTCGACGACGGAATTACAGGAGTATTGTACTCGATTAATGGAAATTACCATTACGGGAGGTCAGATTTCGGAGGTCCACGCGTACACCATTGCTCGACCTGTACCAGAGCCTTGGGCCACCCGCTTAGAACCTTCCGAGTTGACGAATTTAGCCGATGAAATCAGGCGATTGACCGGTCTGAAGGTGGTCGAATTCCCCTAAAACAGCAGAGCTAACTGAGAGACGACTGCAGTGACCGAAGGAGCTCCCTTTAGTCAGGTCCTTTCCATATCGGGGCGGAAACAAAAGGGGGACAGGTGATGTGACGGATGGAACTGCCCCTCAAGCCCTCGCCCCAGGGACAGCGACTGGCTTGACTCGGGGCTATTAACAAACAACTCACCAAACGCTTCACCAATCAGTCTCCCTAGCACATTCTCGGTCAGTTCAATGAGGGGACGGTGTGTGCCGGGGGATCCGCCCTCTTTCTCCAAATCGTTCGCACCCATCTTTACCGACTGCTCACCCGTTTCCTCAGCCAACGCTCGAACTTTACCGCTAGGCTCTCCGGCGGAGGCCATCACCTTCCTCAAGAATTTTCTCCCTTTCCAAAAACCACCCAACTTCCAACTCGTGGCCGACGAACTGGAGACCCTCCCGAGTTTTAAACACCATCGCGAATCGGTGGCCGCTTTCGCCAGAACCTGTTTTCCGAATCTCCTCTGCCAACCCGAACCTCGTCTCAAAGCTCGGCGACGCTGGGAACGTTCCCTCATCAATGAACTAAGGCAGCACGATTTCTCCATTTACCAATGGTGGCTCGCCCAGGAAAAGCAAACCCTGCTGCTAACCATGGATGATCATTTCCGCAAGCACCTGGGCGCGGTCTTTGTTCCCACTGACACCACCTAGAATCATTTTGAGACTTTCGCCGCCTCTTTCTCCAGCACCATCTGACCATGGTGGAATACACCGATGGCCTCAGCCTCTTTGGCTATAATTCCATGGCCGATGACCGAGATCCTTGTTCCGAGTTTCAATGCGCCTTCGCTGCTCTGAGCGTGCCCACCTGATCGCCAGAGCTCGCAAGATCGAACGCCGTTTAGCACCCTGATTCGTCATCCGCTCAGACAGTTCTGGGCGGTCACTTAAACACCAAGTCCTCCCCTCAACAACTGGCCTGAAATTCTAGGAAAACACTCACTCTAAACTCTGTCCCCTTTTGAACTACCGTCAACAAGCCACTGGCTTTCCATTGCATTTTTTCGAGGGCAACAACATCTTTAGAAATGCACTTTTTCTTCAAGACTCTACGGAAGCGATTTGTCGAATTGATGCTCGTCTCGGCTCTGGTTTCGATCTCGGTCGCAGCGGCTATTCCAGTGTCGTTCCACACACGCTCACGGCAGGTGCTCGGGACTAATTCCTCTGAGGTTAAGGTGCTTGAAGAAATCGTAGAATGGGATCCGACACGCACTGCGGTCGTGGTGTGCGATATGTGGGATCAGCACCATTGTCCCGACGCCACAGAGCGGGTAACAGAAATGGCACCGCGAATGAATGAGGTACTAAAGGCGGCGCGTGCCCGTGGGATGTTAGTGATTCATTGCCCGAGTGATACGCTAGGGTTTTATAAAGAGCATCCAGCCCGTAAACTGGCCCAATCTGCCCCCAAGGTGGCAACGACAATTCCTCTCCAAGGATGGTGTTCGTTGAATGGCGGGAAAGAACCCCCACTGCCCATCGACGATTCCGACGGTGGTTGCGATGGCTGTCCAGATTGTCCGGGTTACGGAGCTTGGACACGACAACATCCCGCCTTGGAGATTCAAGACACAGACGGAATTACTGATTCGGCTGAGGCTTTTTATCTGATGCGCCAACGCGGCATCACCAATGTGCTGATTATGGGCGTCCACATTAATATGTGTGTTCTGGGCAGGTCCTTTGCCATTCGTCAGATGGTAAGCCAAGGTCAAAATGTTTTGCTGCTTCGGGATATGACCGACTCGATGTATAACCATCGAAAGTCACCTTACGTTTCGCATTTTCGAGGCACCGAACTAGTGGTGGAACATATTGAAACCTTCTGGTGCCCGAGCATTACAAGTAGCGACTTGACCGGGGCCCCACCCTTCCATTTCCGAGGCGACGTGAAAAAGCGAATCGCGCTCGTGGTCGGTGAGAATGAGTATTATACGTGGAAGACTCTACCTGAGTTCGCAGCCAAGGAACTCGCTTGGCGAGGTTATGAGATTTCTGAGGTGATGGCCACGCCGGTCGATGGAGATCCAAATTTTAAAAGCGTGGAATCCCTTCGTAACGCCGATTTAGTGCTGGTTAGTGTCCGTCGGCGTACTCCATCAAAGACAATGATGGCACTTTTGCGAGCCCATGTGGACGCCGGCAAACCCGTAGTGGGAATCCGCACAGCAAGCCATGGATTTGATGCTCGACCGGCGGGGGAAGAGTTTGCTGCTTGGTCCACATTTGATGTCGACGTGTTGGGGGCCAAGTACATGGGCCATTACAATAACAAGCCACCGGTAGCACCTCACAGCATAATTCAGGGGGTTTCCTCTAATGGAACCCATCCAGTAATGACCGGAGTTCGGACGGATTCTTTCCGAGTTACCTCCCACCTTTACAAGAACGTCAATTTGGCATCGGCCGCCGTTCCACTCTTGCGAGGTCATGTCGAAGGCCGTACCGAGATTGAGCCCGTGGCTTGGGTCAATAATGCCAACGATCGACGGGTTTTTTACACATCTTTAGGCAATCCAGACGATTTCGAGTTACCCGCTTTTCGTCGTTTATTGCTCAACGGTATTCTTTGGTGTTTGCACGACCCCATTCCGCCAGCGGTTGCCATCACAGCCGATTATTCCAAGGAGTGGAAGACCATGAAAGTCCCCGGAACATGGGAGGAAAATTCTGGTGGTGCCTTGGCTCAGTACGACGGATTGGCTTGGTACAGATCGAAAGTGGAATTGCCACCGGCGTGGCAGGGCCAATCATTGACTCTGGAGATCAACGACGTTGACAACGCCCATGAAGCATTTGTTAACGGGGTGAAAGTAGGCGCAGCAGGGGGCATACCGCCGGCGTATGTCAACGGCTTCCAACTAAAGAATAACTATTCCGTTCCAGCTCCGTTAACCACAACTCCCCGTGAGTTGTGGATAGCAATTCGAGTCTATGACCACGATGGCCGCGGTGGGTTCAAAGGAACCGCTCCCCGTCTTCACTGGAGCACAAACACACTTTCCCTTGCTGGCGAGTGGGACTTTCGGACGGGTGATTCGCCCGAATGGGCTGGAGTCAACGCGGACCGGGGAGAAGGCACCGTCGTTTTTCGTCAACCGCGTTCAGTGATCAACGCAGCAAGTGTCGTGACTCCAACTCCGGATCTTCCGCAAGAAACTCGGGGCCCCGCCCTTAGCCCGATTGACTCTATGAAAAGGTTTCATGTAGCAGAGGATCTCGAGTGGGATCAGGTCCTTGCAGAACCACAGATTAGCCAACCAGTGTTCTTAAACTTCGACGAACGCGGCCGTATGTGGGTTGTTGAGTTCCGACAGTATCCCTCCCCTGCAGGTCTGACCCTCGTGAGTCGAGACAGTGTTTGGCGAGCTGTCTACGACAAGGTTCCCTTGGCACCGCCCAATCATGTGAAGGGGGTTGATCGAATTAGTATCCACGAAGATACCGATGGCGACGGGACCTATGACCGCCATAAAGTGTTTGTAGACGGCTTGAACATTGCGACAGCGGTTGAGCGAGGACGGGGAGGCGTTTGGATTTTGAATCCTCCTTATTTGTTATTCTATAGGGATGCCAACAACGACGATGTCCCCGATGGGGATCCGGAGGTGCGTTTGGCGGGATTCGGTCTCGAAGACACCCATAGCGTGGCTAATTCGCTGAGATGGGGTCCAGACGGATGGCTCTACGGGGCGCAAGGCAGTACTGTCACAGCAAACATTGTGGTGATGGGGTCGGACGGAAAAGCGTTAAATCCCAAGCCGTATTATTCACAGGGACAAAACATCTGGCGGTATCATCCTGAAAAAAGAATTTACGAGGTTTTTTCCGAAGGCGGCGGCAATGCTTTTGGCTGTGAAATCGACGACAAGGGCCGTATTTTTTCTGGTCATAACGGAGGCGATACCCGGGGGTTTCATTATCAGCAAGGGGCCTATTTGCAGAAAGGTTTTGAGAAGCACGGACCTCTCTCCAATCCCTATGCATTCGGCTATTTTCCGGCCATGCCATTGGGCAGCGAACCCCGCTTTACTCACAACTTTGTCCTCTATAATCACGGCGCTTTACCTCAACGATTTGCCGGAAAGCTGCTGGGCGTGGAACCTCTTCAAGGTCGTTTGGTCGAGAGCGACTTTAGTTCCGATCAATCTTCATTCCGCACACGTGATCTTTCACGACCTGTCACCAGCGACGATCGATGGTTTCGTCCGGTCGATATTAAGGTAGGCCCTGATGGAGCAGTCTATGTGTGTGATTGGTATGACCGACAAGTGAACCATTATCGAAATCAAGAAGGGGAGATGGATAAAGCCAATGGTCGGATTTATCGCCTGCGGTCCAAAGGGGCAAAACCGGTTCGTCCAATGGATTTATCGCGACTCACACTCAAACAAGTGTCCGATCAATTGACTCATTCAAATCGTTGGGTACGGCAGACTGCCCTGCGATTGATTGGCGACCAACATGATTCGAGAGCAATCTCCCGTTTCAATCAGATGCTCAAAAACTCTACAGGACAAGTCGCGCTGGAAGCTTTGTGGGCTTGGTCGCTCAGTGGCGGATTAACCCACGATCAGGAACTTCTTCCCTTACGACATAAAGATCCTTACGTGCGCCAATGGGGAGTACGACTTCTCGGTGACTCTCGAAATCTGACGCCGGTGGTGCTGAACCAACTGACGCTGATGGCGATAGAGGAAAAAGATCTCGAAGTCCGAAATCAATTAGCGGCGACTGCTCGAAGAGTGCCTGCTACACAGGCGCTCCTCATTATTCAAGGTCTGTGCGGTCATTCGGAAGATACCCACGATAACCGACAGCCTTTGCTGATCTGGTGGGCAATGGAGATGCAGTGTGAAGGGCATCGAGAAAAAGTGCTTCAGCTTTTTAAAAACCCTGCCTTTTGGAAGAATTCCTTGGTTGAAGCCCATTTATTGGAGCGTTTATCGCGCCGATTTGCTCAGGCAGGAGCAAGACGCGATTTGCTCGCCTGCGCTGAACTGTTTGAACTCGCTCCAACGCCCGAATGCAGTCGCCGTCTGCTAACGGGATTTGAAGCCGGCTTCAAAGGGCGATCAATGGCTGGGTTACCGGAAGAATTAGTCGCTGGAATGAATCGTCATGGAGTCGGTTCATCCGCTTTTGCCCTTCGCCGAGGAGATCCTAAGACCCTTTCTCGAGCTTTAAAATTGGTGGTCGATGAAACAGCACCTCGCAATGAGCGCCTTGAATTCTTGGCTATTTTGGGAGAAGTCCGAGCCCCCGGAAGTGTTCCGGCCCTGAGTCATGCTTATCGAGGAGCGGTTAAAGATGATGGGCTGCGTCAGGTGGCCTTGGCAGCGTTGCAAGGCTATGATGATCCAGCCATTGCACAGACCGTATTGAGTGTTTATCAGGCGTTGGGGCCAGTAGCCTTACCCACAGCCCAGACACTTTTGGCGAGTCGACCCGCGTGGAGCTTGGCACTAGCTAGAGCGATAGCTCGCAAGCCGAGCGGTTGGGCGGCACCGGCGATTAAGCCGGAGAGTCTTCCATCGGGGGTGGTTCGAAAGTTAAAACAACATCGCGACCCAGAATTAAAAGCACTGCTGCAGACCCTCTGGCCTGACATTCGAAATCCCACGACAGCGACTATGGACGCGGAGATTCAACGACGTTCCGGTATTGTCCGTTCCGCCACTGGAGACCCTTATGCCGGTCGCACTTTGTTTCAAAACACCTGCGCTGGTTGTCACAAGCTCTTTGGACAAGGCGGCCAAGTCGGACCTGATTTGACTGTTTATAACCGCCCCGATTTGGAGTCGATGCTCTTGGCAGTAATCAATCCCAGCGCGGAAATTCGTGAAGGGTTTGAGAACTATTTTATAGAAACCAAAGACGGTCGGTCCCTTTCTGGTTTCTTGGTAGAACAAGATAACCAAAGGGTGGTACTCCGCGGGATGGACAATCAGGATATTACCCTCAATCGGGCTGATATCGCTGAACTCCAATCGGCGGGGACATCTCTGATGCCGGAAGGGTTATTGGATGGTTTGAATGACCAGCAAACCCGCGATCTCTTCGCCTATTTACGCAGCACTCAACCGTTAGTTGGGGAGGCTCCTCGACGAGCTGCCAAACCATGAAACACCCCGCCATCTTAGGAAAAGACATCGAAAGAGACCCGCGCCAATGGGCCTTTACTCTGATAGAGTTGCTCGTGGTCATCGCCATTATTGCCATTCTAGCTGGGATGCTTTTGCCATCACTGGCCAAGGCGCGGCTTAAGGCACGGGAAACCACTTGTTTATCGAACTTTCGTCAGTGGGCTATTGCTGCAAACCTATACGCGGGCGACGACGCTAAGGGGCGGATGCCGATGTTGGGTGATATCGGAAATAATCCGTGGGATGTCGCTGACGCCATGATTCCAGCGGTACAAAACTATGGGCTAACGGTACCGATGTTCTTTTGTCCGGTGCGCCCTTCGGAGCTAACCGAAGCCCAAATATGGTTGAAGAAGAACCGGAACCGAACTTTAGCCAATAACGATGACCTTCGGTATTATTATGGTCAGCGATGGGCCTTTGGATTTGCCATTATGCAGCACAGTTGGTGGGTCCCGCGTTCCGGTATTGCAGGATTTCGAGTAATGCCATCAACCACCCGGATTAATACCAATTCGATAACAGACGGATGGCCTGCACGCATGGAAGATCCGGGAGCATCAACCAGTCCCATCGTCACTGACACTCTTTATAAGGATGGATTCGAGACGAATCTTGTTCGGGCTTGGGGTGGTCACCCGACGGTCGCCGCCGACTCTGGATTCCAGATTCAGGGAGGGCGTGCTATTTCAATCAGCCGTGGCTTTGCTGATGGGCATGCGGATCTGGCTCGGAGCGGTCGGATCGTCTGGAGGCACTATGGTAACTGGACTAGTTTTTACTAATCCAATTCGCTTTCAAGTGAGCCTAGTTTGCTTACCCCTAGGGGACTCGGCTTTATCAATCGCCCCGATACCGTGCATTCACGAGTTGACGGTAAGAATCAGTTCCAGAGGAGGTGATCGTCCTTGTTTTTGACCAAGACGCAGAGTTGAAGGAGATGGGTAAGGCCGGGGCAGCTCCAGAACTGACCATAGCCCCGGAGACGGCGCTGAAACTGTTTG
>SIAZ01000138.1 GCA_009695405.1 Pedosphaera sp. | reverse complement strand
TCCTGGGGATGTGTATCGGAATCCCGAATCACACGGGGCGCGGACCATGAAGTGATGAGCCAGGAAGCAACAGCGAAACAAGAGCGGCGCGCGCGCCGCGTCCAGCCCTCCGGTCGCCCCTGCGGGGCTCCCTCCGGGCTGGACGCGAAAAGGCCCGTCTGCGAGCGTCCGGGTCAGGCAAAAAGCACGACCCTTGAAGAACCATTTCAGACCCCAAACCATAACTTAATTCCGACCAAAAGTGGTCCAACGATCGGGGTCCACCTTAGATTGCCAATCGCCGGAGCATCAATCTTATTTAGGCGACGGCTTAACTCTTTGAATTTTAGGGGCGGAATCGGATGGAATTTAACGTCGTTTCTTGTGCTAACTTCGGATCAAAATCTTTGGGGTCTTGATACCAATAATTGATGCGATCGCTTGACCATCCGCCACCCCAAGTATGCAAAAAATACATTTTCTCAGCTTTAACCCAGTAGGCGGAACCATCCACTAATAATTGGTTACCGCCCGCGGGCAAATTACCCATTGTTTTATGGGGCGGCATCCCATTCCAGTTCTTTCGGCCTTGCAGCATTTCTGTTTTACCCCATTTCCCACCGATCTTGGCGACGCAATCGGCCGCCCAGACCCAGTGGGGTTGTGATGTACTTAATTTAACTGGGCTGCGAGAAGGAAACACCCCTGCAGGATTATTCCATTCAGTCATTCCTCCAAAGAATTGGTAACCAATCGCCCACTGATCCAGTTTCATGCCCGAACTACCGCCATTGTCGTAGAAGGGAAGGTCTGGAAGATTAGGGCAGGCCCAGCAAGACGGAGTGTTAGAGGTGACAAGAAGGCCTAAACTCGCTGAGAGATTTCGGGCAATTGGCGAAAGAACAAACTGCACAGTACCTCCCCCCGCGCACTCGAGTGAGGTATCCAGATTATCCATCGCATAAATTGTATTCGCGATTCCAACTTGTCGCAGATTACTAAGGCAGGCAGTTCGTTTCGCCTGTTGCTTGGCCTTGGCCAAGGCGGGCAACAACATCGAGGCCAAAATTGCAATAATCGCAATGACCACCAGCAATTCAATTAAAGTAAATCCTCCAAACCGTGGCCGTCGATAGATTCCTCTATTTACTAACTTTTTCTCCCGCGAATTTCCAGAAATCATAGGTATGACTATTTAAAAAATTAGTGAAATTTATTTAAATAAACTAGAGTCTATTTATCCTTAATTTACTTATTGATTTCAAACTTGAAAACGGCCGAACGTCGTTTCTAAAACTACTTTGACAAGAAAGTGAATAGAGTCGTCTCGTTAAATATTTTTTTGGGGCGCAAAATAATAGAAGGAAAATTTTTGTGATGAATGGCGTCGGGATAATGTTGAGTCTCCAAACAAACCGCTGTGTTACCAAGATGATTACCCGTATAGAGCTGTATGGCAGGCTGTGTGGTTCTCACTTCTAAAATACGCCCACTTGACGGTTCAAATAAACGAGCCGCCATCTTCATCGATTTCCCCTTAATTAAGACGTAATTATGGTCGTATCCATTGAGCTTCGGTTTTAATTGTTCGATACGGTTTCCAATTCGTGTCGGCTTGCTAAAATCCATAGGAGTCCCTTGGAGCGTTACTACTTCTCCAGTAGGAATTAACTCAGCATCTGTCGGGGTATAACTCTTTGAAGGTATCCAGAGAATTGAGTCTAAACAACTGCCGCCGCCGGCTAGATTCCAATAGGCATGATTGGTCAGATTAACCACAGTCGCCTTGTCTGTCTCAGCCTGATAATCAATTCGCAATTCATTTTTGTCGGTCAAAGAATAGGTAACTGACGTTTTTAGATTCCCTGGAAAACCCTCCTCCAAGTCTCGACTCAGATAGGTCAATTTCACCGAGGATTCACCCAGCTTACTTTGAATATTTTCGATAGTCCACACCGCTTGCGCGAATCCTTTAATGCCTCCGTGAAGCGTATTTTTCTTTTCGTTGACGGTGAGTTTGTGAGTGGTTCCATCGAGTTCGAACTGTGCATTTCCGATGCGATTAGCAACACGCCCAATGATGGCTGCTGAGCCAGCAAATCCGTGTTGAAATTTCTGCAAGCTGTCTGTGGTGAGTAAGATATTAGTGAAAACACCCTTTCGATCCGGCGCATGAAGTTCCTTGATGATGGCTCCATAATTGATGATCTGAGCACTCATCCCAGTCGCGTTGGAGAGTGTGATCAACTTGACAAGCAACCCGTCTTGAGTGATTCCAAAATTAGTCTGTTCAACTCGTATCAGAGTCTTTGCTAAAACCGGGCACAGGGATAGTGACACAGCCACTAATCCGGCAGCGAATGTCGGTGTGAAAAGGTGAGTCATAGGAGTTAAGGTCGAGATTCTTACGATAGGAGGTTGGTAAAGGTGTCGCGGATTAATTCTCTTGAACCTGATCAAATCTAGATTCGCTGAAGTCGAGTTGGTAAATCATTCCTTCAAAGCCAACTAGATAGATTCGGCCTGCTTCGTCGGTTCCAAAGGAAGCAATCCCTTGGGGCGCAATGCCAATTTGACGAACCGCACTGAGAGTTCTGTTTTTTTGGCTGACCCCAAAGATTCGTTTGGAGGTGTAATCCCCACAAAGATAGACGCCGTAGAAAGAGGATCGTTTGTCGCCGCGATAAACAAAGCCACCTGTCACCGAGTTGCCATATTTACGGCCGTAAGAAAAAACAGGGGGCGTAAAGGTTCTTCTCTTTATACGATATTGATTAGAGAACGGTTCAAATCCTTCATAGACGTTCCATCCGAAATTTTCGCCGCGTCGAACGATATCTACTTCCTCAACCCGATCCTGCCCCACATCAGCCAGCCATAATTCGCCGGTCAATGAGTCAAAACAGAACCTCCAAGGATTTCGAAATCCAGTCGCCCATATTTCAGGCTGAACATCTCGTTGACCCACGAACGGATTATCTTTGGGGATAGAATAATTGCGTCCAGCGGCGGTATGATCGACATCGATCCGCATCATTTTTCCCAACAGCATCTGTCTGTTTTGACTATGTCCGTTGGGATCATTGTGGGGCCCCGTATCGCCCATGGCAAAGTAGAGGAATCCATCAGGTCCAAAGTCAAGACAACCACCGCTGTGATCCTCAGCGACACTGACGATTTTGATCACTCGACGTGCTGGAGAACCTGAGTCGCTCTTAAAGTCGCTTGATAACTTTTTCTCAACAATCAAGGTTGCAACTTTGCCTTCTTCAAATACTTGATATTTCAGGTAATATTTACGGTTTTCCCTGCACTTAGGATGAAAGGTCATCCCCAATAATCCATTGGGGCCTCGGTCACTAAAGACGTCCTGAGAAAGGTCGGAGAAGATAGATTTCGACTCTCCATTCGCGGTTTTTTCCATCCTCCAGATCAGTCCCTTTTGGTGAAGCACCAAGAACACGTTTGAGACACCTGGAACTTGGTAAAAAGCAGTAAGCCCCGTTCGTACTTGACCGGGTGGGACTTGTAATTCTTGAGTAAAAAAAGGACGCACACTGACCGATTTAATTAAAGAAGGAATGAGACGTGGCAAACCGCGGTGACTCGCCAATGCCGTGTCCTTCTGTTTCAGTGTGGTTAGGTATTCAGTGAGATCAGTAAAGTCTTGGAGAGACAGGGCCGCTTGCAGTCCTTCAGGCATCAATGAAACAGAACTGCCCTGTCTGGATTTAATGTCGGCAGAATTGATACGGATAAGTTTACCGTCTGCATTCATCAATTGAACTGACTGTTTATTGGATTGTTTGAGAACGCCTTGGTGGGTTTCTCCGCTCTTGGTCTCAACCATCATAGTGCCAAAACCCGGCGCAATAATCGCGGAGGGCATCAGAAGCGCGTCCACCAGATCGCAACGCCCAAAAGAGTCCCCCGCAGCAAACAGATCAGGGCCCGCTTTACTGGCTGTTCCATCAACAGAATGGCATTTTGAGCAGGCAAGTCGTGGATCTTCAGCAAAGAGTTTTGCCCCATGACGTGGATCACCTTGCTTGGTTAATGCATACTTTCGGAATTCCTCGAGGGAAGGGGGTAGGACCGCTGATTGGGCGGCGGTTGCAATGCCCTCATTCCAAACGAGAGCCAAAAGTAGCGAGAGGACTGAGAGATGTTTTGACACGATTTTTAATCAAAGACAGTGAAGGCAATCAACGTAAGAATCAGAGGAAATTTTGCTCTGAATTAAGCGCTTAAAAAGCACTCTTCACCTTCATTTTGAGCCCGTAGACGCCTTTGCTCGCGGTAATAAAAAGGAGGTCTCGTCCTTTGCCTCCAAAGGTAACGTTGGCGGTCCAACTTTCTGGTACATCGATGTGCTCGATCTGTTTTCCGCTTGTGTCGAAGACCGTCACCCCGCGACCAGTCAGATACACATTACCGAGGCTGTCGAGAGTCATACCGTCGGAACCGAGTTCGCAGAAAAGTCGTTTGTGGGAAAGAGTGCCGTCCCTCTCAATCGAGTAGGCATAAGTCTTTTTTGCACCAATGTCGGCGACATAAAGAGTCGACCCATCCGATGTTCCAATCAGGCCGTTCGGTTGATTGAGATCGGTGGCGACTTGTTTGAGTAATTTGCGGCCAGCGCTCATGAAATAGACGTGCTGGCCGTCCTGTTGCATCTTAGGATCACGCTTCCAATAGTCACGTTTGTAAAGTGGGTCAGTAAAATAAAGCCCGCCGTCCGGCCGAACCCAAAGGTCGTTGGGGCCATTTAGAAGTTTCCCAGAGAAATCTCTTACGAGCACGGTAATCCTTTTATCAGGCGAAATGGACCAAAGTTCATTGGTCTCATCGGCACACGCGAGCAGGTTGCCCTCTTTGTCAAAATAAAGACCATTGGCTCGTCCCGCAGGTTTAAGCCAATCGGTGCAGACGTTTCGAATGGCGTCCCATTTGACAATACGGTCATTGGGCTGATCAGTAAAAAAAACGTTCCCAGATTTGTCCACGGCAGGGCCTTCGGTGAAGACAAAATTTCCGACGATCTTTTCTAGTTTGGCACCTGAGGCAATGACGGCGGAAGTGGCTGCATCGACCGCGTGCAATTGAGGAATGAAAAGGAAAAGGGCGACCGCCAAGGCGAATCCAAGATGATGGTAAAAGAGCATAAAAGAAGAGGACGAGCCGATTAATGAGAAATTGTGTAGAAAGGCAACGGCGAACTAGACCGGATTTAGCCAACGTTCAAAAAAATATTTTTGTGACTTCACACAATTTCAGGTTAAGACCAGCCTCAGTGTCATGAAGGTAAAGTTACTTTTTCGGCTAATTATTTTTTTATTTATTACAACACCGATGGTTTCCGTTTCGGCCGCACCCGCAGACGGGTTTAAAAAGGAAACCTCAACTGGAAAGGCAGCAGCCGAGAAGTTGACCCAAATCACCGGTATCGCCATATCGCCTTTGGCCGGTATCGGTGGCGTGGGCGCGTTTCGCTACTGGAAAGCTAAACCTGAGGATCGCCCCCGTCTTTCATGGTATGCTCAACCTTGGTTCTTCGTTCCCGCTTTACTGTTGGTAGCAGCTTGCATGGCCAAGGACAGTGCTGGCCTACTCGTCCCGACGTCTTTAAAAAAAACCCTCGATTTGCTTGAGCTTTTTGAAAATAAAATCAGTGGTGTCATTGCCACGGGGGCTGTGGTTCCCATGGCCTTGGAAATTTTTGAGGCATTGAAACCAACGGGGGGGCCTTCCACAATGACACTCTCTTCCGTCGGCTTTGCTGCGTTGGATTTTTCTTGGTTGGGTGATTTAGTAATGGTTCCCATCGCTCTGCTTATTTATGCGGCCGTTTGGCTGTTTTCCCACACGATTCATGTTCTCATTCTAGTCAGTCCATTTACCACTGTAGATACTGCCCTAAAGGGGTTTCGTGCTTTTATTCTTGGATCGGTGGTAGTGCTGCCAGCGATCGATGAAAGGGCCGCAGTCCTTTGGACAGCTGTGATCGTACTCATCAGTGTTGTCTTTGCTCCTTGGGCTTTTCGAACTGCGGTGTTTGGATCTGTTTTTGCATGGGATATCGCCTCGCGACAGAAACATCGGTTTTCACCCAAGAAGGATTGTGTTTGGGCCTTTTCCGCCCGCCGTCTGGGGAAGGTACCCCATCGGTCCTTGGGTCGGGTAAGTCGGAATGGCGAGGGCGAATTAGTCTTCATCTGGCGCTCTTGGTTGGTTTTTGCGCCACAGACCGAAACACTTGCCCAAGGGCAGTACATTATTGGGCAGGGATTGATCCATTCAGAGATTTTGAGACTCGAAGAGGAATCAACCTCCGATATTTTTAATCTTCCGCCGCGCTGTAATGGGCATGAACAAGCGGTGGCTGGTGCTTTAGGTCTTACCGAGATTCGTCCCATCGGGCTTCGTGCCTTTTGGGCAGCACTCAGCGGACTTATACGCGGTCGTAATCGAGTGAGGTCCGCCCTTTAAAATCTCATTCGATGCCCTTCCTAAGTTTCAATCGCAGATCGTTTCTAGCAGGTATCGGTGCTGGTTGTTTTTCTTTCGACGCTCTGTTATCCGCACAATCGGGCAGCCCAATAAACCTGTCGGCAGATATTCTTGTTGCGGGAGGGGGTGTCGGAGGAGTGGCCGCAGCATTGGCCGCGTGTCGTGCCGGATTTCGGGTCGTATTGACGGAAGAGACCCTCTGGCTGGGGGGGCAATTAACCTCGCAAGCGGTCCCCCCTGATGAGCATCCTTGGATCGAGACAAAGGGTTGTACTCGTAGCTACCGAGAGTTTCGGGACCAAGTCCGCACTCTGTATCGACTACGGCCACTGACACCTTCAGCACAGGCTGCGACAAACGCGAATCCAGGGGGAGGTTGGGTTTCACGCCTCTGCTGTGAGCCTCGGTTGGCACTAGAAGCCATCGTCTCGCTACTAGCCCCTCATTTAGCTTCGGGTCGATTGACTCTTTTACTCGGGCACCGACCGATCTCTGTCGAACGTCTCGGAAACCGTTTGGGCGCGGTCGTTTTTGAAAACGTTTCTGAAGGCGAAAGGCGCATCGTCCGCGCTTTGTATTTACTGGATGCCACCGAATTAGGAGATCTCCTGCCCTTGGGTGATGTGGAA
The DNA here is from genome assembly GCA_009695405.1 of Pedosphaera sp. GTDB lineage: Bacteria > Verrucomicrobiota > Verrucomicrobiia > Limisphaerales > UBA9464 > SXXZ01. The sequence continues at coordinate 2,536 of SIAZ01000138.1, read as the reverse complement.
CATGTAACCGGAGCTGAGTCGCGGTTGGAAACAGGGGAACCTTCAGCGCTAGTAAAAGCAGATCCACTCGATCAGCAAGCGATCACTTGGTGTTTTGCGTTAGAACATTATATAGGCGAAAACTGGGTCATTTCGAGGCCACCGCACTATAAGCGTTGGAGGGAATATTTCCCTTCGATGGCTCCGGCTTGGACAGGGCGCCTCTTCGACTGGGCTCATTGTAATCCAGTGAATTTGACGTCTCGAACTCTGCCCTTTGATCCGGTTGGAGAGGGAGGATTCCCGAATCTGTGGACCTATCGACGATTGAGAGACTCCTCGAAGTATGTGAATCCGAAAACTTTCCCTTCCGTTTGCTTGGTTAATTGGCCTCAGAATGATCACTGGATTGCGCCGCTCATCGGACCGGGCATTTCATCAACTCAGAAGCGGGATCGGGAATTAGAGTCGAAGGAACTCAGTCGCGCATTTCTCTACTGGCTCCAGACCGAAGCGCCAAGGGCTGATGGAGGCACAGGGTGGCCTGGATTGAAGCCTTCAGCGGATACTTTAGGTACCGCTGATGGTTTTGCCATGGCTCCCTATATTCGAGAGAGCCGGCGGATTCAGGCTCGGTTCACGGTAAAAGAACAACATGTATCAACGGCAGCACGAATGATAGAAACTGGGGCGACAAAAAAGACGGTTCGCGCAGCTATTTTTTCAGATTCCGTCGGGGTTGGTGCCTACAGAATCGATTTACATCCATCGACTTCAGGTCGGAATTACCTCGATCTTTCCAGCCTGCCCTTTCAAATCCCGTTAGGTTCGTTGATACCCAAACGAGTCGAGAACCTCTTAGCTGCGGGCAAAAATATCGGAGTCACCCACATCACCAATGGTTGTTACCGATTGCATCCAGTGGAATGGAATATCGGCGAAGCGGCCGGCACTCTAGCTGCTTATTGTTTGCAGAAAAAGAAATCACCAAGAGCCGTCCATTCGAAGGTTAACTTAATACACGACTTCCAAAAAAGACTGAGATCGGACGGATTCGAGTTGGAATGGACGTCGGCTATCCACCCTCTTTAATTGGGATATTTTCTAAAACTGGATTGGAAGAACTTAGGCCATGGAGTTAAGTAGCTTTCACGCACATGAAGTTGCCGAAAATTTCCAAACCAAGCTTACCTACCCCTCCAACACCCGTAATCCGTCAAAAAAGCACCGGTAAAAAAACAGCGCAGTGCGAGGGCCTCAAAGCCGATCGATTTGTGGTTATTATGGCCGGTGGACGTGGCGAGCGTTTTTGGCCAGTAAGCCGTGAAAAAACACCAAAGCAACTCATTCGACTCCTCGGTGAACGCTCTTTTCTCCAACAAGCTGTGGATCGCGTGAATACCTTGGTGCCGATTGAAAATATACTCATTATCACCAACGCCGTACAGGCGATCGAGGTTCGGCGACAGTTGCCTGAATTACCCAATCACAATGTGGTTGGTGAACCCGTAGGCCGCGATACCTGTGCCGCTGTAGCACTCGGTACGGCTCTCGTTGGAGCACGTTCCTCGAAGGCAGTGATGGCGGTGCTCCCAGCAGATCATGTCATTCCGAATGAAGCCAAGTTTTGCCAAGTGCTGACGGATGCATTTGAGGTAGCAACGCACCAACCCGTAATTGTCACGATCGGAATCCAACCCTCCAGTCCAGAGACAGGATACGGCTATATTCAGACCGCTAACGTCTTACCGACGCCAAAAGGGCTAAAGGCCTTGAAGACACTCTTCTTTCGAGCCGAACGATTTGTAGAAAAACCAAATCTTGAGACTGCCGAAGGCTATTTAGCCTCCGGTAATTATCGCTGGAATGCAGGCATGTTTGTGTGGTCCTTAGCCACTATTAGCGAGGCCTTGGCGGAGTACCAACCGGAATTAGGTGAGGCGTGTCAACGCTGGGCGATCGCGGCACGACATAGCTCAAATAAACTGACCTTGATACTTCAAAAAGAATACCCCGAAATCCGCAAAATCAGTGTCGATTTCGCTCTGATGGAGAAGGCAAAAAATGTGGTAGTGGCAGACGGTTCCTTCGACTGGGACGATTTAGGAGCTTGGCCGGCACTGGCTCGTCACGTGACTCAAGACTCCCAAGGCAATGCGGCGGTCGCTGATTTCATCCACATCGACGCTTCAGGCAATATCATCTTTGACGGCCGAACCCAAGGCCGCACGCCGGTGGCCTTGGTCGGGGTGAAAGATTGCATCATTGTTCTCACCGACGATGTAATGATGGTCGCCGCCAAATCTGAGGCACAAAAGATTAAGGACTTGGTTAAAAAACTGGCCGCTGATCCCAAGCGATCAGGTCTGGTATAGGAACCCTTAGGCGGCTTGATCTGTTTTACTATTTTAATGGGACGAACCGCAGGCAGACCGGCGAACCAACGTGTAGGATCCGCCCAGTTGAAGTGAGACGACCGGTGGCGGCATCGATCTGAAACTGACGAATATCATCGGAGCTCTGACCGGCGGCGAAGAGGAAGCGACCGCTTGGATCA
>SIAZ01000137.1 GCA_009695405.1 Pedosphaera sp. | reverse complement strand
GGCCAAGCGTTCAGTCAGAGAGAAGAAGGAAAGTTCAGCGGGACGGATCAATTCAGGCATGCTGTCTTGGACGAAAACCCAGCCCTGCTTACTCACCTTTTAGACACATTTCTTTCCGCGAATTGAGTTTCTGGAAGTCCCCTTTAGAGTTCAGGCTAAGACGCCTTCTGCAAAAATCAGGGAGGCAAAATCTCGACAATTTCGGCAATAGTCGATCCGTTCAATGCAGAAAGAGTGTTTCTGCGTCCGTACAAAGGGACGATGCCTTCCACTCTTAATGCGGATCGAATCAGGTCATCTCCAAGGGTTCGAAAAAAGGCGGACGGTTGGCTGCGATAGGGTATTCCGCTCGCATTAAGTATTCCGCCCAAGGGTAATTGAGCCTCAATAATCTGAGACCGCCAAGGCTCCGGAATCCCCACCAACAAAACTCGACTCGCCCCAAATTCCACGGGGCGATCGCTCTTATTTAGCTCCAAGAGCACTGTTCGGGAATAGGTTATCCCTTCTTGCATCTGATCCAATAATCGGAGGTGAATAGAAGCCTGATGGTGTGCTTCGAGAGTCCGCGTCATATCTCGGTGATGCACCAGCAAAGTCCGGTAGGGCTCAGGCAGCGTTCCACCCTCTGTAATCTCAAATTGAGGCAACGACAGCCCTGCTCTAGAATACAAATTCCAAAGTGGCCCCCATATCTCTTTATCGGTCGCGTCTCCCATTAAAGCTCAAGCCTCCCAACTCAAGGGCCGCTCTGTAACCGCTGTATGGATTCAGCTTAGTCGAGTGGTCGAGCAATGTCCCGTCTGATCCAATCAAGAAATGAGGCCATAGCAAGGTCGCCACTAAGCCTAGATCTAAGACTCAGTTGGGATCCTCGTCGGGATCGACAGTCCAAACAATCTGCGCCTGTGGTACCGATGCTTTCCCTAAGGTCGGACTTCCAACAACGGTATCAATCACTCGATTTCCTCTTAAATTCTCCGAGTGAACGTCGGCAAAAGTAAGATTGCCGCTTTGATTATGTCATGCCGAAAATCGGTTCGCAAAAGCGAAAGGCTGCCCATTGTAATTTGCTTGGTTTAAATGGAATTTGGGTTCTCCAGGAAGACCCGACTCCGTAAATGTTACCGTTTGTGCGGGCCTTTGAATGGCACTCAACCGAGGTCTAATCTCGTTACGGATCAGCTTTGAATTCATCGCCAATGAAAAAAGGAGATGCCACCCGTACTGTTGGAGTCGGTAATTTGGAGGAGGGACAGGTAAAAATTGAGCCCTTTTCGTAGAACCCTCCGCCATTTGTGGCATAATCTTTGACGGCTCGAATCCCTATTCGAGGCGGAATCACATTGCACCAAAGGTCCGAGTTACTGACATTCTGAGCTTGGAGCCAAGTCAATTGGTCCTGGCCGACGGGCTTCTCGCGTGGCAATAGTTCGAGATGATCCTCCGCATACATCATCAATCCTAGACCCCATTGCTTTTGCTGATTTAAACAGGCAATGCGTAAAGCACTTCCTTTGGCCTTGGCTAATGCGGGCAACAGCATTCCTGCCAAAATGGCGATAATAGCAATCACGACGAGAAGTTCAATTAAGGTAAAACCCTTCTCTTTTCTCTGGGATTGTTGAAGCACTTTCATTCTGCAATCACCCGAAATAAGGCCCCACTAGTATCGCTCGGTAGACGATATAAAAACAGTGTGGTCCCATTCAAAAGCGGTTTAATCGGTTGATCAACTGTCTCCCATGCTGTTGTTCCAATGCCCTGTCTCTGCAGGCGATAGGTGCGGCTCATTTCAGCAGCAAATCGGAGGTTCAAGGTATTGCCTTCAAGGCCAACGGTCAAAAACGGAGCCACGGGCGGCACCACCGCCGTCTGGGAGCGAATACGACCCGGCGATCCTAACTCAGGAACCCCTGCCAAGATCCCAGGAGCTTGATAAACTCCATTGACCCCCAACACACTCAAGGATCCAAATACCTCAGTTTCGGGCAAATAATTGAAACTCACACCCGGTTCGCCTGCCGGAAAGTCAACCGCAGCTATCGTATCGGAATTCACCGTTGAACTAGCATTCCAAACTCGCACTCCATCGCCAGCGGAACTTAATCCAATCCCGCTGCCGGTATAGGTGAGGATCTTTAACCCAACAGGAAGTTCGTTTGTGCCCCACCATTGACGGAACTGCTCTGAGGTTAATCGCTCGACAAAAATAATCGATTCTCCCGGTGCAATGAACAGATTCGTTTGAGCTACAACCAAGGCGGCCGGTAGACTCGCACTGTTGTCGTCAAAGCGCCATCCAGTGAGCAAGACGGGTACAGGCGCGAAGGATGTTAATTCCCACCAATCCTCGGGCCCAAAGCCGTTTCGATCAATGAATCCGGGATCCAATACGGTCCGCGCATTACTCACTTCGGTGATCCGGATATCCGGACGGCCCAGCACGGTCAGAACAGCCGAATTTGTGACTGCCCCCGAGCCATTGGATGCCACAACGGTGTAGACTCCGCCCCGATCGGTTTTTACCACGCCTAGATTGAAAATTCCGCCGCTTTGTTCCGTCACTGCGACTCCATCCATAAACCAAGCATACAGCGGCTGAGGAACTCCAGTTGCCATGACTTCCCAAGTCAGGTTAGCCCCAGAAAAAACAGTTGTGTTGGTAAGAGCTTTCGTGAAAAGCGGGGCCACGGGTTTCTCAGATAATCGAAGTTCCACAGGTTCACTGAGCCGACTCTCCAACCCATTGTCCAAGGCCACCGTGTACACACCCACTTTGCTGACCTCGAAGGAACTCAATCGCAATCTGGACTCTGTGGCACCAGCTATATTAATTCCGCTCTGACGCCACTGGTATCTGGGCCGTGGCACCCCCGCTGCCTCGATAACCAATTCAAAGGAATCTCCAGGATTCACCGCCTGACCTCGCGTCAGGCTCAAGACCGAAAGTGGAATGGCCGCAGGCTTTACGCCGGGTGATCCGCCATCCCCAGTCTCATTCGAGGCCCAAGCTCCATCCTCGCCAATCGCGCTGCGTGCGGTCATCAATCCTGTCAAACTATCTGGTACAAAACTCTGGGTGTTTGTTCCTGATGCCCCAAAATCTACCGTAACAATCGGTGATGCCGACGAATCAGAACCCCGACGCCACAAGCGAATTCCATCGCCAGTTGAACTCAGCCCAATGCTCGCGGCGGTGTAAGTGAACACCGGTACCGTTTCCCTCAAACTTGAGCCCCACCAAGAACGAAACTGAGAAGGCTCTAATCCTTCCACAAAAATCGCAGAATCCCCAGGCCCCAATATCAGCGTTGAAAAAATAACCGCTCCGTTGGTTGTTCCGCCGGTTGTATCATTAAAAATCCAACCCGTCAGATCCACCGACGTTGTTCCGTAATTGCTTAGCTCCCACCAATCGGCATGCGCCAGAGGATTGCTTCCCACTGTTTGATTTGAATGAACTTCAGTGACTGACAATTGAGCCAAGGTATTGGTCGCTATCAGAGAAGCCGCCAAGAAAATGGAACGGATAAAAGAATCAGGTCTTTGAGTCACGGTAGGAGGGATAAAATGAAACAACTATCTATTGAGGTTATATTTTCCTTCAATAACAGTGAACTTCTATGGCGTTACCGTAACAATCGCGTTACATCCTTTTCCCGTAATTGCTCAAGTTCTCCTTAAATTATACTGCGGTTTGATGGCCGAGTTGAGTTTTCGGTGAGGAACTGACTTCAGCGCTCATGCAATCTGGCAGCAAACTCAGCCTCAGAGAATCCTGAGCTCTTAAATCTAGCGATTAGCGATTGGATTTCGGCGAGACCACGCCGGTTCCGAGAGGGTTAAATGGAGTTCATCCGGGAAGGCTCCGGCCGCGAAAGAGAGATTGGGAACCATGAAGTTGGGCGTGCGCTTACTTTCGAGGGGCACGGACGGGCTCTACGACATTAGAAACTCTCAGCAGAGGTCGAATGGTAGATTTATAATCAATCGCGAGAGAAATATGAGACTTTTAAGTGCTTGGACTGAGCGGCAGGAATGGTCCAGTTTTCGCACAGATGCTAGAAACAATGATCGAGGAATTTCTGGTTCATCTGCGACATGAACGCGGATTAGCGGCTCATACCCAGAGGACTTACTCAGCCTTGCTTTTGAGGTTTGCGCGCTGGGCTCAGTTTGTCGGAGTAACTCATTGGAAGGATTTGAAAGCCGCGCACTTAACCACGTACCTAGAGCATGAACGTGGACGGGAGTTAGAAGATTTTGGTACCAGCGCAGAAGCTCGACTGAGTGCCTCGAGCCTTTACCTCCAAGTGGCAGCAATTCGCGCCTTCTTTCGATTCACAACTAACGAAGGGATAGTGCCGGAAAATCCAGCTGAGAATCTCTCCTTTCCACGACGTTGGAAGCAGGTACCTAGAGCCTTGTCGGAGGAAGAAATTGGGCAACTATTGGCAGAACCGTCAGAGGCGACGCCAGCATTGCTTTGCACGCATGCGATTTTGGAAACTGCCTACGCCTGTGGGCTGCGCTTAGCCGAACTACGGGGACTACGAGTCGAGCAATTGCATCTTACAGCGGGTTTTCTAACGGTGATCGGTAAAGGCGATAAGGAACGCGTAGTGCCCATCGGGCGAACCGCTATTATCGCCCTTGAACGTTATCTCGCGGTACGTTCCGAGTTGGTTCGACCAAGAACACCATCGGCTGTATTTTTAACGGGTCACGGCACCGCTTTTGCCCACGTGACTCTCTGGAAGCGGATCACTCAAGCGGCCCAACGCGCGGGCATTCAACGGAAGGTGACCCCCCATATGCTGAGACACAGTTTTGCGACTCATCTTTTATCGCATGGAGCTGATTTGCGGGTGATCCAAGAGTTGCTCGGTCATGCAAGTGTGGCGACAACCGAAATTTATACGCAGGTGGCAGCCGACCGACTTCGGGACGTTCACGAGGCCCATCATCCGCGTCCTTAGCCTCCGGCAAAGGGCTTGCTAAGCTCAGCACCGATTCAAAGATCAAAGGGCTTCAAGATGAATTTTTCACCCTTCGCAAAACCAAAATGCGTCGAGTCGCAGGGGTTATCTTAAATTCATCTCCAGGTGGGAGACCTTCGACCCAAGCAATAGAACCTTGCGGCGTCGCCAGAATCCAGCGTTTTGAACGTTCTAGTACGGGCACTTTTTGGTTGATAAAAATGTTCTGTAATCGTGCTGCTTTGCTCATGCCTAGACTCCGAAAAATATCTCCAGCCTGACGGGTTCTAAGTGTTACTTTGGAGCCCAATGTATCGGCGTCGAGTTGCTCGGTGCCTGAATCAAAGGGAAGGGGACTGCTTCGAATTTCCCAGCTAAGTAGACCCTCGGGGAGGACGATTGAACCGTCGTGATCGATCCGGATATCGAGAGGTTTCTGGCTTTTAATTCGGGTGCGAATGTCCGTGGACCTAGGCAAACTTTCCGCAGCTTGGATACTCGGGAGAGTCATGCGACGAAGGCGAATTCGTTCCAAGGTTTCGAAGTCGACGTCTTGTCCTAATTCCCAGAGTTCCTGACGAAGAACCGTGCGTTGAAGAGCTAAGGGCAAAGCAGAATAAGGGCGGGCACCGTTGCGACGACGCCATTTAATGGCTTCATCACGTAGGAAATCAGATTCAGCCGCTGCAATTTCCGATATCCTATTAAGGATCCGAGACAAAGCTGGGGCGTAGTTTTTTTTAAGATAAGGCAGCAATCGGTGCCGCACCCGATTGCGTGGAATCGCGGGATCTTTATTGGAAATATCCTCACGAAAAGGCACTCGGTGCGTCCGTGCAAAGGCGACAATTTCTGCCCGTGTAAAACACAGAAAAGGCCTCAAAAGAAGGAGGTGCGGATCAGAAGGCGATACCCCAATAGCACGCATACCAGCAAAGCCATCCGAGCCGGCTCCACGCAATAATTTCAAAAGGAACCACTCTGCTTGATCATCTGCATGATGAGCGAGGAGAACGTGGTTAATTCCGAGTGAATGAGCGGTTTCCGCAAAGAAGCGATGTCGCAAACGTCGGGCGGTCATTTCAAGGGACTCACCACTCGTCCGAGCCGACACTCGAACTTCGATCCGACCGGACACCAGTGGGACACCCAATTTCGAACAGGCCTTTTCGACCAAGGCGGCATCGAGATCAGCCTCGCTACCTCGTAGACCGTGATGACAATGAGTGGCGTGCAAGGTCCAACGGGCTTTGGCAGCCAATCGAGCCAAAGCATGGAGCAAGACCATCGAATCAATGCCGCCCGAAACAGCCAGAATCAGGCCCATAGGGCCGCAAGCCAAGTCGTCGCGCATCCGGTCCAGAAGGCGGTGAAGAAAGCCATCCACGATGGAGAGAGGTTAGCGAGAGGGTAGGGGATCGACGAGACAGAACCTCTAGTGGGTTGCTCCTAAGCATGGACCCTGCGTAAGCTTGGGCAGTTGAGATGAACTACACACGTCATGCCGCACTGTTTTTAGGCACCCTTGCGACGTTAGTCTTTCCTATGAAAGCGGCTGAAACGGCTGTTGATTCGATTATTGTTGTCCAGTCGAAAGACGGATTCAGTGAGGTTGAAATGTCGCCTGACGCCAAGACCGCGACGGCGAAGAACGGGGTAGTGGTCCAGTGGATGGGCAGTACCGTTTCGGCCCAAACAATTGCGATCGATCAAGCAGGTGGGACTGCTTTCGCTGACGGCGATGTGGTGGTGGAATACGTTGATGACAAAGGGGTCAATCAGCGTTGGAAGGGGAGCAAAGTCCGTTACGATTTTAAGAATAAACGCATTGAGGCGGAGAATTTCCGTTTCGGTCGCACGCCCCTTTTTATTGGGGGTCAAAAGGTCGAAGTTTCGCAAATCACCACGAATCAAGTAGTAACTCAAGCGACTCTAACCACCGACGATATTTCATCACCAGCCTATCGAATTCAGGCCCGACGCCTGACTATTACGGCTGATAAAACCATTGTTGCTGAGAATGCTTTGATCTACTTGGGTAAAGTTCCGGTGATGTATTTCCCAAAGTACACGCGGAAAGCAGACTCGCATTCCAATTTTTGGACGGCCTCCCCCGGTTACAGAAGTCTCTACGGACCGTTTTTTCTGAGCAGCTATCATTGGCAATTAAAGACCAATTTAAACACTGATATAGATCTGGATTACCGACAACGCCGAGGTGTGGGTGGGGGACCTCGATTTTCTTTTGATTCCGATACCTTAGGCAAGGGTGGAGGCGGGTTTTATTATTTGCGCGATCAGGCGCCAGAATTGAGTTCTTTTAACGGTCCAATTGATCCCGATCGCTATCGGTTTGATTTACGGCATTCGATTACCAACGACGACGGATTTGAATTCAAGGGTTTGGTTCAAGGGCAAAGTGACCCTCGTGTCTGGCGCGATTTCTTTGAACGCGAATTCCGGCGCGATCCACAGCCCAAGTCCTTTATTGAAGCCGGTAAAGCTTGGTCGAACTGGTCGCTGGATCTGTTGGCTCAGGTGCAGGTCAACGACTTCTTCACCACTGTAGAGCGATTACCCGACATCCGGTTCAAGGGGTATCGTCAGCAGATCGGAGAGACGCCGCTGTACTATGAGAGCGAAAATTCACTAGCCTATCTGCGATACCGAGACGCTTTGCCTGGTGGTACTAACTTTGCGGCTTTTCGAGCCGATTCGTATCATCAGATTCTGGCACCAGAAACGTATTTTGGGTGGCTCAACGTGACCCCGAGGGCAGGGGGCCGATTGACCCATTACGGGGAACCTGAAGGGAATGGGAACATTAAATCCGAACGAGATCGCTGGGTTATAAATAGCGGTGTAGATGTTGGCACGAAGGCGTCGCAAGTCTGGCCTGGGATTTCAAACCGGGTACTTGATATGAACGGGATGCGTCATATTGCGGAACCGACTATCAGCTACGTTTATGTACCACGACCGGACAAGACACCGCTTGAAATCCCTCAATTTGATCGCGAATTGATCTCGCCGCGACTGTTGCCGGTCCATTTTCCAGATTACACCCAAATCGACTCGGTTGATTCCCAAAACACGTTGCGTATGGGGCTACGGAATAAGATTCAAACGAAGCGCTCTGGGATGGTGGAGAACGTGATGAATTGGGCGGTATTAACCGACTGGCGCCTGCGCCCACGCGAGGATCAGAATACCTTTCCGGACATTTACTCGGACTTCGACTTTACCCCGCGTCAATGGATCACTTTGACTTCGGAGACTCGTTACGATTCGAGCACCCAATCGTATCGAGAAAGCAATCATCGAGTGACCCTAACCCCAGACGAGTGGATTGACTGGAGTGTAGGTCACCGGTATTTGCGAGATGATTTCCAGACATACGGGACTGGTAATAATGTGATTTTTAGCAGTGTCTTTATGCGATTCAACGAGAACTGGGGAGCTCGATTAGCTCATCAATTTGAGACCCGCGACGGAGTGCTTGAAGAACAACAGTATCAGATTTACCGCGACCTAAGGAGTTGGACAGCGGCCCTTGGTATTCGGTTGCGAGATAACCGCATTGGTAAATCGGATTGGACCGTTGGATTGACCTTCTCGCTGAAAGCCTTTCCTCGCTTTGGCCTAGGTGAAGACCGCAACAACGCGATGTTGATGCTAGGCAGGTAACGGGAACGAGGAACCGATCCGACGAAGCGTCGCAACAGTCAAGTCGCTGACGACCCCAAACTAACAAGAGGCTTGGATACAGCGACACCGAAAGTGAATATAACTAGTATTGTGCACCTTTGATAAGGGCTAACTTAGAGAGGGGTGATCAGTCTATTGGATTGATTTTCAGGAGTTCAAGACGCCCCAGATCGGTTTGGACCCTTTTTCAATCAAGCGTACCGGCCTGCCGTCTATCTCAATTTCTAATCGCTCGGGATTCAATCCCAGTTGCCGCAAAATCGTGGCCTGCAAATCACTGATGTACTGGGGATCTTGGACGGCACGATATCCTACCTCGTCTGTTGCACCGTGAATTGTCCCACTTCGGATCCCACCGCCCGCTAACCAAGCGGTAAATCCTTTGGGATTGTGGTCGCGTCCAGTCGTATTTTGGGACCACGGAGTCCGCCCAAATTCACTCGACCAGACAACCAATGTGTTATCCAATAAACCTCGCTGCTTTAGATCCTTCAATAAACCAGCAATCGGCTTATCGGTTTGTCGACACAATGGGCCGTGGCTCTCCATATCATCGTGGGCATCCCAAGATCCATTTCCCCTACCTCCAGCGTGACAAATTTGAATGAACCGGACCCCTCTTTCTACTAAGCGGCGGGCCAACAAGAGTTGCTTTCCGAAGTCGTCCGTTTCGGATTTTCCAATGCCATATAACTGTTTGATCGACTCGGATTCGGATCCCAAATCGACGGCCTCAGGCGCGGAGAGTTGGAGTCGTGCTGCCAGTTCATAGGCACGGGTCCGAGCGGCAATCGCGGAGTGAATGGCGTACCGATTTCGGAAATCTTGGTTCAATGCCTGAAGTGCCTCCACTTGGCGATCTCGTTCTCGTTTGCTGGTTTCTTTGGGAGTCGAAAGGTTGTGAATAGGGACATCTCCACTTTGAAACGGCGTTGCCGAAAAAGAGGCTCCCAGATAACCCCCACTCAATTGAACCGGCGACGATGGCTTTCC
>SIAZ01000136.1 GCA_009695405.1 Pedosphaera sp. | reverse complement strand
AGCGCCTCCATCCCCACCTTCGCTTTGAACGCTGAACTGTGTCTTTTCCGTTTGGTTTTGGTTTTCATTGGTCTGATCATTTTGTCGTTGATCAAACCCGCAAAACCATAACTTAACCGCTGGTCCAGTTTTCGGGGTCCACCTCAGAGATACCTAGCCGAATCCCAGACGAAGCGATTTCTAGACTGGGAATAGCCGTCATTAGGATGGTCGAAACCAGTGGGTCTATGAGCTGCAACTGGGAAAGGAACTCGGTTCCATCCATACCGGATATTCGATAATCGACAATTACCGTAGAGTAAGAATCTTTGGAAGTGAGAGAAAGAGCTTCTGAACCTGAGTTGGCAACCACTACCTCGAAGGTATTAGTCAGGATCATGTAGATCGAATTCAAGACATCCGAATCGTTATCGACCACAAGAATTTTCGGCAGATTCTTAGGCCGAATTGGCGGCACGGTTACGCTAGATTTTTGGGCACCATTCGTTGTTGTTTTTTGGTAACTGTGCTTTCAACCGCGATACGAAAGGTAGGATTCATGGATGAGAAAGGAGGCGTTCCCAAAACTGTTCAATGGTCATAACCCGTGCGAGGAAATCATTTTATTTCTCGGCATTACGGGCCGTGGGTAGATTTAAGGGGAGACGGATATTGAACAGAATCCCTCCGGAAGGATTGGGATCGACGCGGAGGCTTCCTCCGTGTTGATTGATCAAAAAATAGGTGGTCGGTAAGCAAACACCGAAATTGTGTGTATCCTCATTTCGAGCGAAGAAAGGATCTAATACCGAACGCATCGCGTCGCTAGGAAGACCTAGACCGTTGTCTGAGATTTCGATTGTGGCGGGTTGATGGGTAGTTTGATCTTGGAAAAGGAGTTTGAAGATTCCTAGGAAACGGCTGATATCGACTTGGAGAAGGGGCAGTGTAATTGGAACAGAATTGTCCACAGTGATGCGGTTTGAGATTGCGTTGAAAAGAAGCACGATTCCGAGGCTGACCCTATTACCAATGCCACCAGATCTATTGTAGGCAAGGCGTTCGCTAATTAATTCTGAAGTCGACGATGACCTACGATAATTAAAGAATTCTAAAGGGGTTATAGACTTCAGAGACGATGGTGTGGCGGAGCAATCATAGTGGCATTGGCTCGTATTTCAGCGCCTTAACTATTAAGACAGGAAATCAGGGTCTAGTGCTCAATGGCTACGTTGATAAGTCCAAGCGAACTCATTTAGGTGTGTGGGATTTGAATCGAAATTGTACTCTTGATTTCTAAAGCACAAATTCAAGATCAAGAGGCTAGGTTTTTCCACAAGAAAAGAAACGATCAATAACAAATTTCACGCTAATTTAAAAATGGTTCTTAACTTTTGTCTTCAAATCATCGTTTTGACGGTTGGCCGAATCTGCGAAAATTTAGTTAGAAAGGCTAGAAGTAAGTCTTCAATCGAAAGCGCACTTACGGCCTGGGCTGTGACTATTCCAAGCTAGGCAGGTAAAGGGGTCTTATCACAGTCGCTTTGTTCTAAACTTTTCTTTTACAGTGCCTCTTTTCGTCGACCGCAAATTTGTGTGCTTTAACCGTTGATTGAATGGTAAAAAGGCGGGTATTTTTAGGAATGCCCATTTCTTGGTTTCATTATAGTCTCCTGCTCATTTTTTTCCTTATAACCGGGTGTCACTCCTTCTCGAAGTCGGTCAATTCGAGCGGTTTCACTGTCACCGAAACCAACGGGTTGGTGCAGGTGGATTGGAATGGAAAGTTACTGTCAGCTTATCATTTTCGTGATGTTTCGCGGCCTTTTGTGTATCCGTTGTTGGGCCCAGATGATGTTCATTTGACACGGCGATGGCCCCAAGAAACGGTGTTAAACGAGGAGCATGATCATCCGCACCATCACGCTTTATGGTGGGCGCATGGAGATGTAAATGGAGATGACTTTTGGAGTGAATCACCCAAGGCAGGCCGGACCGTTCACCAGCATTTTACCCAACAGACAGGTGGACGACGTGCGGTCATTGCTGCTCGCAACAAGTGGATCAATAAAGTGGGGAATGTAGTGGCTGAAGATGAGCGGCGTTTGATTTTTTACCCACCCACCGCGGACCTTCGCACAATGGATTTTGAAATCACCGTTTTCGCGGGGAAGCAGGACCTTGTTTTGGGTGATACAAAGGAGGGAACCATGGCAATCCGATTAGCGGAGACCATGAGGTTGGTCCGTGGCGATAAATCGCTGGGTCAGGGGCAAATTTTTAATGCGGCCGGTGACCGCAATCAGGCGACTTGGGGAAAACGCGCTGCTTGGTGTGACTATAGCGGACCAGTCGAAAGTGGGATCTATGGTGTCACTATGATTGATCATCCAACGAACCCCCGTTATCCAACTTGGTGGCATGTTCGAGATTATGGTCTTTTTGCTGCTAATCCTTTTGGAGTTCACGACTTTGAGAAAAAAGCTAAAGGCACAGGTGACCTTCGGATTAAAGCGGGAGAGTTGATCACCTTCCGCTATCGTCTTCTGTTGCACAAAGGCGAACTTAAGTCGGTGAATATTGAAAATTTTCATATGGCTTTCGCCGCTGAAAAACGAGTTCCCTAGCTCTGATGATTCGAGTGATGACCATCGTTCTGCTGTGTTCGGGCTTTGCAGGCTGCACGGCAATAAGCCGTCGAGCACCGCTAGCCACCGGCAGTTTATATCGGCAGGCAGAAACAGTGGTCTTAGCGAGGGATCGAGAACAGGCAACCAATTGTACCTCCAGACGTATCGTGCGAACAGAGTTGCTTCGGGCCCCTGAATCAGTGGCTTCGCCTTATGGAGAACGGGAGAGTATTTCCTTCAGTGGTTCGGGAACACCGCTGAGTTATATGGTCCCCGCTGAACGACGATTTTCACTTTTTGTAGAGCGTTGGGAGGTGCTGCGTTGCGGCACCCTTGTGCGCTATCAGGTCACTTTTAAACCTTTAAAAGACAGTGTCTGGATTGATGCCGAACTCGAACCGTAAATTCTACTTTTTAAAACCATGAACCGCCGTAAATTTCTCACCGCCACATCCATCGCAGCAGGCGCCTTTGTCGCCGGTTGTTCCGCCTCCGCTGCCACGACAGCGCGGTTTAGCCCTAAGTCTCGCATCATTGGTGCCAATGAGGATATCCGCGTCGCGGTGATCGGATTTAATTCTCGGGGCAAAGATCATATCGAAGGCTTTAAGAAACTCAAAGGAGTGCGTCTAGTTGCCTTGTGCGATGTGGATTCGAGAGTTTTAGAGAAAGGCCGAGCTGAGTTGGCCAAGGAAGGAATTCAAGTGGAGACCTTCACAGACGTTCGAAAGTTGCTGGAGCGCGGTGACATCGATGTTATTTCCACAGCAACGCCGAATCATTGGCATGCCTTGATTGCCATTTGGGGGTGTCAGGCTGGGAAGGATGTTTATGTCGAGAAACCGGTGTCCCATAATGTGTGGGAAGGCAGGCAGATCGTCAAAGCGGCTCGAAAGTATGGGCGAATTGTCCAGACCGGGACCCAGAGTCGATCGAACCCAGGCCTTCGTGAGGCGATTGAATGGTTACATTCAGGAAACTTAGGAACGGTTAAAGTGGCTCGTGGGTTGTGTTATAAGCCGCGCCAAAGCATCGGTAAGGTTTCAACGCCTACCGCTTTGCCTTCGGAGATTGATTATGACCTCTGGTGCGGGCCATCCCCACGTCAGCCTTTGATGCGGGAAAAATTGCATTATGATTGGCATTGGCAGTTTGTGACAGGGAATGGCGATGTTGGAAACCAGGGTATTCATCAAATGGATATCGCTCGATGGGTGCTACGTGAAACCACCTTGAGCCCCGTGGTTTTGAGTGTGGGTGGCCGATTCGGATATGAGGACGACGGCAACACTCCCAATTCCCAGTTTGTCTATCACGGCTATGATCGCGCTCCCCTTATTTTTGAAGTGCGAGGTCTGCCTAAATCTCGTGAGTTTCAGGATGGGCGGTGGGGCAAAAGCATGCCCGACTATCACGGAGCACAAATCGGAGTTGTTGTGGATTGCGAAGGTGGAAAGATGGTGATTCCTTCCTACGACAGTGCCAAAGCGTTTGATCGCGACGGCAAGGAAATCAAGAGTTGGAAGCGGTCTGCAGATCATTATGCCAACTTCATCGCCGCCGTCCGTAGTCGTCGATCTGCGGAACTAAATGCAGAGATTCTGGAGGGCCACCTGAGCAGTGCCCTCTGTCATACAGGTAACATCAGCCATCGGTTGGGGCATCTTTTGGCACCCGAGGCCATTCGCGAACGGTTACAAGGACGTCCTGCTGTTGCGGAGACATTCGCGCGTTTAGCAGAGCACTTGACCGCTAACGGAGTTGATTTAGCTAAAACCCCCGCGGCCTTTGGTGAAGTTCTGCAAATGGATATCCAAACTGAGAAATTCAAATCGAATGCGCGAGCGAATCAATTGCTGACTCGCGAATACCGCAAAGGATTTGAAGTGCCCGAAAAGGTTTGATGATTGAACTTTGCTTGTCTGGAGGATTCCGAGATGGATTTCTTCGGGGCTTTCAGATGAGTTCCAGATGAGAGGAGATGGCGTCTCAAGAGACAGACTCTCTCGAGGCCAGACTTAAGGGGTAAAAGTCAACTCGGTTGCTGAATTCAGTACTAAATCCAGTCCTGAATTCGGTCATTTGTGGTGCCTTCGAGGAGAGAAGTCACGAAGGGTTGCAGAGTCTTCTTCGGCATCGGGCTAAGTATCACACATTCTTTTACGCCAGTGATCTGTCTGCTAGACGCGAGAAGGGGAGAGAGCCCTGAAGCAAGAAGCCTGAACATCCCAAAAATAAAAGAGGGCTGTTCAGGCTACTAAGACTTCAGGCAATCGAGTCCGAAGTTGAGTGTCGAGTTAGGGGCTTTGAGGTCCTAGTATTCGCGTTTTTTGTTCAAGCCAGGTGCGGGAATGGGATAGCGACCCGAGGCATCCGCAAGGACAGGCGCAGTAGAGTCCATTTTAAAATCAGCGACACCTGGAGCGAACTCATGATCACTGTTGAGCATCTGATCGTAGGTGATGATCTGCCCAGTATGTGCGGCCATGCGACCCATCGACGAGGTGAGACTAGCGCGGACACCGCGGTCCACTTCGTTATAAGGTTTGTCGTTGCGAACGGCGGCGGTGAGATCTTCCCATTCCAACTGATAGGGATCCTCTTCCTGACGCGGACCGCGCCAGACCAAGTTTTCGGCCTTCATTTCTTGTCCTTTATAAATCCGGGCTTTGGAAGGAGCATGACCGCTCTCTGAAATAACTGCTAATCCCTTGCTACCGTGGGCGTAGCTAGCGAACTGGTCATGGCACCCTGGCATAATGCGGCCATTGTGGATTAGTTTTGAGCCATCAGGGAAGGTGTATTCCACGGAGTAAATGTCGAAATTCTGATCGACATTTTCGCCTCGGTAATTGCGACCACCGCTGGCTTGAGCGGTCACGGGCCAATCATTCTTGATCCAACAGCTCTCATCGATGTTGTGGATATAATAATCGTTGAAAGCCCCACCGGATGCCCAAAGGAAGCTATGGAAACGCTCAATCTGCCAAAGCAGTTCGTTGAGCTCTTCTGGCTTTTTGACCGAGAAACCCGACGCAACCGGACCGTGCATCCGATAGGTACGCATAGCGATAATTTCGCCCGCTTCACCATTACGAACCCGATCGAAGAGTTCCCCTCGGACTCGGCAGTGCCGGCACATAAGACCGACGCCGACCTTGATTCCCTTTTCCTTCGCCTTGACATTCAGTTCATACATCCGGCGAGAGGTGGGTCCATCGACGGTCACTGGCTTCTCCATGAACACGTTGACACCCTTTTCGATGGCGTACTTAAAGTGAACCCAACGGAACGCGGGTGGCGTTGCAAAGATAGCGATATCGCGCCCTGGTTTGAGGAGATCAATCGCTTTTTTGTAGCCGTCGAAATCGATGAAGCGACGTTCCTTAGGGACATCGACGCGATCCTTAAACTCACCTTTGAGACCTTCGTAGCTGGAGTTGAGGCGAGTGTCGAAGACATCGGCCATTCCGATGAGCTTGGTCGGGCCGTTTTTGGTGCGCAGGGCATTTGCGGTTGCACCAGTTCCACGCCCGCCGGCACCGATTAAAACTAAATTGATAGTGTCACTGTGGGCGGCGTTGGCGCCTCGAGCAGGGCTCAGAGCGGCGGTCGTTGCTGCCACTGCGCCTGCCACCTTGGCAGTATCCGTGGCGCAACGGGCAATCATGTTGGAGATACCTCCGGCACCGGCGATGGAGCCGGTCCGTTTAAGGAAGTCGCGACGAGAAGGGTCGGGGTGGTTGTTCATTGGAAGGTTGAAGACAGAGCGTCGCTCTGAGTGGACATTGGATTCAATTGGATTCCGCACAAATTGAAATAAATCTGTATCTTGATTTTAATGACTGGGAATTTGCCCGCGACACCGTAGATGAGTGACGTGCACCGACTCCGTGGATTGATTCTAAGTTCCATCTTTATTGCAGTGCTGACTTTTGCCTTGCTCAACACCGGTTGTTCTTCGTCAAAAAAACCTAAACCAATCACTCGCTTACCTGAGGATTTCCCCTCAAATCTAGCCACAAATTCAGGCCAATCGGCTTTAAATACACGAGGAAGCACTCCTGTTAATCCTGTTTTCTCCCAGACGGTGCCAAGCCTCGTACCGACAAATTCAATCGTTATCGCGAAACCCAATTTGGTCGCTGAACCGATATCGCCGATGGTCTCTGGATGGGCAACAAATGAGAGCGACAAGTCAGACTGGATATCGGTGTCAGCGTGGTCAATTCGGCAGGGAAAACCAGTGCCAGAATTGAGTTTGGGGTCCCGTGTTCTCAAAACAGCAGGGGTTCGTTGTTTCTTGGGATTTGAACCGCGGGTGAGTGGGGGTAGCCTTTATTTGCATCCCTTGGATGTGCAGAAGACCTTGGAACCGCTGCTGAAGGTGAGTCCCCTCGTCGCCCACCGAACGGTAATGTTGGATCCGGGTCATGGGGGATTGAGCGTGGGAACCCGATCCATTGTGGGGAATCGGTACGAGAAAGAGTTGAGCTTGGATTGGGCGCGTCGTTTGAAGCCGCTTCTGGAAGCTCGCGGTTGGCGGGTTTTTTTGACTCGGACCAATGATTTTGAGGTAGGCTTGGCTGAACGGGTACGGGTTGCGGATACTTCTGGGGCCAACCTTTTCATTAGTTTGCATTTTAATTCAGCGTTTCCAAATCAGGCGCCTTCAGGAATTGAAACCTATTGTCTGACCCCCAGTGGGATGCCTTCTACTTTGGTCCGAGGGTATCCCGACGATATCACTGCTACTTTTCCAAACAATGCCTACGACGCAGATAACCTTCGTTTAGGGTTTCGAATCCAGCGGAGTTTGTTGAGTTTGAGCGGAGCGCCAGATCGAGGGATTCGGCGAGCGCGCTTTATGGAAGTGCTCCGAGGGCAGAAACGCGCTGCGGTTTTGATTGAAGGGGGATATTTGTCCAATCCAGAAGACGCTCGACGAATCGGGAAACCCGAGTATCGGCAACGGTTGGCGTTGGGCGTGGCACAGGCGTTGGAGGCCCCCTGAGTTTTGAGGACTATAGAAATGAGGGATTCTCTTGCCTTGGTTTAAAAGATAGTCGGAATGAGGTCGATGCTTAGGTCCTCCACCCTTACTGATCGTCGCTTTGTGACTGCGGAAGAAACCCTCACAGAGGTGGCCCCCTTCACCTTGAATGCGTGGATGTCGCGGCCAGATATTGTGCCGTGTAAGGAATTACTGATGGTTCGAGCCACCATGGAACCGGGTCGTTGCCATCCCTTTCACTATCATCCGACGCGTGAGGAGATTATTTATATCGTTTCCGGACAAGCCGAGCAGTGGTGCGGAAGAGAGTGGCGAACCTTGCACCCCGGCGAAATGGCGTTGATTCCCAAGGGAGAGGTGCATGGAACCTATAATTCTTTTCGTGAACCGGTTGTTTTTCTGGCAATCCTTTCGCCAGCTGGAGCCGAAGGAGAGGACATGATAGACGTGTCGTTAGAAGAGCCGTGGCTTGGATTGCGAGAGTCGAAGAGCTTAATTCACTGTCGCTGATCGTATGTCGGCACTTCGCTTTCTTTTCTAGCTATGGATCTTCCTCTTTCCTCTGCAATTGCGTCTATTCTCCGTGAAGATCCCCTCTTGGCTCGCAGCTATTTGGTAGGCGGTTGTGTTCGAGATGCTTTGCTTGGAATCCCAGTAAACGACCTCGACATTGAGGTTTACGGAGTGAGTTACGAAACCCTCGTATTGGGGCTCTCACGGTACGGACGGGCGGATCTCGTAGGACGCTCCTTTGGGGTGGTCAAGTTGAGTCATCCATCGGGGGAGACTTGGGATTTTTCCTTGCCTCGCCGCGATTCCAAGGCGTCCCTCGGGCATCGCGGATTTGACATCACCTTAGAGCCTGAACTCTCTACCCTTGAGGCATCAGCGAGGCGCGATTATACGATCAACTCGATGTTATGGGACCCAAGACGTCGAGAGTTGATTGATCATCATCAAGGAGCGAAAGATTTGGCGGACCGTGTTTTGCGCCATACTGGGCCCGCCTTTATCGAAGACCCATTGAGGGTGCTTCGAGGGATGCAGTTTTGCGGCCGATTCGGATTAACAGCGACCAGTGAAACTCTCGATTTAGCCAGATCCATTGTGGGTACTTACTCAGAATTGCCCGTGGAAAGGGTCCGAGAGGAGTGGATTAAGTGGGCGACCCGCTCGGTGAAACCCTCCCTAGGTTTACGATTTTTAAAAGAGTGTTGTTGGTTAGAAACTTTGCCAGAGCTAGCGACCCTCGTGGGGGTGCCTCAAGATCCGGTTTGGCATCCAGAGGGCGATGTATGGGTGCACACCAATCATTGTGTGGATGCTTTGGTGAGTAATAAAGAGTGGCAACTGTCCGATGTTGCAAGGCGCATGGTTTTAATGTTGGCAGTCCTATTGCATGATAGTGGAAAGCCATCTTGCACCCGAGAAGAGCCACGAGACGGCGTCCTGAGAATTGTGTCGTCGGGTCACGAATCGGCAGGTGGACCGCTGGCGGGTCGCTTTTTGGAGCGGATTGGATGTCCGTCAGGATTACGGGAACGGATTGAACCCTTAGTGCTGAACCACGGGTTGTATGTGGAAGAACCAACCGAACGATTGGTGCGACGTCTGGCGTCGCGTCTTGAACCATCGAGCATTGAGGATTTAAGTGTGGTGATGACCGCCGACGCGTCGGGTCGTCCACCGTGGTCGGAAGGGGAACCGAGGCGGGTTGGCGCCCTGAGGCAAGTAGCGGCGAGACTACAAGTGGCAACTGAGGGACCGAAACAGTTGATCTTGGGGCGGCACTTATTAGCACGGGGAGTACAACCTGGGCGGCAGATGGGCGCGCGCTTAAAAGAGGCGTTTGAGGCTCAATTAGATGGATTTTTCGAGGATTTAGAAGGGGCAATTCGGTGGCTAGACAAGCAAGACTACAGCTGAAATAGCAGTGAGCTTAAGAATAGAGGTCATTGAAGTGGGCCTGCTTCGATAAAACGGACAGAGAAAAGGGAGTTATTGGTTAGTTATTTTTGAGTTCGAACTGAGCGGGTGAAAGGCCTCGGAGGGAGGTGTGACGGCGCTGGCGGTTATAGAAGATTTCAATGTAGTCGAAGATTTCGG
>SIAZ01000135.1 GCA_009695405.1 Pedosphaera sp. | reverse complement strand
GAACCATACCGTTGCCGAACTCCTGCCTTGGAACTGGAAACCGGCGAAAGCCTAATCCGGTCGGTCGACCTTTCTTCCCCGCCTTCGATCGCGGAATATCCTACTTTCGGCAACTAGGGAACCATGAGGTTGGGCGTACGCTTACGTCCATCTACCGCTCTCAAAAGCCATCCTCCGATGTCTCACCGTGGTGCACAACGAGGTGCTGAAATGCCCATTTGCCGTGCGGGCACTTTTTAACGTAGGCGATC
The DNA here is from genome assembly GCA_009695405.1 of Pedosphaera sp. Taxonomy (GTDB): domain Bacteria; phylum Verrucomicrobiota; class Verrucomicrobiia; order Limisphaerales; family UBA9464; genus SXXZ01. The sequence goes on along the minus strand of SIAZ01000135.1, from coordinate 9,682 downwards.
GAGTTGATTTTTCATTCGATAAGAGTGACGTCTATCCCCGATGCACTCTGGGTTTATTGAATGAGTTTCAGGGCAGGGGCCGCGCCAAAGGGCTGTGCCTCAGCGTCCCTTTTTGGTTGCTGCGCTTTCTGACTTATGAGGTGACTGCGGTCCAAGGTTCGGGTGATTTGCGCCGATGTGGTTTGTCTGGGATTTCTTGGCGTCTGCCCTAGAAAACAAATTGCTGGCAAAATTTCCAAGTTGTCTGATTGGTGCTTTTTAATAGAGTTAGGAAACCTCAAGGACCGACTTTTATGCTAAGCTTACAGGATCACTTCAGGCAGGCAGGAAGCTGGCATCGTCGTCAATTCCTCAGAGCTGGAGCTTTAACCCTCGGAGGGTTAACTCTCAGTGATCACTTTTTACTTCGGGCAGCAGCGGGTGCCGTTAGTGCAGAGAAAAGTCCCCTCAAAAACCGGTCGGTTATCTTTCTTTTCATGCACGGAGGGCCGTCTCAATTCGAGACCTTTGATCCAAAAATGGATGCACCTTCGACTGTTCGCAGTGCCACAGGTGAAATTAAAACCACTCTTCCTGGGATTACCTTTGGTAGCACATTTACTCGACTGGCTAAGCTGGCTCATAAGTTCAGCATCGTGAGATCCTTTGTTACCGGCGATGGCAACCATGATATCAAACCCATCGTTGGCACCGACACGCTGCGATCGAATATGGGATCCCTCTATTCCAGCATCGCAGGGGCGTCTCGAGCTGATACGGCGATGCCCACAAATGTCGCGCTATTCCCCCGCTCTATCGACGCCACTGCTCAGGCTGCGGTGACTGAGTTTGGTAACTTTGAAAGCACTGGGGAGCTCAGTCGCACATTTGCTCCGTTTGTACCTGGTGCTGGGGCGGATCTGCAGCAAGATATGCAGCTAAACCTGCCTGCTGGTCGCTTTGAAGATCGACGTGCTCTGCTCGATTCACTCGACAGTTGGAGGCGTTGGGCTGATGGAAATGAAGCTGTCCAGGGCTTCAATGGATTCCAGCGCCAGGCCTTCAATGCCTTGCACGGTGGCTTATTCGACGCATTCGATCTAAACCGCGAAGACCCGCGCCTGATAAGCCGCTACGATACCGCTCCTTTATTACCCCGTCAGCGTATTGATCCGAAGTGGAAAAACATCGATCACTACGCCACCAACGCTTTGACCCTTGGCCGCCAATTGCTCTTGGCACGACGACTCTGCGAACGTGGAGTCGGGTTTGTTACTGTGACGACTAGTTTCATTTGGGATATGCACGCCGACGTTAATAACGCGCCAGTGAAGGTTGGAATGGAGTATGTGGGAACTCCTTTTGATCATGCCGTTTCTGCCTTTATTGAAGACGTCGAAGCCCGAGGTCTCAGCGATAAAATCTTATTGGTCTGCTGTGGTGAAATGGGGCGTACTCCAACCATCAATAAAGACGGTGGACGAGATCACTGGGGTAATCTTGCTCCACTTCTCATCTACGGTGGGGGACTAAAGATGGGTCAAGTCATCGGGCAATCATCGCGCGATGGTGGCGAACCCGCATCGCAACCGGTGACTCTGCAAGACCTATTGGCCACCATTATGCACAGTCTTCTCGATATTAGCCAAGTCCGCCTTATGCCAAGTGTCCCACCGAGGATCATTGAGGCTATGACCCGAGGAGAACCCATCCCTGGTTTAGTTTGAACGAAAAAAGTACCGAATCAGCATTCACACTGGGCGTTGTGCCAACCCATTAATCCCGCTTGCGGCATATCCTGCTCCAAATCCGTTATCAATATTAACCACAGTTAAACCGCTGGCACAGGAGTTCAACATACCCAGCAAAGCGGTCAGTCCTCCGAGGTGAGAGCCATATCCCACACTGGTGGGTACACCTATCATCGGACGTGCCACTAGACCTCCCACCACACTCGGTAAGGCGGCTTCCATACCGGCTACCACAATCACCACGTTCGCAGCCTGAATTTCTGGCAATCGACGAAACAAACGATGTAACCCCGCCACACCAACGTCGTAGATGCGGCAGACTGTATTGCCCATAAATTCAGCAGTTACGGCCGCCTCTTCGGCCACCGGCAAGTCGGTTGTTCCCGCAGTCACAACGGCAATCGTACCTGAGCGCTTTAATAATGGAACCGTCTCACAAGTCAGGCATCGTGCCACTTCCAGATACCGCGCTGTTTCAAATCGCCGACAAAAAATAGAAGCCTGCTCAGCATTCACACGAGTGACTAAAACCCGATGATCCGCCTCCAAAATTCGTTCCGCGATTGCCACTATTTGATCCGCCGTCTTACTCGCCCCATAAATGACCTCCGGAAACCCTTTGCGCAAGGTTCGATGGATATCGACTGCAGCAAATCCAAGGTCAACCACCGGCGCAGCCTGAAAGGCCCTGAGAACGTTCTCTCTATCCACTTCTCCGCGCTGAAAACGGTCCAGCAAGCCGACAGCTTCTTCCGGTGTCATACAGTGGGACATAGGGTTGCAGTCCTTAGACTCCTAATCAACTAACACACTAAAAAATGTTAATCGGAGGAGTGGCAGCGTCGAGGCACGGCGGCATCACCACATCGGCGAACCCGATTAGTCGGTCCTTTTAAACGACTGAGTGTAAGCCGGCACCCAACCCCATGGCTCCCAATTCCTTTTCCTGAGGTGTAGCCTGCGCGGATGAACTCAAGTGAACCGTCTCGGAAGCGGCTTGGTGTTGCTGAAATCCAACTGCTAATCACTGAATTTAAAAGCTCGGGACTCTCGAAGACTGAGTTTGCTGCGAGACTGGGTGTTCATCCTTTTTCGATTGATCGCTGGCTATGGATCACTCATCCAAGACAGCCACCGCAGTCAACCCATTCCATCGCCTCCTAAAACAGTCAGGCCCTCGTTCCCGCGCTCTGCACGCCGTCAGCATCGATGAGTTCTGCCGACGGGCCGGAATTTGTTGCCCCATCCGGTTGGGCACTTCGACTGCTCCTAGGTTTGGATCCCTCAATCTTGCGGTCCATTCTTGATATTCTTTCGAGACGTTGAGCTTTTTCTACAGAACTCGGGTCTATCTCGCGGCCGGTCAGACGGATTTTCGCAAGTCCTTCGATACGCTGGCCGGGGTTGTTCGCGGTTCGCTTCATTTGGATCCTCTGTTGGGTCACCTTTTTGTCTTCGGCAATCAGAAAGTTGTCTTAGGTCCTTTTCTATGGCGGCTGAGGCTTAGCTTTATCAACCCTGCGAACCATCCTGAGGGCACTGGCATGAACCTCGAGAGCGAGTTTAATGTGCCGATAGGAAGACGACTGAGTTAGTGAATCTTATTGAGCAAGTTGAGCCTTGGGAAGAGGATCTGCTGTAATGATAAACAAAGTTTTTACCTATTATAATCCGTTTCAAAAGCCAAAGTCTTATCCTGAAACCAGCGAGGAACCCGAACTCAAACCGTTAGGATTTCCTTTTCTTTATAAGCGAGGTGTTGATCGATTTTGACAATGAAACCATCGGTCAATTTTTGAACATCCGTCTCGGCAGTCTTGATGTCATCTTCGGACACGCCACCTTCGTTCTTTAGCTTCTTTAACGACTCAATTGCTTGACGTCTTTCGTTACGTACTGCGACACGGCCTTCTTCGGACATTCGTTTGCAGATTTTGACGAATTCTTGACGACGTTCAGCGCTCAGTTCAGGAAGGACCAAGCGAATAAAACGACCTTGAACAGCGGGGTTCAGTCCGAGGCCAGCGGATTGAATTCCTTTCTCAATCGCCTTCATGGTCGTTTGATCAAAGGGTTGAACCATCAACATCCGTGCCTCTGGGGCCGAAATGGTGGCGAGTTCCTTAAGTCGCATGTGCGAATCATAGGCTTCAATCATTAAGTTTTCGATCAAGGCTGGGGAGGCTTTTCCCGTGCGAACACCGGAAAACTGTTGCAAAACGTGCTCTTCTGTTTTGAGCATTTTATCCTCGGTGTCGAAAAGGACTTCATCGATATTCATAATGGCAAAAGGAGAGATTTTGGAACGGACAGTGGCGAAAACGGGAGGGGTCGAAGTACGAAGTGATTAGGTGGTGACCAGTGTCCCAATTTTTTCTCCGAGAACCACACCCAGAAGATTATGTGGTTTAAAGAAATCGAACACAATGATGGGCATCTTGTTTTCCATGCAGAGAGCGAAAGCAGCTGCGTCCATCACCTTTAACTGCTTTGCAAGAGCCGCCGAATAAGACACCTGCTCATAGCGCTCTGCGTCTTTGTGTTTCACTGGATCTTTGTCGTAGATGCCATCGACCTTGGTTGCCTTAAGAACAACCTCCACGCCCATTTCGTTGGCGCGGAGTGCTGCAGCCGTATCGGTCGAAAAATAGGGGTTACCGGTTCCGGCTGCGAAGATGACCACGCGCCCTTTTTGAAGGTGGCGTACAGCCCGTCGCCGAATAAAGGGTTCAGCAATCTGGGTCATGTTGATGGCACTCTGAACTCGGGTCTCGACCCCTTTTTTTCCCAAAGCATCTTGGAGAGCAAGAGCATTGATGACCGTAGCTAACATTCCCATATAATCGCCGGTAGCCCGTTCGATACCTTTTTCGCTCCCAGTAATACCTCGGAAAATATTGCCACCTCCCACCACGATCACCACTTCAACCCCTAGCTTTTGAACTTCTGCCACCTGTGAGGCCATATCGTGGACGCAATCAGGATCAATCCCAGATCCACCGCAACCGCCCAATGCCTCGCCGCTCAGTTTCAAGAGAATGCGTCGAAAACGGGGAGTCTGTTGGGCGGTGACTTGATTCATCGGAACGCCGATATCCTAACAGTCGGAGCTCATTTGAGTCAACGAACCTAGTCAATCGGCTGGGGTCTAATTTACCCAAATGTGATTGAACTGACTTGAGCGAACCGTCGCCCGGGCAATTGACGGATGAGGAGTTTCATTTCTAGAGAAAAAAGAGCGACATTCACAGTGCTTGCAGTCAACTCGGTCGTGCGAATGATTTCGTCGACTGCGCGTTCTCCTTCGGCTAATGAGGCATGGACAGCCTGTTCCGATGGAGACAAAAGAAGGGCTGGGGCGGTAATCGTAACCGACTGTTCCGGTCGATTAGAGGGCGGGAAAAGATATTCGAATTCCCTGAGAATATCCTCAATGTTTTCGCAGAGTTTTGCCCCTTTTTTAATAAGTTCATGATAGCCTTTGCTACGCGGAGAATCAATCCGGCCGGGGACCGCGAAAACTTGACGTCCATAGTCCACCGCGAAGTCGGAGGTAATCAGGGCACCGCTCTTGTAATTAGCCTCAATGACCACCGTTCCCAGAGACATACCTGCCACAATTCGGTTGCGAATGGGAAAGGATTGTTTATCGGCGGGGCGATTAAAGGGAAATTGAGTAATAACAGCACCATTGGCAGCAATGCGTTCAAAAAGATCCGCATTTTTAGGCGGAAAAGTGCGATCAATTCCTGTGCCGAGAACGGCAATAGTCCGGCCCTTCGCATTCAATGCACCGAGGTGCGCCGCCGTATCAATGCCTCGCGCCCCACCGCTAATGATGGTGATGCCAGTATAAGCGAGTTGATAAGCGAATCGCCGAGCGGTCTCCGTGCCATAGGGTGAGGTTTGTCGAGAGCCGACAAGGGCTAGTCCATGACGATCATTGGGCTGCAGCGCACCCTTCACGTAGAGGACGATTGGGGGATCATAAATCTCCCGTAAAAGCGGTGGATATTCAGTGTCCATCCCGCAAATCACCCGAACACCGGACTCGCTAATTCGTTTGAGTTCGGCGCAAAGGTCAATCGAGTGGTGCCACGAACTGATCGCTTGGGCGGTCTCCTCTCCAATACCGTGAACAGCCGAGAGCCCCGCTGCTGTGGCGTGAAGAATAGCGACGGGGTTGTTGTCAAAATGGGCCAACAGTTGGCGGAGACGAACGGGGCCAACGTGGTCAATCATGTTGAGGGCGACAAAGGCTTCAATGGCTTCCATACGCCGTCATCGGAGAGAAGCTTCAAAAGTCGCGCAATGGGCACTTGGCGCTCAGGGGTGGAGACGATCCGTTATCGACTGAATCAGGCCTTAAGAATGGCCCGACAAGCCGCCTCTAATGTCTTCAGGCGAGCGGCTGATTTGGCCTCAACATAGCAACGAATCAGCGGTTCTGTGCCACTAGCGCGGAATGCAACCCACTCCCGATCAGGCAACAGAAATTTGAAGCCGTCGGTCGTAATAAATTTTTCTACTTTCAAACGACCTACAAAGTCTAATCCCCCGGCTAAGCGAGTCAGTAAAGACGCTTTCTTCTCGCTCGGTACGGCGACATTGATCCGAGTAGTGTGAAATTCCCCCGTCTGCTTTTCTAAGACGGCTAAAATCGCTTTTAAGGATTTACCTTCCGTTGCCACCAATTCGGCCATAAGGAGACAGGCGAGAATGCCGTCTTTCTCAGGCACATGCCCTTTAACACTAAGTCCGCCCGATTCCTCGCCACCAACGATTATCGGGTCGGATTCCATCAGGGCACCGATATATTTGAAACCCACCGGAGTCTCGTACACTGGGACACCGAGGAGTTCAGCAACTGCATCCACCTGATGACTTGTGGGAACGGTACGAACCACGCCGCCTGTCCAACCTCGATTTTTCTTCAGATGATACAGTGACAGTGCCAAGATCTGATTTGGGGTGAGCCAAGTGCCGTCTGAATCGACGATACCAAAACGATCAGCGTCGCCATCGAGACCGAGACCCAGGGACGCTTTTCGAGCAAGGATAACCTCCCGAACCAATGCCATTCCTTCGGCATTAGGTTCTGGATGATGCCCCCCAAAGCTCGGGTTTAATTCGTCATGAAAACGAATAACTTTGGCCCCACCCTCCTCCTCAAGAAGCGTGTCGAGATAGCCACGCCCAGTCCCGTACATCAGCTCGATAGCCACGCGAAGTTTAGCTCGGCGAAGGGTGTCAAAGTTGATTAGTTTGCGGATTTGTTTGAGATAAACTGGGCGCGGATCGATTTCTTTGCACTTAAAAGTACCCACGACCATCGACGGAAAAGTCCATCCAGCCTCTTGACGTTGACGGATTGCAATCTCGATTTCTTGGGTGACTTCGGGGGGAGCCGCTGCCCCATTAAACACACTAAATTTGAGGCCTTGATATTCAGCTGGGTTATGACTGGCGGTCATGTTGATTCCACCGATCGCTTTACGAACCCGAATAGTGTGGGCAATGACCGGCGTTGGGGCGTCTCGTTGACAAAGTAGCGGAAATAGGCCATTTGCGGCGAGGACTTCGGCGGCTGCCAAAGAGAATTCACGACCGAGAAAACGAGTATCGTGCCCCAAGACCACCACCGGTTTAAGTTTGTGTAAAGGGGACTGGATCTTAGCGCGTTCAGAATTTAGGTAATCGGCAATGCCTTGAGCGGCTACCCGTACGGTGTCGAAAGTGAAGTCGCGAGCGATGAGGCTGCGCCAACCGGAAGTGCCGAACTTGATCGAGATCATCTTCTGAGTTTCCAAATTTACACCCTAGACTGCAAGCAGTCGTCGCAAGATAGACTGTAAAATTCTAAAGAACACGTATCCAATTGGGGTTGTGAAAACGCTGTTTATCGCGACTGGAAACGCCCACAAAATCGAGGAAATCCGCTATACCCTCCAAGAAACGGTGCGGTTGCCGTCCCAAAGAGACACTTCAGTCCGTTTGGAGATAGAGGAAACGGGAGCCACTTTTCAGGAGAATGCTTTGATCAAATCAGCGACATGGGCTGGATATTTTGCCTCTGCCCTTTGCAGTATGGGAGTCACTCATGTTCTGGCCGATGATTCAGGTTTAGAAGTCGACTGCTTAAAAGGAGCCCCTGGAGTTCATTCAGCGCGGTTTGCGGCCATGGATAGCGGTCGATCTGGCAATTCAACAGATGCAGAAAATAATGCGAAACTGATAAGATGCCTCGCCGAACAGCCTCAAACTCGTTGGGTAGCTCGGTTCCGTTGTGTCCTCGCCTTGACCCCAGTTCTACCTGGGAAATCACTAGCGACGATGGCTGCTGCCACCGAATTCTTTGATGGAACCTGCGAAGGCCAAATCCGGATTAAGGCGGGCGGTATTGATGGATTCGGCTATGATCCACTCTTTATTCCTGAGGGATATAATCAGACCTTTGGGGAATTGGAGCGAGAGGTTAAGAACAGCATCAGTCATCGCGCCCGCGCCTTAACTCAATTATCAGCTCGTTTGAACGATTAACAGCCGCCCGCAACAGTGCCTTTCTAAATCCGAGCGATCACCTTCACTCAAAGCCTACCCTCGTTTTTTGGATAAAGAAGTCAGCGATCCGCATCGGGTGGCTCCTACTGATGGGTGTCCTCTTGGCTTTTGGGCTCCGCAAAATTACTGTCTCACCAGATCTCAACGGTGCATTGCGTTGGATGGACTTATCTTTTACCCCCGATCAGATTCATCAACTGGAGGATGAGGCACAGCGTCAAAAGGCCCGTATTCAGTCGGCGCGTGAGAGACCCGTGGATCCACTGCGACCCCAGACCTTGGTTTTTCGGCCTTGGCACGATTCGGTTCCTAGCGTGATGCCCGATGGCTTCAAGTGGCAGCCAATTCAAGGCCTGAAACGTCCCCTCGTCGAATCAGATCTAGGATGGCTCAGTGTGGCCGATCTTGCCGCACTTTTAAGGGGGCGTCTTATTTCTTCTGAGACATTAACCCGCTTGGCATTGGAACGATTGGGAAGCTTTGATGCGCGGTTACACTGTGTGATTACCCGCTTGGACGAGCGAGCACTTGAGAGTGCTCGTAAGGTCGATGAGGAAATTCGCGCTGGCAGATGGCGAGGGCCGCTTCATGGTATTCCTTATGAGGTCAAAGATCTCATCGATGTCCGCGGCTACCCAAGCACTTGGGGTATTGCCATTCGATCTAATACAATCGCCCCAGAAAATGCGACTGTGGTTCGTCGTCTCGATGATGCAGGTGCCGTATTAGTGGCGAAACTAAGTCTTGGAGAATTGGCTATGGGTGACATCTGGTTCGGCGGTAAAACCCGTAACCCGTGGTCAACCAATGAAGGTTCCAGCGGTTCTTCGGCCGGCTCAGCTGCGAGTGTGGCCGCCGGCTTGCTGCCCTTTGCCATCGGCTCAGAAACCCTCGGATCCATTGTGTCACCATCGACGGTTTGCGGGGTGACTGGACTCCGACCGACCTTTGGACGTATTCCGCGGACTGGCGCGATGATGTTGTGTCCGTCGCTCGACAAACTGGGGATTCTCGCTCGCTCAGCGGAGGATTGCGCGCTTGTTTTTCAGGTGATCCGTGGGCGAATTGACTCAAAAAGAATGTTACCGAAGGCGAGGTGAAATGGTTTGAGGAAACCATACGTTGACTCAAAAAGGGTGTTACCGAGCTATGGACACCAAAATGAGTCAAAAAACACGAACCGAGGTGTTGGCCAAGAGGCGTGATCGTTACGCCCAGGCCGGCAAGGAACACAAAACCAAAATTGGGCCTGCTTCGATAAAACGGACAGAGAAAAGGGAGTTATTGGTTAGTTATTTTTGAGTTCGAACTGAGCGGGTGAAAGGCCTCGGAGGGAGGTGTGACGGCGCTGGCGGTTATAGAAGATTTCAATGTAGTCGAAGATTTCGGAT
>SIAZ01000134.1 GCA_009695405.1 Pedosphaera sp. | reverse complement strand
CCGAAATCTTCGACTACATTGAAATCTTCTATAACCGCCAGCGCCGTCACACCTCCCTCCGAGGCCTTTCACCCGCTCAGTTCGAACTCAAAAATAACTAACCAATAACTCCCTTTTCTCTGTCCGTTTTATCGAAGCAGGCCCAGTTGGCATTCTCGAAGGCCACGGAGGAAAGAGTCTTCTTGGGTATCTAGCTGGATTACCCTTTTATGGTTTCACTCTTTTGATCGGATTTCTCTCGTGGTCACCTCAACTCCTCCGCTCTCTCTATCGCCACTTACCTTGGCGCACACAACAAAGCGTCGAAACCTACTTACTCACCGGCATCGCCTCAGTTTTCGTTATTTTTACCCTCATCCGAACCAAGCTCCCTCACTCTATTCTTCCAGCCTTTCCTTGGATCGCCCTTTGGTTGAGTAAAACGCTGGTCGCTGATGGCATCCGTGATCGCTACCTACGCCGTCGCGCCCTACCCACGCTCGCACTTTTGACAAGTCTTGCCGCATTCAGATTCTCCATTGTATCCCCGCTTTTCCCTGTTTCGCTCCTTGCAAATGCTTGTGCTCCTTGGATCCACTCTCAGACCTATTTAGCCACCTTCGACTTCGAGGAACCCAGCCTGCTCTGGTATTTTCGTCAGCCATCAAGCCCTTGGGTGGACCCTCTCAAAAGCGAAGCAGACCTCGTCCGTTTCATGAACCAGCCTGACTCCAGAGTCTGTATTTTACCTTTCAGCACGATGGTAGAACGTCTAGAAACTGAGAATCCGCGCCTGCGCCGAATCGAAGCACAGGAATTCAATCCCGCCAATGGACGTCGCGTCCGACTCATCGCACTCGTTCAATCTGACTGAAAAGCGATAATGAAAGAGGTCTGTGGGGACTGTCCTCAATTTTCTGATTCTGTTAAGGGGTGCGTTTTGCGTTAGACAATTTCTACTGGGCACTTGGGTATGGCATCGAGAAAAGCCTGCCCATAACGTTTGGTGAGAACGCGATTGTCTAAAACAACAATAATACCTGAATCACTTTTGGTGCGGATGAGCCGTCCGACCCCTTGTCGAAACTTAAGAACCGCTTCGGGAAGACTAAAGTCTCCGAAGGCGTTGCCACCCGATGCTTCGATCCGTTCAATTCGAGCTTCCACCAGCGGATGATCCGGAACCGCGAAGGGAAGCCGCGTGATAATGACATTGCTTAAAGCTTCACCGGGGACATCAACGCCTTGCCAAAAACTGTCAGTACCGAAGAGGACGGAATCCACATTCTCCTTAAACTTTTCCAACATCGTGGATCGCGGTACGCCGGTATTCTGGATATAGCAGGGGAGTCCTAATTCGGCGAAAAAGGAAGTCATTCGGCCGGCCACCTGTTGCATCAAGCGCGAATTCGTGAAGAGAACAAAAGCTTTCCCGTGGGTCTTCCGGATAAAGTGTTCAATCCAGTGGACCAAGGCGTCTTCGTAACCGGCTTCTCTGGGGTCAGGCATTTTACCGGCGACATAGACCTGCATCTGCTTTGGATAATCAAAAGGGGAACCTACTTGAAGACCTAAGGCTTCTTCGCCGCCAACCCTGCCAGCAATATAACGAAGGCCCGGTAGGGATCCAGCACGGTGCAAGGCCAAGGACATCACCGTTGAGGCGGTGCTTCGAGTCGGCGATGCCGGTGCGGGGCAGGTCGTGGTATTTCCCGAGGTGCCGAGGGTGGCACTGGTGAGAATAACCGAGGTATCCGCGCCAAAAAGTCGTTGCCGTAGATATTCTGCGACATCCACCGGGGCCGCATTTAATGACAGATTACGCTGGGTTCGACCGGTGCGTTCAACCCAGTAAACATGGTCTTCCTGTGCCTGCTCAAGAAATGTCGCTACCGCCAATTTAAGATCTCCCAAGCGACGGTTGCATTCTAAAAGTTCTTCGCCGGTTTCCTTGTCGTCGGATTGCTGAATGAGACTGTTAATTTCTTCGCGAAGCCGTTGGATGGGAAGGGTTAGATTGTCTTGAACCAAATCGGGGCGGCGGATGCGGAGTTCGTTCCAAGGACGGCGGTTGGAATCCGTTGCGCTTTCGATGCTAGCGACAGGACGAGGAGGAGTTGTGCCGGAAGCTTGGTTCGACAAATCAGTGCAGGTGTCTTCAACCCGAACAAAAAAATCGTCCGATTCACGCAAGACATCAGCCACGAGTCGAACATTGGCTCCTGAACGTAACGAGGCGAGAATTCCCTTTTCGGTGCGTGGATTCCAAAGACGTTGGAGGGCGTAGCGAACTTGCCCAGAGCTCACACTAACTCCGATATGGCGCGCGGCGACCTGCTCTACTGTGTGAGCTTCGTCAAAGATGACAAAGTCGTTGCGAAAAAGAACACCCCCTTGTTGATCTTCGTCGACCCCATTCAGGAGTGTGAAGAAAAGGGTGTGATTGAGCACAAGAAGATCAGCCCCGAGAATGCGCTGACGCGCGCGTTGAAAAAAGCAAACGCAGCCCGCTTTGGCATAGTCACTTTGGAAACCACATTTTTTCGGAGTACAAAGACCGCGTTCGGAGCAAACGTGTTCCCAGACCTTGATATCGGGTTCATCATCGAAATCGCTGAGGGATCCGTCGCTGGTTCTTTTACTCCATTCATAGATACGGTGGAGTTCGCTCACTTCGGGTGAAGTAAAAAGGGAATCTGCTTGTTGCATCGCTTTTTGCAGACGCCGAGTACAAAGGTAATTAGAGCGACCTTTGAGCATTGCAAAGGTGAAATCCACAGGGAGAACCTGCTTCAGAACAGGCAGATCTTTTTCAACGAGTTGCTCCTGTAGATTGATGGTGTGTGTACAGATGACCGCCTTTTTTTTTTGTTCGATGGCAAAGAGGATGGCAGGAACCAAATAGGCAAAACTTTTACCAACACCCGTGCCCGCTTCAACCAAGAGATTACGTTTATCCTGAAGCACCGAAGCCACCGATATGGCCATTTGCTGTTGTTCAGGTCGAAATTCAAAGTTGCGGGCCTTAGAGAAAAGTCCTGTCGGAGAAAAAATCTCAGCGACGCGGCCTATCAGGTCCGGCATCGAAGCGCCCGAAGAAGTGTCGGCCAGCGAAATCACGGGCTCACTCTAGGGTGTCTGAAGATGAATGTCTCGCTCCACAGAGGTTCGATGTCAGAAATCGGCGGCTCTAAAATGTATAGGCCTCGTTTTCAAGACTGTACCGCAGCATCGGTTACTTCAATATCACCCGCGTGCCGTTGATTGAGGATGCGAATTTTCGACCCGTACCGCTGCTGGGGAATGCTCATTTTCAGACGACTCTGCCTTCCCTGTTTCGGTGGGTCCGAGGCTTGGAGTGGCGACGTCAGCGATTGGAATTGTTGGATGGCGATTTTCTCGATCTCGACTGGTTGACCTCAGGCGCATCACGTTTGCTGGTGATTTCGCATGGATTAGAGGGGGATTCGCGTCGACCTTATGTGGCAGGTATGGCTCGGGCGGCCTGTCGGGCGGGGTGGGATGCGGTTGCCTGGAACTTCCGAGGTTGTTCTGGTGAACTGAATAGACTGCCTCGATTTTATCACAGTGGGGCCTCTGAAGATCTGGGAACCGTGGTACTCGAGGCAGCGAAGCGAGGAATTTACCGGACCATTGTCACCCTTGGATTCAGTCTTGGAGGCAACATGACCTTGAAATTTCTTGGCGAAGGTCATCCGGCTGCCGAAAAGGTGGATGCCGGAGTGGCGATTTCTGTTCCGTGTGATTTAAAAGGCTCTTCAGAAATCATGGAACAGTCGTCACGGGCCCTTTATATGCGCCGCTTTCAAAAAGATATTCTTAGAAAGTGGGATCAGAAGCGACGTCTTTTCCCTGATTTAATCCCTAAATCTGACTACAAAAAACAGCGAACCTTCCGAGACTTAGATCGCGTTTTCACTGCACCGATACACGGATTCGAGACAGAGGAACACTACTGGGCGATGTGTTCAGCGAACCGTTTTTTGGCGAATATACCCAAGCCAACCCTCATTCTAAATGCTTTGGATGATCCCTTTCTCAGCCCCAGCTGTTTCCCTCGGGCGATCGCTCGACTTAGCGATCGCCTTCACTTGGAGATCCCGCGAAGGGGCGGGCATGTAGGGTTTGTCGACCAATTACGTCCCAGTGCCGATCTCTGGACGGAGCGGCGAACTATGACATTTTTAAAGGGTCTTTTTGGGGCAAAGAACAGTTAAGTTATTAAATTGGGACAAATCGGCACTGGAACGGCTTGCACTTGGCTGCAGTTCGGCCATCAAGACGGGATGCGATTTCCTTACGGTCTCCAGATTCTTGGGTTAGTGGCCGCTCTACAAGCCACCGCAGCCGACTGGCCGCGCTTTCTTGGGATGACCTTGGACTCCACCAGTCCTGAGACGGGACTAATTGAACGAGTACCAGAAGGAGGATTACCTGTGGTGTTTGATCGCGAAACTGGCACCGGTTATGCGCCACCGTCCTTGGTCGGAAACCGGCTTTATTTGTTCCATCGCCTTAGAACGGAAGAAATCTTGGAGGCATGGGAAACGCCATCGGCTAAGCTCCTCTGGAAACACACTCAGCCGACTCGTTATCGCGATCCTTATGGGTACAACGATGGACCTCGTTGTGCTCCCCTGATTGCCGACGATCGAGTGATCACTTTCGGCGCAGAAGGTTTATTGACCTGCATCGATAAGACGACTGGACGTCGCCTCTGGCAGCGAGATACAGCCAAAGATTTCAAAGTACCCGAAGCTTTCTTTGGAGTCGGTAGCGGGCCCCTGTTGGAAAGCGGTCGATTGCTGGTAATGGTAGGCGGCCAACCTGATTCTACGGTGGTGGCATTTGATCTCAAGGAGGGTCGAACTCTTTGGGAATCGGTCGGGTCAAAAAATTGGACAGGACGCCCCATGCTAGGCTGGCCTGGCGATCGAACAGTGGCGTGGCAAGAGTGGGATAAGACAGCCAGTTATGCGTCGTTGATTCCCTCAATTATAAAAGGCGAGCGAGTGGTTCACGCACTGACACGGCAGGGCCTAGTGGTTTTAAATCCAACCAATGGCGCTGTTCATTTTAGTCGTTGGTTTCGTGCGCAGGTGAATGAATCAGTTAATGCCACAACGCCATTGGTATTTGGCGAAGATGTCCTTATTTCGAGTGCCTATTATCGGTCCGGCTCAGTTTTGCTTCGCCCACACTCTAGTCTGTCTCAATTCACGGAAGTCTGGAAAGGAACAGGCCTCGAGATGCACTGGAGTCAACCGATTAAGTTGGGCGGGTATCTTTATGGATTCAGTGGACGAAACGAACCTGATGCCCTCTTTCGTTGTGTTGACTACGCCACAGGTAAAATAGCCTGGGAACGGATCGAGCGCTGGGCTCCCCACAGTTCCGAGCAACCTCCGGTTTTTGGACGTGGATCACTGCTCCTCGCTGACGGTCGGCTCTTTGCTTTAGGAGAGGGCGGTTTACTCGGCCTTTTCCGACCCAATGCAGAACAGTGTGAGGAACTGGGCCGTTGGCAGGTGCCATCGCTTAAGTTTCCCTGTTGGGCTGGGCCGGTGTTGTCGGACGGACGATTGTACATCAAAAGCGAGCGACGTCTCGTCTGTCTCGACGTACGACACACAAAGTGATCAAGGGTCGGAGCGGAGATAATGAGAAAGCATTTAAATTCGGCGATCAGACCTTGAATTTCGGCAAGTTCATGCTGATTTCGAGACGGATCAATTGAGTTGATCATTGCAACTGTTAACTGGGAAAGAGGGATTGGGAGCGAGAGTGCTGAGAGAGCGAAACAAACGAATCGCTTCGGCATGTGCAAAAATCACCTCCGGATCCCTTTGGAGAGCCTCATAATAATTACCGGAAAAATCGAGGCGACCTTCTGAGGCGACCAAAAGTAATTGGCTCCGCCTAATAAGTGATTTGGCAATGACGGGGGTCAGCAGTTCCTTGTCGTCCAAGGCTTCATCTAAGCTCACGATCAAGTGAGATAACGGTTGCAACCAAATAAACCACCGATCAGCGGTGAGCAGTTTGAGAAAATGATTAGCCGACGGAATGGGGCCAATCACGGTCTCGTAGCTTACCTTTTCTGATTCGATGAGGGTCTTGTGCAGCAAAAGCAGGGTATTCCGAAGGTCTTGAAGGGTCTTGTGGCAATGTGTCACGACGGGCCGAAGTGTCCCTGACCCACAATGGTTCAGCAAAGGGAAAGCGATTGTGGGTCGTTAGATAAAAATACTCTCGAAGTTTAAGACCAATCCTTCCCAAGAACCCTCGGCACAGGGTAGAGTCCGTCGGTTTCAATGAACAATTCCATGCGTAATTGTGCCGGTATGTTGCGGAGAGATTTCCTCCAAGTTGGATTGGGGGGATTTCTCGGGCTCGGTTTGACCGAGACACTCCGTCTGCGAGCCGGCACGGCGACTGTGCGCTCGAGTACCGATCTCAAGGCTCGTCTGGGTAGCGCTGGAGCAGCGGCACCGCACTCGACCAAGCCAATAAATTGTATTCTCATCTGGTTGGATGGGGGGCCATCTCATTACGAAAGTTTTGACCCCAAACCAGACGCTCCGTCGGAAATTAGGGGTAGCTTTAGCACCATCCCCACTTCGGTCCCAGGAATTCGCTTCAGTGAAGCCGTGCCAGAATTGGCGAAGGTAGCGGACAAGTTTACGGTGATTCGGTCGATCTGCCATAAAGATCCCAATCACGGCGGCGGTAATCACTATATGATGACGGGGTCTCCCACTCCAGTCCCAGTGGCTTGCGGCGCACATGTTACTTTTCATCCTTCCCTCGGTTCGGTTGTTTCCAATCAACGTGGACAGCACGAAGGCCTGCCACCCTATGTTTCTATGCCCTCGGTTACTCGGAGTGGAGGCCCTCACTTTTTAGGGGGTAAACACGCGCCATTCGTGATTGATGGCCAACCCAATTCGGCCTCCTTCAAAGTTCGTGATGTTGTGTTGCCCTCGGAAATCAGCGAAGGCCGTGCCGCGTCGCGTCGGGATTTACGGTCGTCGCTGGACCATATGGAACGGTTCACCGATCGCCTTGCCGAAGATCCTGCGGTTACCTTCGATGAATATCTGCAACAGAGTGTCCAACTAGTGCTGTCTTCAAAGGCTCAAGCGGCCTTCGATATCTCCCGAGAGGAACCTAAAGTCCGCGATCTGTACGGACGCAATGATTTCGGTCAACGCCTCTTAATGGCCCGACGCATGGTCGAAGTCGGTGTTTCTTGGGTGACTGTCACGAGTGGAGGTTGGGATCATCACACCAAAATCTTCGATGCTTACAAAGGCGATGCCGGAAAGAATATGGATCGCGGTGTCGCTGCCTTGATCACCGACCTCGATCGGCTCGGCCTTCTCGAGACAACTTTAGTGGTTTTACTCGGCGAGTTCGGCCGCACTCCGAAGGTTAATAAAGACGCCGGCCGCGACCACTGGCCTTATGCTATGTCTGTACTGATGGCTGGGGCCGGTTGCCCGCGTGGCGCGATCATTGGGGCGACAGATGCCAAGGGCTATGCAGCCTCGGAGAATGTGTATCGCCCCGAGGACTTTGCCGCTTCCGTCTATTCTAAAATGGGGATCGATCCCGCCCAAGTCCTTCATACCCCTACCGGTCGACCTGTTCAGTTAGTCAATAACGGTCGCCGAATCCGCGAACTCTTCTCCTGAATCGATAGCATGGAACGTCTCGTCAGTGCCCTTTCTGCTTTCCTTTTTGTCTTTTTTCTCGCTCGTGCTACACGGGGTCATGCAGCGGTTCCTGTCTTCGAGGGCTTATTTCCTGTGGCCTTAGAAAGTGGGCAAACACATCAGGTAACCGCTGTCGGTAAATTTGATCCGTGGCCTCCAAAAGTGTGGACCGAAACGCCGGGGGTTCAGATCGAACCTTCAACCAATGTCGGAATTTTAAAGGTGATTATCGCCTCTAATACCCCCTCAGGCCCTCATTTTATTCGGCTTTTTAACGGCGAAGGCGCGAGTAACCCGCGTTTCCTGATTGTGACGCCTGATCCTCAGAGGGGAGAAGAAGAACCCAATAATGATTTTCTTAAACCTCAGGAAATCAGCAAATTACCTGCTGCGATTAATGGAAGGTTAGAGATACAAGGCGACGTCGATTCTTTTGCGGTGACTCTGGTATCGGGACAAACATTGGTGGCATCCTTGGAGTCCTACACCCTGATGTCACCGGTGGACGCCGTCCTGCAAATCGTCGATGCCCGAGGAAAGCAGATGGCTTTCAACCATGATAATGGTCGCACATTTGACCCCTTTCTCAGTTGGACATGTCAAGTAGCGGGAACCTATGTGGTCCAAGTGTTTGGTTTTGCGTATCCGGCTGATTCCGATATCCGCTTCACGGGTAACCCACGGTGTGTTTATCGATTGCATCTCACTTCCGGTCCCGCAGTTTCCTATACTCTTCCACTCGGCATCCGCCGAGGTTCATCGGCCTCGCTCCGATTGGTGGGTTGGAATCTTGGAGCTTTGAACGATCAACCGATGATCTTTGATGGTTCCACCCTAGGCCCGCGGGTCAACCGAGTTTTGTTTCAACCGTCTGGATTTGCCCTGCCTCTAGAAGTGGAGATCGGTGAAGGGCCAGAAGTAATAGAGATCGAACCGAATGGACCGAAGGATCCAGCCAATCCAATGGAGATTCCGGGAGCAATGACCGGTTCTATTGGTTTCAGTGGAGATGAAGATCGGTTCGCTTTCTCGGCGCGCAAAGGAGACCGCTGGGCTTTGGATATTAAGGCGGCAAGTCTCGGATTCTTGGTGGATGCGTGGTTGGAGATCCAAGATGCCGCAGGGAAAATACTGGTCCGAAACGAGGGAGGAAACGGAACAGATCCGCAATTAGACTGGACCGTACCCTCGGATGGCACCTATGTAGCGAGTGTCGGCAATCTTTTACATCGCGGTGGTGATTCTCTGCGCTATCGACTCCAAATTATACGCCCTGCTCCCTCAGTAAAAGTCACCGTCAGTGAAAACTCTTTTACACTAGCTCCCGGAGCCACAAACGACATCAAAGTGAGTCTTAAACGCCTGTTCGGATCGGAGGCAGTACTCACTCTCTCCATCACAAACTTACCGACCGGAGTGTCGGCTCAACCTGTTGTACTTTCTGCTAAAGACTTAGAAGGAGTCCTGAGATTAGTTGCGACCCCAGAAGCCAAACCGTTCACCGGAACTTTTCGCATTCAGGCTGAAGCTAAGGAAGGAGGTCGTGTCCAGTTGGCGATGATGGAATTGATTAGTAGCGGCGAAAATAACGGGGTGCCCCAAGGGTTCAAGCGCCTAGTCCTCGAGTCTGTTGAAGCCTTATGGTTGACCATAACCGCTCCGCCAAAGGCAAAAAAATGAGTCATTTAAGGGGCGTCCAGACCCGCACCCCCTCGTTTGTTCTCATCGGATAAATTCGCTTTGCCCCCTTTTGACCTCAAATTGGGGAGTTAAGAGTCTATCTCATTTCCTGAGTTGACGCTTCTTTTGCCTTGCAGACACTCGCTTCAGTAACTTAGCGAAATCTCTTACTCGCTGAGATCGATCGACGGTATTTCGTGTAGTTCTGATAGGCAAAAAACAGCAAAAGTGATGTTATCAAAATTGGGGAGACAAACTGTTTCACGCTCGGGGTTCGGTGAGCCGAATCTGAATTCTGCCGCTGCTTCATTTTTGCGAGTGTCGGCTGACTCGCTTGATGCTGCACCTTCTGATTTTCTCGCACTGTTTGAATAGCTCGATCGAGGGAAGCCTTATCTCCGGAAGCTACGGCGTTATCGATCAAACGTAAGCGTACGCCGAACCCCATGGTTCCCAATTCGCCTTCCTTGGGTTTAGCCTGAGCGAATGAACTCAATTAAACCGTCTCGGAAGCGGCGTGGTCTTGCTGAAATCCAACTGCTAATCACTGAATTCAAAAGCTCGGAACT
>SIAZ01000133.1 GCA_009695405.1 Pedosphaera sp. | reverse complement strand
AACAGTTTCAGCGCCGTCTCCGGGGCTGTGGTCAGTTCTGGAGCCGCCCCGGCCTTACCCATCTCCTTCAACTCTGCGTCTTGGTCAAAAACAAGGACGATCACCTCCTCTGGAACTGATTCTTACCGTCAACTTGTGAATGCACGGATTCAAGGAGCCTTCCTTAGGGGCGGCTTTCGCATTTTGGGGTTAATATTTAGGCTCGAGTTGAATCAAGGCCTTGGTCGTTGAATCTTTCTGAGCTACTTCCATTGGAGACATGTCGTTGGATCTCACTCCCCAAAAAAAGCGCTCCGGACGAATCCTTGTTATTCGAGGTGGTGCCATCGGTGATTTCATCGTCACATTGCCAGTCTTTGCAGCACTCAGGCGTCAATTTCCGACCAGCAATATTGAGGTCATGGGTTATCCTCATATTGCCTCGCTCGCCTCTATCGGGGGAACTGTTGATCGGGTTATCGCTATTGATTCGCGGCCGCTTGCCGGTTTTTTTGCCAGAAAAGGCGACTTAGGTACTGGGATCTCAGAACACTTTGCCTCTTGTGATGTGATCTTCAGTTACTTGTTTGATCCAGACGAGATTTTCCGCACCAACATTGGACGAGTCACTCGGGCCCAAGTCATCCAAGCACCCCATCGCCCATTTGAAACATCGCCGATGTCGGCAGCCTCCCAACTTTTGGTTCCACTGGAGCGCTTGGCGATTTTCGATGCGGATCCAGTGCCACGTATTGTTCTGCCAATCCCTCCGACCCGGAAAAGAAACCTCATAGGACTCCACCCCGGTTCGGGGAGTTCGTCAAAGAATTGGCCCCTCGAATGTTGGTCTGTTTTCGTTGAAAGGCTAATTGCCCAGACCACACACGATATCATGCTCATTGGCGGTGAAGCGGAGAGGGATGCTTTGGAACTACTAACACCCTTGATTCCTTTTAATCGCTTGCAAATTGCAAAGAATTGCATCCTTCCAGTTCTTGCCCACGAACTGGCTAGCTGCGGCAGTTTTATCGGGCATGACTCAGGCATTACCCATTTAGCAGCCGCAGTTGGTACCCCAGTCCTCGCGCTTTGGGGGCCCAGCAAGGAGCCTATTTGGAGACCGGGTGGTGACGCTGTTCAAACCTTGAGTCATCCCTCTGGACTTCTTTCAATTGAACCGGGAGAGGTGTTAAGACAATTTTTGATCTTCACAGAAATCCAATAAGACAAAGGTGCAAATGGCCCCACTTTGATATCGCTCAAACTCATGAGGTTGGTAAACGTCTTCTTGAACGCTCCCATGCTGTCGAAAATCAAAAACATCGGATTCACTTTACTGCTAGGTCCCGCTTTAACGGTGGGCTTTGCTGGAATCGACTTTGCTCGGCAAATCCAACCCATCCTTTCGGAGACCTGTTATCAATGCCACGGACCGAGTGATACTAGTCGCAAGGGCGGACTCAGGTTGGATACCCGAGAAGGGGCTCACGGATCCGGCAAAAGTGGGCGCTTAGCTATCACTCCAGGGAACCTATCCGCGAGCGAGTTGATTCGTCGGATCACTACCTCTGATGCCGATGACCACATGCCCCCCGCTGAATCCCACAAATCACTCACGACTGGACAGATTGATCTCCTCCGTCGTTGGGTTGCCGAAGGGGGTAAATGGGGTGTCCATTGGTCGTTTTCTCCGCCCTCCCTGCCCGCTGTTCCCAAGGTTCGGGGCTTGCGAAAGAACCATCCCATCGATGCCTTTGTCGCGGCGAGTCTCGCTGGGTCCAAGAAAAAACTCTCTCAAAATGCCGATCCTAGGCGTCTGCTGCGTCGTGTCTCTTTTGACCTAACCGGACTGCCGCCCACAGTGAATGAGTTGGCCTCCTTTGAAGCCAACCCGACCCCAGAAAACTACCTCCAGTCCGTCAAACGTCTGATGGCTTCGCCTCGATACGGCGAGCATATGGCAGTGGGATGGCTCGACCTAGCTCGGTTTGCTGACACGCACGGATTTCAGACCGACCGCTATCGACCGGTCTGGCCATGGCGAGATTGGGTTATTGGAGCGTTCAATCAGCATCTGCCGTTCGATCAATTTGTACTCTGGCAACTGGCAGGAGATCTCTTTCCGAACCCGAGCAAAGAACAACGGCTGGCCACGACCTTTAACCGACTCCATTTGCAAAACGAGGAAGGAGGGATCGTCGAAGAGGAATATCGGGTCGCCTACAACGTCGACCGCGTAAACACGTTTGGCACCGCATTTCTTGGAGTCACCTTCGAGTGCGCCCGCTGCCACGATCACAAGTACGACCCGATTTCCCAGCGCGAGTTTTACCAACTTTTCTCCTTCTTTCAAAATGTCGATGAATCCGGTCAAAGCGTCTACTTTGGGGATATTATGCCGGTACCGACTGCCCTACTGAGTAGTGCTGAACAGGACACTAAACTAGCCGAATTGCAGCAGCGAATTAGCGCGCAAGAAATCGAAGTAAAGAGGATTGCCACCGGCGCACAAACTGCGTTTGCAACTTGGCGGTCGACAAACACAACAGGGCCGACGCTGGCCAAACCGGTAGCCGCTTTCACCTTCGATTCCATGGTATCCAATACCTTTCCAAGTAGCACCGCCGGTAAGGTCGCAAAGCCGATTGATAATCCTTCATCTGTGGATGGCTATTCCGGAAAAGCGCTCTCCTTAAATGGCGAAAACGGGGTCTCCATGCCGGGGATAGGTCACTTTACTCGTGCCGATCCCTTCAGCTTAGCCCTTTGGATTCAACCTGCTGTTCATACTCTTCGTCAGACAATCATTCATCATAGCCAAGCGTGGATGGATGCTGGGAGTCGTGGTTATGAAATTGTATTGGAGGAGGGCCGAGTCGCTGTCGGTCTTCACCATATGTGGCCAGGTAATTCAATCAAAATTCAATCCATTGATCGCCTTCCCATCCATACTTGGTCCCATGTGGCGTTTGCTTACGACGGTTCGAGTCGCGCTCAGGGGCTCACACTTTTTATCAATGGCCTGTCCGTGCCAGTGACAATTGTGCGTGATCATCTCTGGAAGGATATCACCTACGGTCAACCAGATCTAACCATTGGCCTGCGCATGCGGGATTTTGGATTTAAAGGTGGGAAAGTCGATGAACTTCAGGTCTTCGACAGCACTCTCACAAGCGTCGAAGCGGCACGATTCGCCAAGGTGCTCCCTCCGTCCATCGCCGAGACTGAATTTGCTCATTTCATCGCCCGAGATTATCCACCGTACGCAACCGCAATAATCACCTTGGGCAAACTGCGTCAGGAACAAAACGGTCTGGTTACCTCGATTCAGGATATTATGGTAATGGAGGAAATGGCCGAACCGAAGGCGGCCTATATTCTTAAGCGTGGTGCTTATGACGCTCCTGGGGAGCGTGTTTCGATGAACACCCCCGCCGCCATGGGATCCCTTCCACCGTCAGCACCCCGCAACCGTCTCGGTCTCGCTCAATGGCTTCTGGAACCATCCAACCCCCTCTTTGCAAGGGTCACAGTAAACCGAATTTGGCAGCACTTCTTTGGTCGCGGCATCGTTGAAACCTCGGATAACTTTGGTTTGCAAGGGTCACTACCCACTCACCCCGAATTACTGGATTGGCTAGCGGTCACGTTTGCACAGGGTAATC
Organism: Pedosphaera sp.; assembly: GCA_009695405.1. Taxonomy (GTDB): domain Bacteria; phylum Verrucomicrobiota; class Verrucomicrobiia; order Limisphaerales; family UBA9464; genus SXXZ01. The sequence continues at coordinate 6,328 of SIAZ01000133.1, read as the reverse complement.
CTGAACTGGGGATTCGCCCTTGGAACCTTCAAGATCTTCAGCGGCTGATTGTCACTTCCGACACCTATTGCCAGACCTCTCGAGCCTCCAAATCAGACCTCGCTTACGATCCAATGAACCTCAAGCTTGGGCGCGGTCCTACACGGCGATTGACCGCAGAAATGCTGCGTGACCAAGCCTTGTTTACCAGTGGACTAATGATTGAAAAAATCGGCGGGCCCAGTGTCAAACCTTACCAACCCGAAGGTCTTTGGGAAATGGCATCCGGCGGGCGCTACGACACCGGTAAGGGCGGAGATTTGTATCGTCGCAGCCTTTACACCTATTGGAAAAGAACCATACCACCGCCGTCGATGATGTCATTTGATGCGGCTGATCGCAGTTATTGCGTTGTCCGGCGTCAAAGCACGAGTACTCCGCTCCAAGCCTTAGCGTTGCTCAATGACACTCAGATCGTCGAAGCTTCGCGCCACCTAGCCAACCGCATTCTTAAGGAAGGCGGGACCACCCCAACGCAGCAGCTCCGGTCGGGCTTTCAATGGATCACCGGACGCCCTCCAACGCCCTCAGAAACAGCAATCCTCAAACAATTGTTAGCCGAACAAGAGTCCATTTTTGAGGGCGATATTGCCTCGGCAGACTTACTTATAAAAGTCGGAGAAAAACCGATCGATGGCGTGCATACGAGTCCAAAACTGGCAGCGTGGACCTTGGTAGCTGAAGCCCTCCTCAATCATGACGAAGCGGTAATGCTGAGATAAAAGTTCGCTGTCTCCTTCCAAAGATCGCACCTCCTTTTCCCCTCATGAACTGTTCACATATAAATTTTCATATGGATCGCCGGGCCTTTTTTGGTCGGTTCGGACTCGGCCTTGGAGGCGCCGCACTCGCCTCCCTTGAATCACAGGAATCCCAAGCTGCGGCAGTAGGACCATTCGCCGGCATTCTTAACTCCGGACATCTCCCAGCCAAAGCTAAACGAGTGATCTATTTGTTTATGAGCGGCGGCCCATCTCAGCTAGAAACTTTCGATTACAAACCGGAGTTAGTCAGGCGCACCGGAGAAGAACTTCCTGACAGTATCCGCAAAGGACAACGCCTAACCGGTATGTCGGCCAACCAAGCTAATTTGCCCATGGCGGGCTCAGTATTTGGATTTCAACAACAAGGGCGTTCGGGGGCTTGGATCAGCGAATTACTCCCCTGGACATCTCGTGTCGCCGATGATCTTTGCATTGTTCGTTCTCTTCATACCGAAGCGATCAACCATGATCCTGCAATTACCTTCTTCCAGACCGGTTCTCAAATTGCCGGACGCCCCAGTTTCGGTTCTTGGCTGAGCTACGGACTGGGTTCCGCGAACCAAAATTTACCCGCTTTCGTGGTCCTGATTTCCAAGGATCGAATTGATCAACCTCTCTACTCTCGGCTTTGGGGCAATGGCTTTCTACCGAGCCAACATCAGGGGGTAGTCTTTCGAGGTGGCCGTGATCCTGTCCTTTACCTCAAAAATCCAGCAGGTGTCTCGGGTCAATCACGCCGGAAACTGCTCGATCGAATGGCGGAACTCGAATTTCTCCAGTATCGCGATCTGGGTGATCCAGAAATCAATGCTCGGGTCGCTCAATACGAAATGGCCTACCGCATGCAAACCAGTGTGCCGGACATTATGAATCTCAGCGGCGAACCGGAAAGTGTCTTCGACCTTTATGGTCCTGAGGCGCGCAATCCGGGCTCTTTTGCCGCTAATTGTCTCCTCGCTCGCCGGCTCGCTGAAAGGAATGTCCGTTTTATCCAATTGTACCATCCGGGTTGGGATCAACATGGCGGGCTTCCCAATGGCATTCGTCGCCAGTGTACCGATGTCGACCGCGCCTCCTATGCCTTGATCACAGACCTAAAACAACGCGGTCTTCTCGATGAAACCTTGATCATCTGGGGCGGAGAATTTGGGCGGACAAATTATTCTCAGGGCAAATTAACCAAAACGGACTACGGGCGGGATCATCACCCTCGTTGCTTTTCTATGTGGATGGCTGGAGGCGGCGTTAAATCTGGATTTAGCTACGGAACTACCGATGACTTTGGCTATAATATCGTCGAAAATCCTGTCCATGTGCATGACCTTCAGGCCACCGCTTTGCATCAATTGGGCATTAGCCACGACCGTCTTACTTTCCGCTCTCAAGGACGCGACTACCGGCTAACCGATGTCCACGGTCGTGTTGTTCGAGAACTCCTCGCCTGATTTACTTTGGCTCTAGCTCGCCGAAGCTCAAAGAATCCTTTAAATGTCTGGTCCGCGATAAATGCACCGTGAAGTACAAGTCTCGGCGATCACAACCTCAACCAAGAGTGGAAGGAGAGGCTTCAAACGAGCCCAAATCCAAAGAGCCAGTCGTTCACTTGTTGGATTCTCTAAGCCTTCGATTTCATTGAGATAACAATGGTCTAACTGATCGTAAAGCGGACGGAAAGCGGCCTTCAAATCCGCAAAGTCCATCACCCAACCGGTTCCCTCGCCCACTGGTCCTTCGACGACAATTTCAATGACCCAACTATGCCCATGGAGCCGCCCGCATTTATGGCCTGCAGGGACATTGGGCAGATGATGGGCGGATTCAATCTGGAAGGATTTTCTTAGTTCCATTCAAAGGTCGGGTTCAAGATTCAAGATCAGTCCAAGTCACTAAATCTCCCAAGGCGGGTCTGCCATCATGGCGCCATCCAACGGGGGGGGCTTGCATACGCCCAATCGGACAAATTCGACTCACACCCCAACGGGCGAGTTGCGTGCTTATGGAGTGAAGACGGTCATCCTGCACAGCAAGTCCTACAGTTGAAATCTGCTGCCTTACTGGTTCGGCATAACGGAGAATATCTTCAAAGCGAGCCACCGGTTTCACGTAGATAAATCGGTTTAAACAAGAGGCCTTAAACCGTGGATCGCCGTCGAGAACAACGGTCCAATTTGTGGAACCTTCACTTGACCAAACCTGACACCTAGGAACGTGCTCAAAAAACGGGGTCCGAACCTGCGAACGCTCCAACTGCGTTACCGCTCCAATCGATCGAAGTTGGTAAGCACCTCGGCGAGCGACAATTTCAGTCGATTCCTCGAGTGAAACTTCTCCCCGAGGTTCAATGACTTCTCGACAATGCAATTCCTCGGCGAGCTCACTGGCAAACCGAGTGGCAGCTCCTTCTCCCTCGTCTTCGATGTAGAAAACATGGGGCGAAAGACAACCCGACTGATTCCACGCAGTAATATCGTCCACAGCTCCACGGATCACTCGCTTAACGGAGTAGTGATTCAACGTTTCCTTGGCGACAAATCCAAAACTGAGTTTGTGCCCATAACCCACGAACCGAGTTGATATCGGGACGCGACGACGCATTTCCACGATCAGTTCGTCGCCACCTGTCGTGGTCACACAGTTTGCCTCGCTCAAAAGCATGTTCTCTAAATCGATAGATCCTCGGATGGACCGACTCCAAGAAACCAGTTCAAGACTCGCTCCAAGCTTGGACTCGGTCGCCGACAGAGAATGGGCAAACAATCGAGGCAAAAGACTCGCTTGAACAGGGCACTTAATCACCTGAGCCGAACGGGTGAGAAGTCCGAGAACCATTGAAAACAGGGCTGGATTAGGGAGGTTACCCGCGGTAAAATGAACTAATAATTCCGGACCATTTGCGATTGAAGTCTTACCCGCGTGTTGTTCAGAAGTTCCTGATGTAAAAGCGTCGAGCCGCCGTAAATCACCGAGATCTTGGATCACCAGAGACTCTAGATTTGCAACCGAGAGTTGGCGAAAAAAAGAATCCAAACCGCGTACGAGTGTAGCTGCCCCGAAACCGGTTGATGCCGGCCCTTTCTGAATTGCTAAAGAACGGAATTCATTCGATGGGTCCAACCACTGGTCGGCAGTGAAAGCAATCATCTCGATCACGTCCCTGATCCGTTGTCGCCCTAGCCACTCCTCCCGATTACGCCGTAAAGCACTGCAGGCATCTCGCAGAAGATTTGGCGTCAATTCGAGGTCTGGGCCAAGATCAGCGAGGAAAAGATTGGGCAGGTTCATCAGCTAAAAATTCAGGATAACCTCGACTCAACCCATCAGTAAGGAGCATCCGCGTGATTCGGCAGCGTTCGCTCGGCCTAAAAGCTCAAACGTCGCGCCCCGCCGAATACCCAGGTCTTGGGTTTCAATAGCGGCAACCGACCACACATTAGCCAAATCCACGATCTGAACGAGTCCCGCAACTCCATCCTCAACTTCCACACCCGTCTCTGGATTTACAATCCTCACACGGGCCCAAGCGGGAAAACGAAATCCATCGCCCACATCATACGCCTGCGATGACAGTTCAGCCATTCCATACTCGGTCAGAATACCCCCCTCCCCAACCCCAAATCGAGCCGATATCATCTCCCAAAGCTCTACTCGAGACACAGATCGGCTTCTGCCCTTGTAGCCGCCTGTCTCCATAATACGAGAACCCTTCGGCAGTGTGTAACGAAGTCCACGCGCATCCAGATGATCCATCAAATGAACAAAATTGAAAGCGGTCCCCAACAGAATAACGGGCCGACTCTCGTCCACAGCACTGAAGAGCGTTTCCTCAATCTTTTCTAAATCCAATTCCCAGCCATCCTTTCCTAAACGGCCACCAAAGACGGGGGAAGCGCCGCTGAATTCGGTCGCCACACACCCTAGCATATAACCCAGTGACGACTGTGGAATCGCCTCAACCCGAGGCGTCAGAGAGACAAAGGAGCAACGTTGGCCTAACCCATACGGCTGAGGCAGTTCAATACTGTGACGACGAAACCACGGGCGCAGGGATTCTTCGTACAGACTCAATGAATTTTGGGAATGAAAATGGCGACTGGGTTGGCTTGCGGTCGTTCCCGAAGAATGAAAAACAGCGATCCGGTGTACTGCAGGAATGCAGCTTAATTCGACCTCTTTAAACGCCGCAGTCGGCACACTTGGGAAGTCTTTCCATGTCTTGAATGTCCCCGGAGTTCGGCGACGTTGATCACACCAAATCCGATAAGTCGGCAGGGTGTCATATTGCAACTGAAAGAGTCGAAGGGCTAATCGATCAAACCGAACATTAAGTCCCTCGGATGCAAATCCATCAGGGCGATCATCAAATGTGCCTAAGGACCTACGGGACGCGTCCCGAATAAAGTCCCGAACATCATCAGCCGCGATTAAAAAGGGGTCAATCATGCGGTTTTGCTTCAGACGATCACGAAAGGGATCCTCGTCGACTGGTTTTCCGCAACAGTCGACCGATTCAACTAGTCGAGACCGTTAGCAATGTCCAATACCAAAAAAGACCACACTCAGCAGCCTAGATTATCGATAGAATGTACCCGATTTTGGCAGGTGAGAAAAGGGGCAAGCAGGGAGGGAGATACACTCGGCCGTTGTTTAAATTTAAGGCCGGTGAAGGGACTATTGAGGCACCAACTAACTAAACTCAGACGATAGGCACCGCGAGTTCTACGGAAAAGCAATTGAGAAGAGAAACTAGGATTGCTCGACGCAGGAGTCGCTTCAAGTTGATCGGGTCGGCCAGAGCCTGCACCTGCTCTCGCACTAGGTCAGATACCCTTTAGATCGAGTTTCTAGAACATCTAAGAGGTCTTCTTGGGTAAACGTACGCCCAACCCCATGGTTCCCTAGTTGCCGAAAGTAGGATATTCCACGATCGAGGGCGGGGGCGAAAGTTCGACCAACCGGATTAGCCTTTCGCCGGTTTCCAGTTCCACGGCAGGAGTTCGGCAACGGTGCGGTTCGTTGCCTGTGGAATACGCCGCAACACATCCGTCAACCAGTCCACCGGATCTAACCCGTATCGTCGTGCAGTAATTAAAAGACTGTAGAGATAAGTCAGAAACCTCAACAAATAGGCATTTTATTGGCTTTTTTAATAAGTGCCTATGCAGACTAATGAAGCTGAATACCGTTTGAAGTTTCGGGAATCCGTAGGGAAAAATAAGGTGTATTTGTGCCTGTTTAAAGGGGTCAGTTCTTGAAAATTAAAAGGGGTCAGTTCTTGATATTGGCTACTCCCCGCCCAGCTTCCTCCGGCAATACAGGAGATGGTTCAGATAACCGCGCGTGCCCATCGCCAGACGCTCGGCGATCCACCCCACCGTCATCGTCGTCTCCGCCCGCAAGCGTGCCGCCAAAACCACCTTCGCTGAATCCCCCTTGGGCCGAGTTTTGAGATCAGCTTCCTGCCACCGCCCCGCTTCAACTCCTCCGCGATGATTAGTTCCGCCAGCGCCTCCGCCGTCTCCACGCTC
>SIAZ01000132.1 GCA_009695405.1 Pedosphaera sp. | reverse complement strand
CCGAAATCTTCGACTACATTGAAATCTTCTATAACCGCCAGCGCCGTCACACCTCCCTCCGAGGCCTTTCACCCGCTCAGTTCGAACTCAAAAATAACTAACCAATAACTCCCTTTTCTCTGTCCGTTTTATCGAAGCAGGCCCAAACCCTCTCTTTACAACTGAACTAATTGATGACGCCCCTTCATTTTAATCCCCTCTTCGAGTGTGAAGAGCCTTTAATCCTCAGAAAATTAACCTTTACTTCGTACCCGCTCACGCTTTACCTCACGTTCCTCCTCAATTCGAGCACGATCGATACCGTAACGACGACGGCACTCATCTTCCTCAAGAAAGTCTCCCTTCAACCGTGCTGCATCCAAAGCGGCTTTCAGTGCCAACTCCGCCTGTGCGACTCGAGATAATGCCACCGATTCGATCTCCGCGATCTCCGCCTTTTGTGCGGATGACAGTTTCTTCTCAGGAGCCGATTTGCTGAGCCGATCCATGGCTAGTTCATACGCCGATTTCATTCGCTAACCGTACGCATATCTCGAAACCGTTTCCAATGCTCTTCCAAATTTTCCATAGATATGGATGGCCACATCTGAGGCGGTGCACCAATTTTTACGAATGAAATCAGTCCTTGTGACCTCGTTTTCCTCAGTGCTGCGATGGCTTACCGGATCAAAGGAGGGCACTAAGAGAGAGAATGTTCTTTGATTGGGGCATTGCTAAGGCCGATTTCAATTCGCTAAATTTCTCCCTGTGCCGCAGCAGCAGACTCTTAAACAACCCATTACCTTTTCAGGGATCGGTTTGCATTGTGGGAATAAGGTGACCATGACCCTCCTGCCTTCTGGGCCGGGATCTGGGTTACGCTTTCGTCGCTTGGATTTGGACGGGTATCCGGAAGTGGAAGCACGAACCGAAAACGTTGTGGACACCCAACGCTCCACCACACTCGGACGTGGTTCGGTTAAGGTTCATACCGTCGAACACATTTTAGCGGCCTTAGCCGGGGTTGGCATCGACAATGCTGTTATTGAACTCGACGCCAATGAACCGCCCATTTCCGATGGGAGTTCACGCGTCTTTGCTCGACTCGTTGGGGAGGCGGGAACAGTGACGCAGACAGATACCCTCGAACCTTATCAGATAACTACGCCTATTCAACTGACCTTGGGCGAGACCGAGATGGCAATATTTCCCCATGACGGCTTTAAAATTACCTGCACAAGTTCCGATCGAAGCGGTCGTTTTACTCAATTTTACTCTCTGGAAGTAACCCCTTCCACTTGGGCAACCGAGTTGAGCCATGCGCGGACTTTTTGTTTTTACGAGGAGATCGAATTTCTCATCAAAAATGGCCTCATCAAAGGCGGCAGTTTGGAGAATGCGATTGTCATCCGAGATGATGCAGTATTAACCAATGAACCCTTGCGCTATCGAGAGGAATTCGTGCGCCATAAGATCCTTGATATTATTGGTGATCTTTCCTTGGTGGGCCGCCCCATCCGCGGCCATGTGATCGCGGTTAAGCCGAGTCATCATGCCAATACCGAATTAGCCAAAGCCATACTCGCTCAGATCCGCCGTCCTATGGAAGCGGCGCAAACGTTTGCTCCACCTCCGGTCGTCTCAGAAAATCGCCACACATCAGCCTCAACTAACCCTTCTAAAACAATCAATCCCGCTACGCCCATCCTGACTTCTTCACAGCCTGCCGAAACTTTAGTCCAAGATGGTGCTACCTTAGATACCATGCAGGTAATGAAAATCCTGCCTCATCGCCCGCCTTTTTTGATGGTAGACAAAGTCACTCTCATCGCTGGCAATCGGATTGTAGCCCAGAAAAATGTAACCATGGGCGAACCCTTTTTTGAAGGTCATTTCCCCGGCCACCCTATCATGCCGGGCGTTCTACAATTAGAAGCTATCGCTCAAGTGGCTGGCATCTTGATGATGCGTCAGGCGGAAAATGCAGGTAAACTCGCCTATTTTATGTCGGCAGAAGATGTCAAATGGCGCAAACCTGTTCGGCCCGGCGATGTCTTGATGATCGAAGTCGAAATGACGAAGTCGCGGGGGAAAATAGGTAAAGCACGGGGTAAATGTACCGTCGACGGGGAGTCTGTGAGCGAGGCAAATGTGACCTTTATGTTGATTGATCGGTGAGACCGTCCCGACCCTTCTACGATCTCTGCTATGGTTCATCCAACAACTCAAATTCATCCTAAGGCGCGCTTGGGATCTGGTTGTGAAATCGGCCCCTTCTGTGTCATCGGCGAACACGTGGTCCTCGGGGACAATTGCCAACTTCATTCGCACGTAGTGATCGACGGACATACTCGGCTCGGAAACAGCAACCAAATTTTCCCTTTCGCCTGTATTGGATTGAAAACACAGGATCTCAAATGGAAAGGCGGGATAACCGGTGTTGAGATTGGTGATCGGAATGTTTTCCGCGAGTATGCCACGGTGCATAGTGCGACCTCCGATGGCGGGGTAACTCGAGTGGGATCAGACAACCATTTCCTTGCCTACACCCACCTGGCTCATGACGTCCAAGTGGGCAACCATATTGTCATGTCGAATGTAGCGACACTTGCTGGGCATGTGACGGTGGATGATTACGCTATTATTGGTGGACTATCGGCGGTGCATCAATTTTGCCGAATTGGACGCTACGCGATGATTGGAGGTTGCGCCAAAGTCGTGCAGGATATCGCGCCATTCATGATGGCTGACGGAAACCCCGCTGAGACTCGATTCATCAATAAAGTCGGACTGGAACGGTCTGGATTTTCGGCTGAGTCGATCTCCCAAATGACCAGAGCTTACAAGATCCTTTTTCGATCTGGACTCATTGCTGTAAACGCTCTGAATCGTCTGGAAACAGAGTTTTCAGGCTCAGCGGAGATGGCTCACCTCATCCACTTCACCCGAACATCTCAGCGTGGATTAGCTCCTCTTAAAAGCTCGGTTGAAATCCGAGAAGATCGCTGATCGATGAAAGCTCCCTTGCCACGCAGTCGCAGGTCCGCAACGAGAGAGTCACGCGACCCTTGAGCACTTCCCCCAAAAGTCTTATCCCTGTTCCTTTAGACTCACCGGTTCGACGCCGTTTGCCACCTTTATTACGTCGAGCATGGTATGGTTTAAATCAAACTTTTCGTCGTCGAATTGCTCATACGGGTGTGACCCCAGATCAATTCACCGCCTTGCGAATATTACTCGAAGGCGACTCCGATGGACTCACCCAAAGAGCTCTCACTGAGGCGATGTCCAGCGATCCAAACACGGTAGCTTCCTTATTGGAGCGAATGGAAGAATCCGGATGGATTGAGCGACGCGCACACGAGAGCGACAGACGTGCCTATCGAATTCGACTCCTCGAAAGCGGGCTGAAACGCTATCATTGCGTCCGAGAGGTAGCCGTTCGATTACAGGCCGATGTTTTGAATGGCTTGCCGGAATCGGATCGAGAACATTTTCTTGAACAACTCGAAACGGTGGCAACTGCTTGCAAACAGGCAGCCGATGACTCTTCCAAGAATCCAAGATGAACCCAGATATCGATCTGCCATCTCCGCAGCACTCTGTACCCCCTCTCTTAAACGAAGGTCCTCCGCTCGCTGAACAGCCTTACCGTCCTCGGTGGCGGTCTTGGGTCTTTCTGATCGTCGTGGGCTTTTATCCCCTACTCATTAGTCTGTTAGGATCTATTGTGGACAGTGGTCAGGAAAGTCGGAAGGCAGCCTTACCTAGCGATGTCTGGGGGTTGACCCTCGCTTCACTCCAAAACTTTGGGATTTTTGCTGCTTTGTTTGCCACGGCGAGTTTTTTTGGACGACCGACCCGTGCAGAACTGTTTTGGGCTCCAATGCGCTGGATTGACTGGCTGCGCGGACTTCTTTGGTCGGTGGGCGTTCGTCTGATTATTTTAGTCCTCCTTCTAGCCGTTTTGATGCCCATCATCGCCGCTCAAATGATTCTAAGGGGCAACACCGGACCGGAGGCTTCAAAGCAGGTGGAAGCCCAAATGCAAGAGTACCGCCCTAAAGTCGAAGCCTTGGTGGACCTGCAAGCGCTGGCTAATCCCCTTTACCTGCTTGTCGCTTGCACTCTTCTTAGTTTTATTACAGCAGGGCTCAGGGAGGAACTCTGGCGCTCCGGATTTATGGCAGCGGTGACCGACCTGCTACCAGATTCATGGAAGGATACCAGACTTCGAAAGCCGAGTGAAACTGCATTGAAACACTGGTTTCGCCGAGGTCGATCCAAAGGAGTCGCGGTGGGGTTAGCGTCGATTATTTTTGGACTGGGACATCTTCTTCAAGGACCCGGAGCCGTGGTATTGACGGGAGTTGTCGGCTTGATTTTAGGACTGGTTATGTTGGGACATCGATCGCTTTGGACTGCTGTCATCGCTCACGGCTTTTTTGATACCACCACCTTCTTTTTATTGGGACTGCTGGTCCGTTATCGCGAAAGCATAGAAAAGCTTGCCCCGGGTCTCTTCAAGCAACTCGGACTGTAAAAGGCGACAGCTTGTTTGGCTGAGATTAAAAAACCTATTCACAGTCGCCCTCGAGTTTCCTAGGGTGATCTCCTTGCGAGTCCGTCATGGACCTGCTTACCAATTACCAGAAATATGCCATTGACCCACACGAGTGACCTGTTTTCGAAGGCTTTGAAAGGCAAATACGCCCTCGGCGCCTTCAATGTAAACAATATGGAACTTCTTCAGGCAATCATCGAGGCCTGCGAAGAAGAGAGAGCACCAGTGATGCTGCAAATCTCCAAGGGTGCCCGAGACTATGCGCATCCTGTCTATCTCAAGAAACTGATCGAGGCAGCCGTCAGTCTTTCTACCATTCCGATCGCTGTTCATTTGGATCACGGTGATAGCTTCGAACTTTGTAAACAGTGCATTGACGAAGGGTTCACCTCAGTGATGATCGATGCTTCGCACGATCCGTTTGAAAAAAATGTCGAACTCTGCCGCAAGGTGGTCGATTACGCTCATGCCCGCAACTGCGTGGTTGAAGGCGAACTCGGTATGCTCGTGGGGGCTCAACACGACGATGGCGAAGAAGGCGGCAGCTACTCAAAGGGCGGTTGCTATACTCATCCTGAGGAAGCTGTGGAATTCGTTCGTCAATCTGGGGTCGATTCTCTGGCGGTCGCCATCGGCAATAGTCACGGTGCTTACAAGTTCAAAGGTGAACAACATCTGGATTTAGAACGCCTGAAAGCGATAAAAAAGGCACTGCTCGACGCCGGTATGGGTGATTATCCGCTCGTCCTCCATGGAGCGTCTTCTGTGCCCAAAGATTTGGCTCAGAAGATTAACAAGTTCGGTGGCGATCTTGGCGAAGAAACTGCTGGGGTCTCCGAAGCCGATATCGAAGTGGCTCGCCGTATCGGTTGTACCAAGGTGAATATCGATACGGATCTCCGCTTGGCTATGACCGCAGCGATTCGTGAAGTTTTGGTCAGCAAACCTAAGGAGTTTGATCCTCGTAAGTATTTGGCCCCAGCCCGTAAAGCCGTGAAGGAACTGGTTCGGCACAAACTCAAAAATGTTCTGTGCTGCGCGGGTCACGCTTTTGACTGATTTTACGCCCTCTCCTCTTTTTCAATAACCCAACCGCTCCGCAAAGGGCGGTCTTTTTTTTGTGAAGTTCAGGGGACTTAGAAAAATCAACGGCCCTTCGGCGATCAATTTACCGACTTCACTTCCAACCCAGCATGGGTGATCAAGATAGACTTGGCACCCAGTGGAAGGATGAATTCTTGGAGCTTCCCGTTTGGCCAACGAACTTCCACCGCACTCGACGACCCACTGCCAATGAGGATTTGAGTGGCACTCGATTGGGTCCAGTATCCACCGCCGCCTGTGATCGCTCGCGCAGGCCCGAAATGTCCGTCAATCTTAAGACGCAAGATGGCTCCAATTCCTCTGGGGTTCTGAACTGAATCTTGGACTCTCACACGAAGTCCTGGGGTGGCCTGACGGTTTCGATAAACCCGGGTCGCCCCCCCGTTTTGAGCGATGATGAGGTCGGGGCGTCCGTCTTCGTCCACATCGCCCACCGCCACGGCACGTTGCTCGCCCTCAATCCATAGACCGGATTGAACCGGGTTCACTGACTTAAATCCTCCTCGCCCGTCGCCCAACAAAAGCAGACCCGTCCCAGCATCTTGACGTGACGTCTCGGGATCCATGCCGAAGAAATTCTGCGATAGAAAAAGATCCTCTGTACCATTCCCGTCGAAGTCGGCAACGGCGAGGCCAAAGGCAGTGGAGAATTGAGCTTCGATAGGAAGCGAACGGGCTTCGAAGTGATTCGTCCGATTTAGAAAAACCATCGAACGAAATTCAGAAGCCTCTCGGGTTTTTGATGCGGCTGCCAAGTGCCCAAGTGCTGTGGTAACGGTCGAGGTCCCGTAGGCTCGATAAGTGGGAAATCGGTCAGATAAAGTCGGGATGACGCGGCTGACTCTGCGCCGCTCACGCCAGAAAGTGCTGGCACCGAGATCGGGATCCAAAGACGCCAGTAGTGCGACTACACCTCCCGTTTCTCCAAAGTCGCCATAGACCAATTGAACTGCTTTTTTAGCATCGATGGGCTCATCTGTGCGCCAGTTCAATCCCCAGTTCGAAGCAACGAAATCCATAAGACCATCGCCGTCGAAATCACCGACTGCAATTCCGTTCCAAAGTCCCGCGTAATTGGTCAGACCCCAGTCTTTGGTAGCGTCGACAAAAACTCCTCGTTCATTGAGGAAAAGTCGAGGTGCCCCCCAATGAGAAGCTATTAAAAGATCCTGATCGCCGTCGTTGTCGATGTCGACAAAGGTGGCTCCACTGACGAGGCCGAGGTTAGGGAAAGACTGTCTGCTGGCGAAGACGCCATTGGAGGCGTCTAATAAAGTGGAGGTTGCTGTCTCTGGATAGCGACCTGGAATAGCGCGTCCACCGACGAAGATTTCTAGCGCGCCGTCACCATCTACGTCTGCCATTGCCATGGGTCCAGTGAAGCCTGAGGCGATTTGCGAGGAAGGAAGGGAATTTGAATTGGAAGCGGTTGTTGACAGGGAGTAAACGCGAAATGGATGTGCATTGGTCGCGCCCTCTTCCCACGCTGATTCGCCTACTAATAATTGCGAACTTCCGTCGGTATTTGCGACGACCAACAGACTGGTTTGGTCGCGCAAATTCGACTTGGGAAGTGAGGCATAATCCCCTTCGCGCCAGTGCCCCTTGCCATCACTGCCAAACACGCTTGCCTGCCCGTCGATGCCTCCTCCTATCAGCAGATCTTCATGCCCGTCACCATCGACGTCTGCAAGGCAAAGACCCGGTCCGAGACGACTGAGCTTGTAGGGTAGCAAGGGATCACGCTCAAAGTCATTGAAGGCTCGATCGACATGACGGTGATTCAACCGAGCGGTCTGGTCCTCAAACCACCCAAGGACTGGAGCATTGGTGGTTCGGGTGGGAACGGGGGAGGTAACGTCCTCTAAGACTTCGTAAATATAATATGGAAGGGCACCCTCGACGCGGGTTTTTCGACCAGAACGCCATGTCACTTCGATGTTCAGTGCTTGAGTTGCACCCGTGGCAAAAACTCGCATCGCATCGTCCCCTGAGAGATAGCGCCCGCCTGCGACCATTTCTTGAGATTGGCTGACTGGGCCACCTGTTACTTGAATTTTGGCGCTAATACCGCGGGTGTTAGCGCCAGCAGCTTTCAGCCGGATGCCGATACGTGGAGCACCGGAATTATTACGCAACAGTCGAGCGGGGGAGTTCATGCAGTTGATCACCACGTCGAGGTCGCCATCGTTATCGAGATCGGCGAAAGCCATCCCGTGGGCCACTCCTATGGCGTCGAATCCCCAAGCGTGGCTGACGTCTTCAAATGTTAAATCCCGTCGATTCCTAAAGGCTAGGCTCGGGGTACTGCGTCTCGGGGTGGCACGCAGTTTTTCAAGTCGTTCTGCCGAATTGCGATCGAACCCACCCGCGGCCCTTGATTCGTGACTATCGATGTCTTGCAACTCGTGGTTACTCCCAGTTGTCACGAGAAGATCTTCCCATCCATCCAGATCAACATCGAGGAATGAGGAACTCCATGTCCAGTCGGTAGCGGCCAATCCTGCTAACTGGGCAATTTCAGCAAATGTTCCATCGCCTCGGGCCAACTGGAGGGTGTTACGGGTCACTTCGGGGCGATGAGAAGGATCCTCAACCGGCCAGTCCACGGTACCTTCCAAAACATCGGGACGCTGCCACGCCCGGTGCGAACGGTGTGGACTGAGCATGTCAGCAGTGAAGAGATCCATGAAACCGTCGCGATTGATATCGGCCATGTCGGCAGACATCGAAGAAAGACTGGTATTACGAAAAGAGTGACGAACCGGAGCTTGGAACCGTTTGCCGCCGGCGTTGAGCCAAATGCGATCGGGCCAGTAGACAAAATCATTGCAGACGTAAAGATCTGGCAGACCGTCGCCGTTAATGTCTCGAAAAAGGGCGCTGAGCCCCCAATCGGTAGGCGGTTCACTCAGGGCCTTCCCTTTTTCATCGAGAAAAACTCCGACATCCCAAGGTGCTGCACTGAAACGGGCGTTGCCGCGGTTAAGGTAAAAAACATCGAGTTGTCCACGCTCAACGCCGGTCAATCCCCCCGACGGCTGAAGCAAACCGAGCATACGCTCTCGAGGTTCGATTACAGTGGAACCGTCGGGAAGTTGGCGCGAAGTAATGTTTAGCCCAGGAGGACGATCTTGAAAAGTGTCGCTACGATAATTGGTGACGTAAAGGTCGAGGTCGCCGTCGCCATCGACGTCGGCAAGGGCAATGGAGGTGGCACCGAAATCGCGTGCTAGGCCGGAATCGGTTTTCTCGGTGAAGTGCCCCTTACCGTCGTTCAGGAAGAGGCGGGTGCCGGTGCCGAGGCCATTGACGAGCAAGTCGAGGTCGCTATCGCCATCCATGTCAGCGAAAACAGCACCGGTGGAGAATTGATTGGAGCACACGGTGCCGGAAGACAGAGTGAAGTCCTCAAACTTCCAATTACCAAGATTCCGGAACAAAGCGTTCCCTCCCTCACTGCGGCAGAAGTAAATATCCACCCACCCGTCGCCATCAATATCACCAAGCGCGACCCCAGAACCAATTTCAGTGAGCCGATTGATCGAGATGGTTTGATCGCTAAGGCTATTGGTGAAGGCAATGCCCGTTTGTTGTTCGGTAAGTTGAATGAACCCGATTTTACCAGGAACATCTCTGTGGACAGGCGCTTTTCGGTGAGTGTGGGCGGATTCCCAACGGAGCGGGGTGCCAATAGACGTTGCCGCATGAAGAGTGTCCGAAGGTCCAATCCAGCTGATGGCCCAGAATCTAAGGCCAACAAAAAGGATCCAAGCACAAAAAAAGAGGGACCAGCGCTGAGCAGGCACGGCCACGCGAGATCCATTTTTGGCAGAGAGACGACTCATTTTTGGGATGAGTAAGCCTTGCATTCGAAACGGATAAGTTCAACTCCAAGCGTCATTTGCACCTGTGCCGCTTCAATAAAAGATTCGTAACTACTCAAGAACTTCCCAGCCTAAATTACCAATGGGTTAAGTGAACTAAAGCATCAGTCCGCGCGCTCCCACCCTCTAATTGAAAAGTTAGCCTACAAGCATGATAAGTTCTGCACTGAAAGAATTGAGGTTGCTTCGATTTCTCGGACGGAGAGTAAGAGGAATCCTGTACCATGGAATCCATCATCAAAGACTCCCCTACAAAAACGCGCCGGAAGTTCGATAAATCGTTCAAATGCGAGATCGTTCGCAACTGGTTATCGAGCGGTAAGTCTGCTGCGGTCATTGCCAAAGAATTTGGTCTCAACGAAAGCCTGCTCTTTGCTTGGCGGAAGCTCCTGCCCCCCGCCGAAGCTGGGGGGAGAGCGGCGGCGGGGGGCAGGAGACCTGCG
>SIAZ01000131.1 GCA_009695405.1 Pedosphaera sp. | reverse complement strand
CAGCGCCTCCATCCCCACCTTCGCTTTGAACGCTGAACTGTGTCTTTTCCGTTTGGTTTTGGTTTTCATTGGTCTGATCATTTTGTCGTTGATCAAACCCGCAAAACCATAACTTAACCGCTGGTCCAGTTTTCGGGGTCCACCTCAGGTGTGATTCAGATCCCATCTATTTCTGCGGCTGAAAATATTCCCAAACGTTTCCTCGAACAGATTCTCAATCACCTTCGAAACGGTGGATTTGTAGAAAGTCGTCGCGGGGTTTCGGGGGCTATCGTCTCGCCAAATCCCCACAGGAAATTTCCTTAGCTGCGATTATCCGACATACCGAAGGAGCTTTGGCGCCCATTGGCTGTGTCAGTGAAAACTTTTACGAAAAGTGCAACTGCCCCGATGAACTTCGTTGCGCTTTACTGTCTGTTATGAGGGAAGTTCGGGATTCTATTGCGCAAAAACTAGAGACCACCACACTAGCAGATCTGGTCATTCGCGCTAAAAAATTGGGGATTATCAAAGATACCGAGACGGATTTTGTTATTTAACCTCGCCGCCGATCTCTCGCACGTTCCCAGATTCTACGGCACATTTTTGACTCTAAACTCATGCGTTTGTCCAATTTATCTCAGTCCCTTACTCCACTCAATGCCGATAGCCTGAAGGACGTCACTGGGATTCTTGAAGCCATTGTTCACGACCGTGGTTTACTCGCTCTGCTAACTCCCGAAGATCGCACTCGGCTCCTCCAAGCAACAGGGCAAATATTTTGTCCCGAGACTGGCGATCGGCGGCGTTTAGTTCGCGCCACTCAACGGCAGCGCAAGGCGGATAAACAGAAAAAAGACGACTCGATTCTCGAAGAGACAGGCATTCGAAAACTGAGGCGACAATCCATATTCACCACCCCAAACCTGCCGCCTCCGCCGTTGTTCGCCACTGAAGAGATCAAAGACAACCCCGACTTTCGCGAAGTGCTCGATCCACAGAACTGTTACATCTGCAAAAAGAACTACACCACCGTTCATTCGTTCTATGATCAACTTTGCCCAACTTGCGCCGAATTTAATTTTCTGAAACGTACCGAGACGGCTGACCTGCGTGGTCGTGTCGCTCTCCTCACTGGTGGACGGGTCAAGATCGGCTATCAAGCGGGAATAAAACTTCTTCGTGCCGGTGCTCACTTGATTGTTACCACTCGTTTCCCACGCGATTCGGCAGCACGCTATGCCGCTGAACCTGATTTTTCTGACTGGCAAAATCGTCTTGAAATCTTCGGCCTAGATCTTCGACATACGCCGAGTGTGGAAGCCTTTTGCCAACACCTTCTTAGCACTCGTGATCGTCTCGATTTTATTGTTAATAATGCTTGTCAAACAGTTCGGCGCCCTCCTGATTTTTATCGTCATATGATGGAACTAGAACTCGGTTCCACAGCGGATCTTCAGCCGGATACCCGTCGCCTACTCGGTGCCTACGAAGGACTTCGCGGTTATCATCTCCTTCCAGAAGCCGGCGTTGCTCCCGTCGAACTCGATCGGCGTGTCTCCGAAATCGCCGGTCTTACCCACGCTGCGACCTTGTCTCAAGCGGTTCTCTTGCCCAGTGAATTGATCGCTCAAAAAGATCTCTTTCCCGAAGGACGTCTCGATCAGGATCTACAGCAGTTGGACCTGAGAGATCGTAATTCATGGCGCATGATGCTCGATGAAGTTCCCTCGGTAGAGCTTCTTGAGGTTCAGTTGGTGAATGCCATCGCTCCGTTTGTCTTAAATGCCCGCCTCAAAGCCCTATTGCTCCGCACACCCGAGCGGGACAAGCATATCGTTAATGTTTCGGCGGTCGAAGGGCAGTTCTATCGACGCTTCAAAACAACTCGTCATCCCCATACTAATATGGCTAAAGCCGCCCTTAATATGATGACCCGCACCTCGGCTGCCGATTATCACGCCAGCGGCATCCATATGAATGCCGTCGATACGGGCTGGGTAACCGACGAGGATCCGGTCCAAATCGCCGCACGCAAAGTGGAAGAACACCGCTTCCATCCGCCACTTGATATCGTCGATGGTGCGGCGCGCATCGTCGATCCTATTCTCCACGGGATTAACTCGGGTAACCCTGTTTGGGGACAATTCCTAAAAGACTATAAGCCCACTGACTGGTAAAGTTGCCTGATCCAAAGTAGTCTCCCTGTTCTCTTGGTAACTTTAACAGAGACGAGCAGTCGTCCGAGGGTTACAAGTTCTCTTATGTCCCAACTTGATCCACTCTTAGAAAGCTCTCAACCCAAACGCAGGATCCGGATCTCTTCGGGCGGATTTACCCTGATCGAATTGCTAGTGGTAATTGCCATCATCGCTATTTTAGCGGCAATGCTTCTGCCAGCGCTCGGTCGAGCCAAGGAAAGTGCGCATCGTATTCAGTGCACGGGTAATGTTAAACAAATGGGGTTGGCTTGGCTTATTTACGCTCAAGACAATCTCGACCGCCTTGTCCCGAATGGCACCGATCTAACTATTCGACCTTCTCCTCTCTGGGTCGCAGGAAGTAGTCATCTTGGCAGTATTCGTACCTTTACCAACACCCTCCTCTTGGTCGATCCACGCCACGCTGCCTTTGCTGCGGTAATTCCCTCTGCCTCCATTTACAAATGCCCCAGCGACCGTGGACTAACTCCCGAACGGCACCTTTATGCTCGAAGCTATGCTCTGAATAGCTTTCTAAATCCTGTCGCGCCCTCGGGGCCAATAAACACGGCCTATCGCAGTTTCAAATCAATGGCGGATATCAATTTAGCAAGTCCATCGGGACTCCTCAGTTTTCTAGACGTCGATTGGCCGAGTCTTTGTATGCCAGAATTTCGTTTTGAAATGGGAAGCCAGTCTTACTTTCATCGACCAGGTGCTTACCATAATTCCAGTGGGGTCTTGGGTATGGCAGATGGTCATGTGGAAGTTCGGCGCTGGAAGGATCCAACTCTCGTCCCTAACAATACTCAGGCTAATCGGCACGGATCCTTGTCCCGCGCTCTGGTGGATATCCGTTGGCTCCACGAACGGGCTAGTATCTCCGCTCGTTAACTACGGGTTCCGTTTATCTTCTGTCTCACTCGGTCTAACCAAACCCTCAGGACGTCCACCACGATTCGATTCACTAAGCCTGTTCGGTCCACTTGGTCTGGGTCGCATCCTCATCCTAGCGACGGGCGCTACACGGCTTCCATCTAACTCTTCGCGTACCCATTTTTCTCTCAATTCCCACCAGCGCTGAAACGAAATATCATCTCGCATCCCCCCACGAAAGCCTCCAACCGGTCCACTCGGTCGGAGTTCTGGACTTTCGACGAGAACTCCTTCGTTCCGCCGAGCTTCCGGTCCCTCTACGGGTGCCTTTGACTTCGCTTCCTGTTCAATGGCTAAACTCCGACGAAATGTAACCGCAGCTCGAGGCGACTCTTTGATGACTGCTTCTCGTACGGTTTTTGAGGCCAAATTCATCATCGTTGTTAGTCGGGTCGGTGAAATCACTACGGTCATCAATCTACTTAGTATTTGCCGGTACTGATTCGACCAAACTGGATAGGCCAAAATACGTTCAACTAAACGATTCTGTGACGCCTGCGGTTGGAGTACGCTGAAGGTCGCCTGCTCCGCCCGTCCGCCGAGTCCAGGATGCCCTCCAAAGGCTTCGTTTAGATCCCATGGAATGAACCGTAACGGAGCAAGGTTCGCCGGTTGAAAAAGGTAATAATTGTGACCCATACCCAAAAAGGAATCATAGTTTGCTAATACGGCGTTCACTGCGAGAAAGGTAAGGAAACTCTCCACATCAAGGCGATTTGGTAAATCACTCACGAAATCGGCGTCCGCCGCATCCTCTACTAATCGGGTCAAGGCGACAAACCGTTCCCTTTCTGCTTTTGTCGACTCTCCCTTGGGACAATACCGTGCCTCATACGCTGCCCAGTCCGACCCCAGAAAGGCTAACCCTTGAACTCGTTCAGGTTTCAATAAAAGCCCTTTTGCTGACCCAAAGCGCTCTTTCAAAAAACCGGACTCGACCGCTTCTACGACTGTATACAGGCCCAGATATAAATTAGTGCACTGGCCGGAGACACTGAGATGAACTTGAGCAAAAGCTGTTCGCGGTGCTGGAACTCCTGCCGCTCGGAAAAGTTGGTAGGCCAAGGCCTCGCGGAATTGAGTGCCGTCGTTGACGTTATTGTTCAGAAGCAGTTCCTTCTGTCCTTCCAGCTTACGACTAGGATTTCCTCGGTTAAAATCAAGTTTGAAGGGTCGTTTCCAACTATTATGCGACATGTTGTAAGACGAGTTGCCTTTGAAGCGTAGTCGCAGATCCGGAAAGGAATAGCCTGCTCCAGTAAAGGCGGCTTGGCTCCACGGATACTCTCGTTTCACCGGTCCTGGCCCGAACCCCGGTGTTGGTCGTTGTCCGTTGAGTGGGTCAATAGGCTGTAAGTCTGCCCATTCCTCGCCTGAGAAGGATAGATGGAAGGACCAAAGCCGGTCTAAACCGAAGAAGGCTTCCACTGGAGGGGTGGCTACATCTGCGCCCAAAAGCCTCAATAAGGGGCAGAGATTCAAGACGTTCCATATCAGAAAAAGCGGCAGAAGTTTCATGGGTCAAAGGAGGGCCACTTGCCACGGATCAAATACCTTCGAGTTACAATGCTGAATGCCCTTAAAATGGGACTTTTCTTTAAGCCATCAAAGGTTTTATCAATTCACCGGCTACATCGGTGAGACGAAAATCACGTCCTTCAAACCGATAAGTAAATCGCTTATGATCGATTCCCATTAAGTGGAGAAAGGTGGCATGGAGATCATGCATACTCACTGGATCTTCGACTATATTATAGCCAAAGTCGTCGGTTCGACCGAGCACGATGCCCGGCTTGATTCCGCCGCCCGCCATCCAGAGGGAAAAACAACGTGGATGATGGTCACGCCCAAAGCTGTCCTTGGAAATATCGCCCTGCGAATAGGCGGTTCGACCAAACTCACCGCCCCAAATAACCAAGGTATCGTCCAACAAACCACGTTGCTTTAAATCTGAAATCAAGGCCCCACTCGCCTTGTCGGTATTTTGTGTCTGAGTGCGGATTCCATCGGGTAGCCCCCCGTGATGATCCCAGTCGCGATGGCATAACTGAATGAATCGTACCCCACGCTCAGCCAATCGACGGGCGAGCAGACAATTATTAGCAAAGGATGCCTTTCCCGGAGTTGCACCATAAAGATCTAAAACCTCTTTGGGCTCCTTTCCGAGTTCCATTAACTCAGGCACGCTGGTCTGCATCCGGAAAGCTAATTCATAATTCTCAATATGGGTTGCGATCTGTGGATCTCCCAAAATCCCTAACTGTTTGCGATTTAAAGTCTGCATTGCATCAAGCAATTGCCGGCGTGATTCGCTGCTTAACCCAGGTGGGTTGGAGACATAAAGAACGGGATCGCCTTGGCTCCGGAGTTGAACCCCTTGATGGTCGGCGGAAAGGAAGCCGTTCCCCCAATACCGAGCTTGCAAAGATTGTCCCCCACTACCGCTGACCAATACCACAAAGGCAGGAAGATTCGCATTGTCACTCCCTAGGCCATAAGCTAACCAAGCTCCCATAGTCGGGCGACCAGGCTGTTGGTTGCCGGTACCAATAAAAGTAACAGCAGGATCGTGATTGATGGCATCGACATGCAACGATCTGATCAAAGCGATCTCGTCAGCGACCCCGCCAATACCCGTTAAAAGCGAATTCATCTCGGTTCCGCACCGACCAAATCGCTTGAACTCAAACGGAGACCCAACACATTTGAGAACGGATTGTCCTGCGGTCATACCGGTGATCCGTTGCCCCATACGAACGCTGGGTGGTAACTCCTTTCCGGTCATTTCTTTGAGCTTCGGTTTTGGATCGTAAAGATCCAAATGCGAGGGTGCACCGGATTGGAAAAGGTAAATAATCCGTTTGGCTTTCGGCGCAAAGTGCAAAGGCCCGAGAGCGCCTCCGGTCTTGGAAGTGGGTGCCGCTGAACCGATCAACGACGGTTGTAGCAACGAGGCCAACGCGATAGATCCCAACCCGGTGGTGCTCCGGGTCAGAAAGGTGCGGCGTGTGAGAATCTTTTCGATGTCAAATTGGAGAGACATATCAGTTGTTCCAAATTTCACGGCGGCCCCAAAAGAGGTCACCTAAGGCTTCAGCGGGTAATCGTTTCGTTTAGGTTTAACAACACATTGGCCACAGCAGTCATTGCCGCCAATGAAACCGGATCCGCCTTCTCAGGTACCTTTGACTCACCGACTTTCAGCAAGTCTGCAGCCGCCTTGGGATCCTCTTGGAAATGCTTAAGTTGCTGTAAATAGGTTTGCATCAAGAGGGCGTGTTCATCGGCTTGAGGTTTGCGCCCAAGTGTGTGGCGAAATGCTCGAATTAAACGACGTTCGACATTAACCGGTTCTTCGCTAGTCACCCGCTGCGCTAACCCTCGGGCTGCTTCCACGAAGGCCGGATCATTCATCAAAACCAAGGATTGTAAAGGGGTCTGTGTCCGCTGCCGCAGAAAAGTGCACACTTCACGATTCGGAGCATCAAACGTAGCGAAGGCAGGATAATGCGCCGATCTCCGCCAGAAGACATACATGCCTCGCCGATACAATGCTTCGCCATGGTCCTGCACAAATTGCGAATCTGTCCCATCCCAAAGCCCCGGCGGTTGATAAGGCTTCACGCTGGGGCCTCCAATTTTGAGATTCAATAATCCAGAGACGGCCAATGCATTGTCTCGGATTAACTCCGCATCGAGCCGAATCCTCGGGCCTCGAGTGAACAATCGGTTATAGGGGTCGCGCTCCAGAAGGCGAGGGGTCGTCACTGCCGATTGCCGATATGCCGCACTGGTTACCATCAATCGAACAAGTGCTTTCACGCTCCAAGGCGGAACAATAGCTCCGCTCTTACTTACTCGGTTCCCCGATGGAGAACGTTCGGTAACCCCATCTCGAAAGCGCGTCGCCAAAAAGTCCAACAGCTCCGGATGACTCGGCCATTCTCCTTGCGACCCAAAGTCATTCACTGTCTTGACAAGTCCACTACCAAAGAACAGCGCCCAATACCGATTCACTGTCACGCGGGCGGTCAATGGGTTCTCCGACGACATAAGCCAACGGGCTAAGACTAAGCGATTGGTCGGTCCAGAAGGCAATGGTGGCAAGAAGGCGGGTGTCCCAGGAAAGACTCTCTCTCCTTTGTTTCGGAAGTCACCTCGGACAAACAAATGGGTTTCTCTTGGAGGATCTAACTCCTCCATAATCATCGAAGTGGGAATCTGTTGGTAGAAGGCTTCTTTTCTCTTCCGTGCTTGGACTAACGCTTTGTCGGATCTTAAATAATCAACGGCCTGCGTCTCTTTATAATATCGCGCCAAATCACTACGCTCCTCGTCGGATCGGTTTCCCCGGGATTTAGCGACAGTAGCCAAGTACCCCTCAAGCACCAATGCGGTGACATCCACTTCGGGTAAGGGCCGATCGTAGAACCGTACATCATCCAATTGTCCCGTAAAAAATGTATCCCCGTTGCGGGACCCAAATCTGAACGGCTCTTCCGCGACTAACGATCCTTCTAGTTGATCCTTCTCAACCTCTACCCCTTGAATCCGGCCATCGACAAAAAGAGTGAAACCAGCCGCTTTACCTGATCCTGTATAGCTCACCGATAGGTGGACCCAACGGTTCTGTGGCAATTGTTCTTTCATCCGTACCTTAATTGCATTAGTCGGCCAACTTTGGATTAAATGCACCTGCAGTCGGCGATCAGAAATGAGAAGATCAAACCCGCGGAATCCCGGTGCTTTACTCATCTGGCTCATCAATGCCCCGTCTTTATCGAGACGCACCCACACCGCGATTCCAAAGGCGTTCGTGCGTCCAAAATTAAGGGGTGACTCACCAAACTCAGCGAACTCTTTGCCGTCAAGTTTTAGGGCTTTGCCCAAGCGAGCTTCCGAAAATGAAACGCTATTGGTCCCCTTCCACTGCCCCCCAAGACCCAACTCGCCATCAAAGGTAACCCTCGCCCTCAATCCGTTTGTCGAAGCCCTTGCGGGCGGCCGCTCAACGACATCGCGTTCCCACTTTTCCTGAGTCTCACCTAATTCATTAGCTCGGTCCTGCAAGGTCTTCTCCGCATCCCGGACCGTGAAGTCGGCCTCGACAAATTTGAGTGCCTGATCGGATGTCGGCACAGGAAGCCGAGGTGGCGGGTTGTCAGTCCGGATACGGTCCAACCCTTTCTCCGGCACATTATGGAAGAAAGCGTATAACTGATAAAACTCACGAGTGCTCATAGGATCATATTTGTGATCATGACATTCTGTGCAACCCACAGTCATTCCCATCCAGACCCCTCCAACGGTGTTCACCCGGTCTACGACGTACTTGTTCAAATACTCATCCGGATCAGCCCCTCCCTCGTCATTCGTCATATTGTTCCGCACAAATCCCGTCGCTAACCTCTGTTCTAACGTCGCATTGGGCAGAAGATCCCCCGCCAATTGTTCCACTGTAAATCGGTCATACGGTTTGTCCTTATTGAAGGCGTCAATCACCCAATCACGCCATAACCACTGGAAACGAACACCGTCAAAGTGATAGCCGCTGGTGTCGGCAAACCGTGCTAAATCTAACCAATTTTGAGCAAGACGCTCTCCGTAATGCTTGGACTCTAACAACCGATCTACCACTCGGTCGTAGGCCTTAGCCGAACCATCGGCAAGGAAGGCGTCAACTTCTTCGATCGTCGGTGGCAACCCTGTGAGATCAAGGGTCGCTCGACGCAGAAGCGTCACACGATCTGCTTCCGGTTGAGGCTTTAGCCCGTCTTTCTCCAAACGCGAAAGAACAAATCGATCCACTTCATTGTGTCCCCAGCGAGAATCTTTGACCGCCGGGAGTGGAGGTTGGATAGGCGGGATGAACGACCAATGTTTCTGCCACTGGGCACCCTGTTGAACCCACCGTTTAAGAAGGTCAATTTGAACTAAGCTGAGTGGTTTATTATGTTTTGCGGGCGGCATGAGTTCCTCAGGGTCGGTTGAACTAATCCGCGTCACCAAAGAACTATGCTGAAGGTCGCCAGCGACCAAGGCGCGTTGCCCAGATTTTAATTCGCGAAAGGCATTTTCTTCCAGATCCAGACGCAATCCCGACTTACGTTTACCCTCATCAGGGCCATGACAAGCATAGCAATGCTCAGAAAGAATGGGTCGAATCTCGCGATTAAATTCCACACGAACCGGAGTAATAGCTTGAGCCGTTGTGAAGAAAAGACAGAGGTAGCAAGCGGACTGGGCAACAAAATAGAAGGGTAAACTTGGCCAACGATGCATCGATAGAGAGTGAACCCCTCAACATTATTGAGCAACCCTGCGAGTGATAGAAATGCTGGAATTCAAAGTATACGATTAGAAGGGGCAATCCTCTGATCAATCCCCAAGAGCGTTCAAAAAATCAGCAGCAAGGGATTTAGGTCCCTTGGCAAGAATTGATTGAGACATCGCCCAATTGTAATTTTTGTAACAGGCGATCAACAGAGACGAAGGTCCGAAATAGAAGCAAACAACGCTCACCCAGTCAGCGAATTGAACGAAAACGAACAGATTTTTCGGCCGTGTTTCGGCATGTTTCGGCTCATTCTATAATCCCTTTGAATGCACCCAATGAAAAGCATCCTTGCAGACAAGGCCGAGAATCTCTTTATTCCTCAGGCGCTAAAAGGACGGCGGGGTAGCCAAGTGGTAAGGCACGGCTCTGCAAAAGCTGCATCGTCGGTTCGATTCCGACCCTCGCCTCCATAGTGTTTTCCTTAGGAAAATGAGGGTTTTTGGTCTCCCAGACCGCGTTTATTCCCTGTTCGTCAGTAGATTCGTCAGTACGAGTCTTGGATTTGCACCTTCCGGTACCTTCCACACGGTGGCTGTC
>SIAZ01000130.1 GCA_009695405.1 Pedosphaera sp. | reverse complement strand
CAAACAGTTTCAGCGCCGTCTCCGGGGCTGTGGTCAGTTCTGGAGCCGCCCCGGCCTTACCCATCTCCTTCAACTCTGCGTCTTGGTCAAAAACAAGGACGATCATCTCCTCTGGAACTGATTCTTACCGTCAACTCGTGAATGCACGGGACTCTCTTTTGCTCTTATTGACTCCCCTCAGCCAACCCTCAATCTGCCCCTATCGCTCTCGATTCACCTCCCATTCTAGCGCCGCCGCATCCTTCTCCCTCAGGACCTCCCGCATCCTCCCATCGGGGGCCTTGGGGCTTTGGCTTCTCTTTACTTGGGTTATTCGGGTTAGTCGCTGGACTGATTCTAATTCAGACACTCGTGTTCTTTGTGTCCTTGCTGATTCCCTCTGTTACTAGGGGCGCGCTGGAAAACGGTTCGGTAAGGCTACAACTAACTTTAAATGGGACCACCCTCTTCTGGGCACAATTGGTTTGTACCCTTGTGCTTCTACCTGTCGGAGCGGTGTTAGCTTGGGTGAGGGGAACGGGAGATACCGCCGGTTATCTTGGCCTGCGCTCTTTTACTTGGAAGCCGATGATTTGGGGACTTCTCGGCCTTTCGATCCTCGTCGGACTTGGCTCCCTCCTAATCACAGAAGTGAATCCGCAAATGAAAGCGCTCTTCCTCACCGCAAACCCACGTATCCACCTCTGGCTGGCAGTGGTTTTATTGGCTCCCCTACTTGAAGAATGGATTTTTCGCGGCTTTGTTTTCGACGGTCTTTGCTCAGTAAAGGGCGGTAAATGGATGGAGTGCGGGCTGACGAGTCTACTTTGGTCCTTGATCCACCTTCAATACGGCGTGCGGGAAATGACTGTGCTCTTTTCTCTAGGACTTCTACTAGGCTGGGTCCGAATTCGCTCCGCATCGATTTGGCCCTGTATACTCCTGCACGCGATCAATAATTTAATGAGCACGGTCATCATGGAATGGATGCGAACCCACGGAGAATTATGAGCGAAGAATGGTTTGATATTGTCACCGATAAAGACGAAGTCATCGGTAAAGCCCCTCGCAGCGAAGTTCATCAACGTCGTCTTAGGCATCGCGCTGTTCATATTCTGATTTTCAATGCTCGTGATGAACTCTTCTTGCAACAACGTTCCTTCGCGAAGGATGACTTTCCTGGAGCGTGGGATAGTTCCTCAGCCGGCCATGTGACCGCAGGTGAAGACTACGACTCCACGTCGCTACGTGAGGTCGAAGAGGAGTTAGGTGTGCGCTTGAACGAAATCCCAGAAAGGGTGCACAGAATGGAAGCAAGTGAGGAGACAGCTTGGGAGTTTTGCTGGGTGTACCGCGCGATTCACGAAGGGCCTTTTGTTTTACAAGCCTCAGAAATCCGGGGCGGCGGATGGTTTACCTCTGAGGCACTGACCGACTGGATGAACCGACGTCCCGAGGATTTTTCCAGTGCCTTCCGTCGGATTTGGCGAGAACGCAATCAATGGTCTCCGCAACGGCTTCCCGTCGAGGTCATAACTGCATAAACTGCGCCCTCATGAAGCCCAACTCACGATCTGTATTTCTAATAATACTGGGAACTTTTTTTGTCTCTGGTATCGCAGGCTTACTTTATCAAATCGTTTGGACTCGGTATCTCGCTCTTTTCCTTGGCCACACTAGCTACGCAGTCGTCGCGGTGCTGGCCGCCTTTATGGGGGGCCTTGCCTTCGGCAACGCGTGGCTAGGAGCCAAGGTGGATACAATGCGCCAACCTTTAAAGTTCTACGCGGCCCTCGAAGCGGGCATCGGACTTTATGCAGCACTTTTTCCCAATTATTACGAGTTCGTCCACGACCTATTCCTCGGATTTATTCGATCAACTCGGCCAGAGGGCTTATTTCGCTTAACTCTTCAGTTTGTCTTTGCAGGCACAACGATCCTACTTCCCACAATCTTAATGGGAGCCACCCTTCCCGCACTAACTCGTTATGTAACCCGATCCCTCGGGGAACTCCGTGGAAAAGTCTCCTCTCTCTACGCTATCAATAGTGCTGGGGCCGTCGTTGGTGTTCTACTCGCCGATGGGTGGTGGATCCCCGAACTCGGCTTGGAACGGGTTGTCTATCTCAGCGCCAGCCTGAGCCTCATGATTAGCCTCGTCGCCTATGTGGTTAGTGTTCGAGGCGGTGAACGCTCTCCGGATAGCACGCGAACCCCAATCCCCCTCGCCGACGAGACCTTCACCCCTCTTGAACTAAGGGTCGCCCTCATCGCTACGGGGGTCTCCGGTTTTGTGGCTATGCTTTATGAAATCGCTTGGACCCGATTGCTCGCCTTGGCTCTGGGCTCTAGTACACACGCCTACTCGTTAATGCTCGCCACTTTTATCGGCGGTATCACGGTCGGCAGTTGGCTCATCAGTCGTTGGCGACGTCAGATGCAAACCCTCACCGCTTTCGCTTGGGCCGAGTTAGCTCTGGCGGGGACGCTGCTCCTCTCCATTGGCTTCTATGACCTCCTTCCTTTTTGGTTCTCTAAACTTTCTGAGTTACTGGCGCGGCGCCCTGAAGCTTACCCGGTTTACGAACTGATTCAGGCTCTTATTTGCTTCGGTGTTATGTTTATTCCAGCAGTCTGTTTGGGAATGACTCTCCCGCTAGTTAGTCGGGTCGCGACAGTCGATATTGCACGAACAGGGCGCTCTGTTGGACGCGTGTTCGCCGTGAATACACTCGGGACAGTTTTTGGAGCCGTACTAACTGGACTTATCCTTCTACCCTTCCTCGGATTAGCATCCACCTTTGCCCTCGGAATTGGCCTTAATATCTCGATCGGACTCGTCGTACTCGGCGCACAACGCGGTCGCATTCTCAAACCTTGTCTTCAAGGATTGGCAGTAACCTCCGGTTTATTCTTCATCCTTACTTTAGGACTCGGCGAACGTTGGTCTCGCACTTTCAGCCTTGGACTCTGGCGAGAGTCTCAGCAACCAAAGACAGTGGCTCAGTATCGCGCCCGCGCTGAGGCGGTTAACTTGAACTTCTTTTGTGATGGCGCGGGAGCCACCATCTCTGTCGTTGAAGTGCCCAGCGAAGCAGGTCAAAAGAAAATCGGACTTAAAATAAATGGAAAGGTGGATGCCAGTTCATGTGACGACATGAGTACCCAGATGCTGGTGGGGCATCTCCCTTCTCTCCTCCACCCTCACCCAGTCGAGGCTTTGGTGGTGGGTGCCGGTAGCGGTGTCACCGTCGGTTCACTCCTCCAATTTCCCGAGATCGAACGAGTCGATTTAGTGGAAATCTCCCCCGAAGTTATCGTCGCTGCACGAGACCATTTCGCGCCCTACAACCACGACGCTCTCCGTAACCCGCGCTGTCATACGTCCATCGAAGACGCTAAGACGTTTTTACAAACAACAACTCGGCAGTACGATGTCATTATCACCGAACCATCTAACCCTTGGATGGCCGGTGTCGCAGCCGTGTTTAGTCGTGAATATTATCTTGATTGCCGAGAGCGATTAAAGCCGAGTGGCTTGTGTGCGCAATGGGTACAAACCTACGAAACCGATGACGCCACCTTCGAGACAGTGGTCGCAACCTTTGGCTCGGTATTTCCCTATCTCAGCCTTTGGCAAACCTCGGTCGGCGACCTGCTTTTGGTCGGCGGAGTGTCGCCCTTCACTGTGGATCTCGACACCTTGGCCAAACGATTAGCTATTCCCGCTGTCGCCGCAGATCTTAAGGCGATTGAAATCACCCAACCCGTAAATATTCTAACCCTTCAAGTGACCGGATTCGGAGATGCTTTCTTCCTTGCGCGCGGCGAAACACGCCTTCACAGCGACTTTAATCCAGTATTGGAATATCGTGCACAGAAAGCCTTTTTTGTCCGGGGCCAAGCCTTGGTTCCCTACCAAATTAATGAGGCTCAACGGGCTCGGCCCAGATCTCTGCTTGGCGAGTATCTAGAGGCACATCCCCTGACCACCAACGATTGCCGTGCGCTCGCTGTTCAATTCGCCAAAACCGGACTACCTCAACTACCTATTTTTCGGTCCATTTTGCACCAGTGGCGCAGTCTCGATCCTCTCGATCCCACTCCGTTCCGTTTACTAACCTCCTATTCAGTACAGAACCCGTCTCCAGACGGTGATGCCGCACGAATGCTCGAGGATCCTCTCTTTAAAAAGGATGAAATACTCGCCGATCTGGGATTGCTCCGGCAGTACGGGGACATGCTACTGCTGCGGTATCGGACCCGAAGATCTTCTTTCCACACGCCCAGTTCTGGGCGATTGGAACAGATTCTTGGCGCACTCGTGGCGTTAGATCCGGAGAATCAACGGGTTCACCGCTTGCGCCTAGCCGAAGTCTGCTGGGATCGGCGTCAGGACGTACGAGCGCGCAGCTTATTTGATGAAGCACTTAACTCGGATTTATCCCGCTTTGGTCCTCTCCAATTTACTCACGATACCCTTGTCCTTGGTCAGATGATGGACCGTTTAATCGATGTCGAATTACGAAGTGGCTCGATCAAACAAGCCATGGAACTTATTTCTCGTTTCTCAACCTTGGGCTTTCTCCAAACAGAACAAGCCCGCAGTGATATCCATCTCAATATGCTGGCCCGACGGGTCATCGCCACAGCAGAAGAATTACCGCGCTCCCAGTAAACAAACCCTAGATTACCACGATGCCGCTCCACCCGAAAGAGCCTCTACTGACAGATTCGACCTCTTCGTCTCTCCTGTTTTTTGCCCTCATCACCGGAGTCTTCGTGTTGATGGGATGCCGCCCGGAAGTCCCAAATTCTAGTACAAAAATGGAGCCGATACTCATCGGATTTTTTGGAGCCTTGACTGGAAATGCTGCGGGTCTAGGCCAGTACACTGAAATGGGGGCCACCCTAGCAGTGGAAGAAATCAATGCCTCGGGTGGAGTGCTGGGCCACCCTTTAGAATTGAGACGTGAAGACAATCGTTCTCTCGCTGGGGAATCTGCCACGATCGTAAAAAAACTACTTTCGCGGGATCAAGTCGTGGCGATTGTCGGCGATGCCAATTCAGGGCGGTGCCTTGAAGCTGGCCCCCTGTGTCAGGCCGCTGGAATTCCGATGATATCTCCGGCAGCAACTCTTCCTCAAGTCACTGAAATCGGAGATTTTATCTTTCGAGTATGTTTTACCGATCCCTTTCAAGGTAAACTAATGGCCGAGTTTGCTCGAAAAAATCTTTCCTTAAAACGGATAGGATTTCTCGTCGACGCCACTTCTCCCTATAGCCTCGGGTTGGCGGATGTCTTTCGAGATCGTTTTACAGCCGAGGGCGGACTCGTCATCGGCGAACAGCGGTACAACGGAGGCGACAAAGATTTCAGAGCGCAATTAACCGCTCTAAAGGCGGACGGGGTAGAAGCAATCTTTGCCCCTAGATACTATCATTCCGGCGGACTTATCTTGCGTCAGGCAAGGGAACTCGCTCTTACATTCCCAATGCTAGGAGGCGACGGATGGGAGGCCCCAGAACTCATCGATGTGGGAGGCTCCGCGGCTGATGGCGCTTATTTTCCGGTCCATTTCTTTGCAGAAACCCCTACCCCAGCGACTCGAGATTTCCTCGATCGTTTCCATCGCCGCTTTGGTAAATTCCCGACTGGAGTCTCAGCTTTAGCCTTTGACACACTACAAATGATTGGCGATGCCCTGCGTCGATCTAATTCAATTCGACCTAAATCTATCCGAGATGAATTAGCGGTTACCCGCGATTTTCCTGGGATAACCGGCCTTATTACTATGGATTCACACCACAATGCGCAAAAATCAGCGGTAATCGTTGGCGTCAAGGCGGGTTCTTTCCAATTTGTAAGTGTCATTGAACCTTGAAGAGATTACTTATCCGCAGCGGCACTCGACTTTGAACGACTGAAGCCCTTTGATTTTGACCCGCGCAGATAGCACAACGGCACCCTTCATGACCGAATTCTTGCAACAATTGCTTAACGGCATCTCTCTCGGTGCTATTTATGCACTGATCGCCCTCGGATACACTATGGTCTACGGGGTCCTTCGGTTCATTAACTTCGCCCATAGTGATGTTTTCATGATCGGCTCCTATGTCGGCTGGTTCGCGCTCCAACGGTTTCAATTTCAACAACCCTCCTTTCTCGGCGGAATCACCGTGCTTACTCTAGATATGGCAGTTTGCGCTCTGCTCGGTGTGCTTATCGAAAAACTAGCCTACAAACCCCTGCGAAATCGCTCGACTCTCACCGTTCTCATTACTGCCATCGGCGTGTCGTTACTCATCCAAAACTTAGCTCAAAATCAAAAATTTGGCTTCGGTCCAAATCCTAAGGCTTTCCCTCCTCTGTTTCCGTCTAAACAACTTCAGTTTGGCGACCTGACTCTTTCAACAAATCAACTCGCAGTGCCAATCGTGACGCTAGGACTGCTGGCCATCTTATATTGGATTGTGCACTGCACTCGGACGGGTACCGCCATGCGGGCTCTTTCATTCAATGCCACAGCGGCCTCGTTGGTGGGCATTAACAACGATCGGATCATCTCCTTCACCTTTGCTCTCGGATCCTCGCTCGCCGGCGCAGGTGGCGTCCTCTATGCCATGAATTACCCGAGCATCGATCCGCTTATGGGGACAATGCCAGGCCTGAAAGCCTTTGTGGCTGCGGTGCTGGGGGGCATCGGTAACCTGCCCGGAGCCGCACTCGGCGGGGTACTTATTGGGTTGGTCGAAACTTTCGTTTCGGGTACGCGTCTCTCCACCTTTCGCGATGCCATCGCTTTCGCCATTCTAATCGCTATTCTCCTGTTCCGACCAGCGGGACTCTTGGGGAAATTGAAAGTAGAAAAGGTCTGACTCTTAACCGTATGGTGCCACCCAAATCCCAACGTCTTCTCATCGCAACACTGGCGATAGCCGCTCTCATTTCGGCTTTTTCGGGTCGAATCGATGCTTACCTCCTCGATGTCGCTCTTGGCGCAGGGATTAGTATCGTGCTGGCATCCAGCTTGAATCTTATTAATGGCTTCACGGGGCAATTTTCCCTCGGTCACGCCGGATTTATGGCGGTCGGCGCTTACGCCTCCGCGATGCTGACCACCACTTTGGCTCCGAAACTAATGGGGCAAACTGAACTTCTTCAGTGGGTTGTCTTCCCCCTGTCTCTCGTCGCAGGCGGACTTCTCTCCGCACTGGTCGGTGTTGCCGTTGGGGCCCCTTCTCTTCGCTTAAAAGGTGATTATCTCGCTATCGTAACCCTCGGCTTCGGAGAGATTATTAAAGTTATTCTCCAAAATCTTGATGCAGTGGGAGGGGCGCGCGGTTTGACAGGTATCCACACTCACACCTCCCTATTTTGGGTCTTCGGATCGGCTGCAGTGACAGTCTACGTCGTCTGGAGTCTCCTTAATTCAACCTTTGGACGGGGCTTCGTTGCAGTCGCTGACGACGAAGTAGCCGCCGAAGCTATGGGACTCAATTCCACCCATTACAAGATCACCGCTTTCGTGGTAGGTTCCTTTTTCGCAGGTGTCGCCGGCGGCTTATATGCTCATCTCAAAGGTTACCTGAATCCTAGCGGCTTCTCTTTCGATAAAAGTATTGAAATCGTGGTCATGGTGATTCTTGGCGGTATGGGGCGGCATAGTGGCGTTATCGTTGCAGCTGTTCTTCTCACTGCCCTCACCGAAGTCCTTCGTTCTTTCGGTAACTACCGGATGATCGTCTACTCAGTGCTCTTAATTATCCTCATGCTGACTCGGCCTCAAGGGCTGTTTATCTGGCCACTAAAGAAGAGGAAATCTACCTAATCCAACGATGCCCGACATCCTTCTCGACTTATCCAGCGTGACTATCCGCTTCGGTGGCCTTACTGCGGTGTCTTCCGTGTCGATAACCGTTCGCGAGGGAGAGTTGGTCGGACTCATTGGCCCCAACGGCGCTGGCAAGACCACGGTGTTTAATATGGTCACCGGAGTCTATCAACCTACCGAAGGGTCGATCCACCTAGGGGGGCGTTCTCTTGCTAAATTAAAGCCGTTCCAAATCACCGATCTAGGGATCGCTCGCACCTTCCAGAATATTCGGCTCTTCCCCAGTTTAACGGTCTACGACAATGTCCGAGTAGCCTTTCATCGACATCTTCAGAATCACTCACTTCAATCACTGATACGCAGTTCAAACTTTGAGGAAGAAGAGGCTAACCTTAAAGCGCGAACCGTGGAACTGCTGACCCTTTTCAATCTGCAACGAGTCCAAGATGAACCGGCAAAAAGCCTATCCTATGGAGATCAACGCCGATTAGAAATTCTTCGCGCGCTCGCCACTAAACCCCGACTTCTCTTGCTCGATGAACCCGCCGCTGGAATGAATTCATCGGAAAAAACGGAACTATTGACCCTAATCCGTTTCATCAGAGATACCTTCGACCTAGCGATTCTCTTAGTGGAACACGACATGAAAGTGGTCATGGGTATCTGCGAGCGTATTCATGTTCTGGAATATGGTCGTAAAATCGCCGAGGGCACTCCTTCAGCAATTCGGGCAGATCCCAAGGTCATAGCTGCCTATTTGGGCGATAATTAAAACGAATCCAACGATGTTTGAAATCGAGAACATTCACGTTTCTTACGGTGCTATCCGAGCACTGCACGGCGTCTCACTCAAGGTTGATGAAGGATCGATTGTCACCTTGATAGGCGGTAACGGAGCCGGCAAAACCACGACGCTCCGAGCTATCTCCGGAATGGTCCAGCCAATCTCGGGTAGTATTCGCTTCAACGGACGGGACATCACCGGATATGCCCCTCACCAAGTCGTGAAACTCGGACTCGCTCACAGTCCCGAGGGACGTATGGTATTTGCCAATCTAACCGTCTTGGAAAACTTACAAATGGGGGCTTATCTTCAGCGAGATTCTTCTTGGATAGCCAAGGAAATGGGGTTCGTTTTCCATATGTTTCCCCGTTTAAAGGAACGAGAGAAACAACTGGCTGGGACCCTCTCTGGGGGTGAACAACAAATGCTAGCCATCGGACGCGCCCTCCTCAGTCGCCCCCGCTTCCTCATGCTCGATGAACCTTCCCTCGGTATAGCACCGCTGCTAATTAAAGAAATATTCGCGAGGCTCGTAGAACTGAATCGTGACCGAGGACTCCCTATTCTTCTCGTCGAACAGAACGCCAATCTCGCACTTGAAGTGAGCCACTACGGATATGTGCTGGAGACCGGACGAGTCACTCTGGCAGGAACCTCTGCTGATCTTCGCAATAATCCTCAGGTGCAAAGTGCTTACCTCGGCGGATAGACGCACAAAGATCGACAGAACTCGACGAAAACAGGAGCCTCCGTTTTATTCTCTCCTATGAAACACTGGCCTCACTCAATTGCCGTCCTCCTCGCCTGCACGCAGGTCTCCATAGGTGACACACTCACCACCATTGCTGGCACCGGAATCTCCGGTCATAGCGGCGATGGTGGGCCAGCTAGAGCGGCTCAACTCAACAACCCCTTCGGCCTTAGCCAAGGCTCCCGATAACTCTCTGTGGTTTGCCGACTACGGTTCACATTTTATTCGCAGAATCGCTCCCAACGGAACTATCACCACTGAGGTCGGCTCTGGAATAGTGGGTTACAGTGGCGATGGAGGTCCTCCAACGGCGGCAACTCTCAACAGTCCGCATGAACTCCGATTTGATGCGCAGGGAAATCTCTTTATCGCGGATACCGGCAACCACGCCGTCCGCAAGCTAGACCGCAAAAGTGGCATTTTAACCACCTACGCTGGAACCGGCCAAAGCGGCTATAGCGGCGACGGAGGCCCTGCCACTTCAGCCACTTTCCGCCAAGTCATCAGTATTCAAGGGGACTTCCAGAAACTCAATTCGCGGAAAGAAATGTGTCTAAAAGGTGAGTAAGCAGGGCTGGGTTTTCGTCCAAGACAGCATGCCTGAATTGATCCGTCCCGCTGAACTTTCCTTCTTCTCTCTGACTGAACGCTTGGCCCAGAT
>SIAZ01000129.1 GCA_009695405.1 Pedosphaera sp. | reverse complement strand
CCTTCCAGATTTCAGCTTTGGCCGGACACCGGCAACCCCAGAAGACGGGCGAGTCTCGGCCATAGGGCCGATTCCGCTCCGCTCCATCGGCCCTATGGCCGGGATCGTTGGTGTCCTAAACTTTTACAGACAAGAAGTTGCACTAGCAGTCAACCTCCACTCGCTGTGCGAGACGTTCACCCTCGATCCCAAGACCTTACATCGCTGCGCCCACACTTTGAAAAGTTCTCCGAAGGAAATAGTTCGCCCCTTGGAGGATCGTGCCACTGCCCGCAAATGCACCCCAAGGCGTCCACCTTTGCTCGGATGCTCTGGCCCGATCTCCTAGCCAAATGGACCTACGGAGCAATTGGTCGTCTCCCATCAAATCCGCCAAAAACGGTTTTGTTATCAAACTCTCCCATCTGATACAAAGGACCTACTTCGCTCCTCCCGAGGGACAGCCTACAA
Source organism: Pedosphaera sp. (assembly GCA_009695405.1). Lineage (GTDB taxonomy): Bacteria > Verrucomicrobiota > Verrucomicrobiia > Limisphaerales > UBA9464 > SXXZ01. Next base: position 9,589 of record SIAZ01000129.1, on the reverse strand, counting down.
AAACCCGACTCCGTGGCAACCCTACCGCTGTCCTCGTTCACTCCGATCGAGGCGTTCAATACGCGTCCGCAGACTACCGTGCTGCTCTGACACGCGCTGGCCACACTCCTTCCCTGAGTCGGAAAGGTAACTGTTACGACAACGCTGCTAGGGAAAGCTTATGGAGCTCCCTCAAACTCGAGCTCATCTATAGGACTCACTTCTCCTCACGATCCGCGGCCACCGCCACCATTTTCGACTATATCGAAATCTTCTACAAACGGGAGCGGTCTTATAGCTCTCTTGGCTTTCTTTATCCCTCCCATTTTGAAGCCCTTAAATCTTAACCAAATGTCCCATTTTCTCTGTCCAACTTATCGACCCAAGCTCAAATACTAGTTCTTTAAGCACGCCCTGCTCTCTGAGCTCTTTGCCGCTGGTAGTCCAGCTCATTCACCGACAACTTGCGAATGAACCGGATCATTAGTTGCATACGAGGAATGGATAGACTGCCCCATAGTTTAATGGCTTGCTCAGTTGCCGACACATGCCCTAAACCCTGTGGTGCTATCGGCCACTTTTTCGGACTATCTCAGTCATGCCCCTGTTCTCACCTTCGGAAAAATGAATCGATTTGAAACCAAACTGGCCGACCACCGCCTGACTTTGCGGCGGGGGCAACTCCAGACGTTGCAAATTAACGTCGGCCGCAAGTGCAACCAGACTTGTACACATTGCCATGTGGACGCCGCCCCTTGGCGCACAGAAATGATGCCCGAATCAATTGCGCTCCGCATCGGCGACTGGATTCGCTCGTATCGACCTGCCACCGTTGACATCACCGGCGGAGCGCCGGAGTTGAGCGAGCATTTCCGTTACTTCGTCGAGACGGCTCGTGAGGCTGGCTGCCAAGTTATTGACCGCAACAACCTCACCATCATCGAGACCCAGTCATTTGCTTGGCTGCCGGAGTATCTGGCGCAACACCAAGTCGAGGTTGTGGCGTCGCTCCCGTGCTATTCGGCGGACAACGTGGATGCGCAGCGCGGTGACGGTGTTTTCGCCAAAAGCATTTCGGCGCTGAAGAAGCTTAACGCCGTAGGCTACGGCACGAAGCTGCCGCTCAACCTCGTTTTTAATCCTCTCGGCGCAAAGCTGCCCGGACCACAAGCGGAACTAGAGGCGGACTTCAAAAAAGCTTTGTCCCGCGAGTTCGGAATCGTGTTCAACCAGTTGTTCGCCATCACCAATCAGCCCATCGCCCGCTTCGCCGAGGACCTTCGCGCTCTCGGCCAGTGGGACGCCTATCTGGACTTGCTCGCCAACCACTTCAACCCGGCGACGGTCGAGGGCTTGATGTGCCGCAGCACGATCAGCATCGGCTGGATGGGAGAACTCTTCGACTGCGATTTTAACCAGATGTTGAAGATGCAGGTACGCAATAGCACTCCACTTTACCTTTGGGACGTGACGCCCGAGCGACTTGAGGGTGGGGATATTCAAACTGGCGTTCACTGCTTGGCTTGCACAGCTGGTTGCGGCAGCAGTTGCTCAGGAGCGTTGAAATAAAACTGTTTCTTCGATTTTTTCGGAGGTTGCCATCTAGTCGGCGCCGCCGCTTTTAGCGAAATAAACTGAGGACGGACCGGCAAACGGGGAGGCTGCAGCGATGGCACGGTACATCCCAGACCCAAATTAGGGGCAGGCTATCTGTGCCGCCGGTTATTAACGGAAAGAGCTCATAGCGCCCGCGCCACCGGGGAGAAATTCTTACTAGAAAGGATACCTCGTTTTTCGGAGATGTTCTAAATTCAAGATTCGACCTCAGCCCAATTTGAAGGAACCTTGACACCCGTTGTGCCTGACTCTATCCGCATAGGCTCTGTTCCTTACCTGAACTCGGCGCCCTTAACCGAGGGCATGGAGAACCGCTGCTTATTTCTTCCTCCTTCCACACTTGCAGCCCGATTACAGGATGGTTCCCTTGATGTGGCCTTGGTAAGTGTCACCGAAGCGCTTTTAAAGCCAGGCTTCCAAATTATCGACGGCGTCGCTATCGGTTCGGATGGCCCCGTTTTTAGCGTCTTTCTCGCTCATCGTATTCCCCTCGAAACCGTGCAATGTGTCCACTTGGATCCGGCTTCTTGCACGAGTGTAAGCCTTTTAAAAATCTTGCTGGCTGAACAGGGACTCTATCCTGAGGTGGTGCCGTTGACCTCTTATGACCAAGCGAGTGCGGTGGACGCTGTGTTGCTTATTGGAAATCCGGCCATCGAATTTGCGCGGGCCCCCTTTTCTTACACTCGGCTCGACCTCGGTTTAGAATGGCAGCGACAGACAAAACTCCCCTTTATCTACGCGGTTTGGGCAGTGCGCGACGCTGTTGCCACAACCGCATTAGCCACCGAACTACGCGAGATTGCGGCACGTGGCGTCGCCCGTATTCCCCATATTATTGAGAGACGATCCGATTTCGATTCTGACTTTCGCCGTGCTTATCTCGGGGGGCACATTCGCTACACTCTTGGCCCTCGCGAAAAAGCCGGCTTCGAGCGTTTTCGCCACTTACTTGAACACCACACCGGGAGCCTCACCTATCCTCCTCGCTTTTTTTGAACCTTAGTTTTCTGTTGGCTATTGAAGGCACGACCCCAACCGCTCACGGTTCTCCAAGGCTTCGGGCCGGACAGTCAGCATTTTTTTTATGAAGGTCGTCGTCTTTGCACATGTCCCACCGCCTCATCACGGCCAGAGTCAAATGGTGCAACTAATGGTTGATGGATTCCGCAAAAACTCATCCCTCGGAATTGAGGTCATCCATGTCGACGCCCGACTTTCCGAAGACATGGCCGATGTCGGGAAAGCACGAGGCGTCAAAATTCGACTTCTGATTCGACACTGCCGAGCCGCCTTGAAACTTGGTGCGAATCATCACTGCTCAACTCTTTACTACATACCCACCCCTCCCCAACGGACCCCTCTTTATCGTGATTTCATCGCACTCGCCATCCTGCGGTTCCAATTTAAGCGGATTATCTTTCACTGGCATTCGGTTGGTCTAGGCGCGTGGTTGGGATCCACCGCCCACTTCTGGGAGCGATGGACCGCCCGCTGGCTCTTTGGCCGGGTTGATCTTTCAATTGTCCTTGCCGAATCAAATCGAATCGACGCGGCTAAACTAGCCCCTCGGCGGATCACGGTGGTCAGTAATGGAATCCCTGATCCCTGCCCCGATTACTTTACTGATCTCGCAGAGATTCGCCGTCAATTGGATCAACGCGACTTAGTTCGTGTCCTTTTCCTAGCACATTGTACACGAGAGAAAGGGATCTTTGACGCCATTGACGCCGTGGTACTTGCGAATCGAAAGTCGCTAAATCGTCGGTTTGTTCTAAGGGTGGCTGGGGGCTTTTTATCAAAGAAAGAAGAGAACGAATTTCTCAAACGGCTCGCTGAACCCGAAGTGGCTGCTGTCGTCAAATACGTTGGCTTCGCCGTTGGGCCGATCAAAGACAGGCTTTTTCGAGACAGCGACGTTTTCCTTTTTCCGACTTACTTCGCCAATGAAGGTCAACCCGTCAACTTGATCGAAGCACTCGCCTACGGACTTCCCTGCGTCACAACTCGTTGGCGCGCTATTCCTGAATATTTCCCCGACAACTATCCAGGGCTCTGTAAGCCCAAGGATGTCGTAGCTATTGCCTCGGCTCTCGGACGAACTGCTGGCGTTGGTTCCTCCGAACTAATGCGAGACACCTATGAAAAAAAATTTACTGTTAAGTCTCATTTGCACGCGCTCGCCAAAGCGTTTCAGTCGATCTGATCTTCACTCGCTTCAAGAAAAGTTTTCCTTACAGTCTTTGGGTTCGTGGTCCTTGTCACCCTTCCAAGCCACGAGTACTTTCTAACGAGTTCCCGAGATTCATTTTTTTTCTGAAATCTTTTCTTCACTCCCTGTGAAACACGCGATTAGCCTCTTTCGATTCAGTCTATTTGGCTGCTTCTTCGCTACCCTTTGCTTCGGTGAGTCTCTGATATCAACCGGTGCCCTTTGGCGTTGGCGGGCCGGTGTCAGTGAGGCGTCCAACCCAATTGACTCTTGGCGACATCTTGGTTTTACAAACGCCAATTTTACGAATGCCTTAGCTCCGTTTTGGTATGGCGACCGGTTGGAAGGCGGCACCGAACTTCTGGGAATGCAGGGCGTTTATAATTGCCTGTTCCTTCGCAAAACCTTCGTCGTTACCAATCTTGCAGAAATCAACGGGCTCCGCTTAGAGGCTTTGGTCGATGACGGCTTCGTCGCTTGGATCAATGGAACCGAAGTGCTCCGAGTCAATATGCCGGGTGAGACCGGTTCCCAAGTGCTGATCGGCACCGCCGCAAGTAATGCGCCAGAACCGGTCGCTTTAACGTCTTATTCCTTGGCCTCGCCCAAGGACTATCTATTAGCTGGCACCAATGTGCTCGCCGTTCAAGTTTTCCAAAGTAGCCTGACCAGTAGCGATATTGGCTTCGACGCCTCTCTCCATTTTTTTCGGGCTGATACCCTTCGGCCCACTCTCCTTGAGAAAACGCCCGTCGCTGGCTCTACCTTGGATCATTTCTCCTCAATTTCCCTCCGTTTTAGTGAACCCGTTTCTGGTGTCGTGGCTGCTCATTTGCGGATCAATGATATCGGTGCTACTTCGGTCAGCGCTATCGATGACACCACTTTTCTTTTCAACTTTACCCACCCGCCTTACGGACCTGTAACCGTATCTTGGAATGCTCTCCAAACAATTGCTGATCGAGCGGACCCTCCGAATTCTTTTATCCCCAGCGGTCTCGATTCAGAGTGGTCTTATCTTTTAATCGATCAAACAGCGCCTATTCTCGCCGGAACCGTGCCGTCGAGAGACGCCACCGTCCGCGCGCTGGACTCGGTAACCGTTCTCTTCAGTGAGCCGGTTCAGGGAGTCGAAGCCTCCGATTTACAAATCAATGGGGTCCCCGCCACCGGCCTTTCTACGCTAGCCGCCAGTCAATACCTATTCACCTTTCCAACCCCCCCATCTGGGATCGTCCGGATTACTTGGTCAAATAACCACGGAATTACTGATCAAGCTCTGAAACCCAATTCGTTCGGTAGCAGCGATTGGACCCTTCGGCTCGATCCTAATGCCTTAGAATCTCGACCTTACATCAGCGAATTCATGGCTTCGAATACACGGACACTTAAGGATGAGGCCGGCCAGTATTCGGATTGGATCGAACTCTTTAATCCTTCAGACGCCTCACTCGATCTCAAAGATTGGGCCCTCACTGACTCACTTGACGGCCTCAAAAAGTGGCGATTCCCATCGACCAATTTACCGCCTGGCGGATTCTTAGTCGTCTTTACTTCTGGGGCCAATCGACGCCTTCCTGGATTACCGCTCCACACCAATTTCCAACTCTCGGCCGGTGGCGAATTTCTCGCCCTAGTGCGTCCGGATGGGGTCACTCTTGCCTCGGCGTTTTCACCAGCTTATCCGAGGCAAATTCCGGACGTCTCTTATGGTTCAATTCAGGTGCCCCGAGGCAATTCGTGGGATCTTGGAACTCAAGGTGTTTATTTTCTCCAACCGACGCCCCGAAGTCCTAATGCCGGAGGATCAGCTCTGCCCGGCCCTATTATCGATTCAGCGGAACATAAGCCGCTGATGCCAACCCATGTTGAAGAACTCCAGCTAACCACCCGTGTACGTGCCTCGTTTCAATCAGTGACCGGTGTTGCTTTACATTACCGCGTGCAGTTTGGTGCTGAAGTTACTGTTCCTATGTTCGACGACGGTATCCACGGTGACGGTACGGCCAATGACGGCCTTTTTGGGACGCTAATTCCCGCTGGAGTGGCCACCCCAGGTCAAATGATCCGTTATCGAGTCACAGCGACCGACTCAAAAGGCGCATCATCACGCCTGCCCCTTTTTACTCAGCCCACGTCAACAGAAGAATACTTTGGGACACTCGTTCAACCTACTAACTTCATTACCCGTTTGCCTGTCTTTCATTTGTTTGTTGCTCCAGGGCAATTGAGCGGAATCGATAGCGAGGGCGGCGGCCGTGTGTCCTTTTTTCACGACGGCGAATTCTATGACAATATTTACATGGAACTTCGGGGAAACACCTCCGCCGGCTTGAATAAGAAATCGCATCGACTCGAGTTCAACCGCGGCCACGCGCTGCGTCATGCCAGTTCCAAAGAACGAACACGCAAATCGGCGCTCCTCGCCGAATATCTTGATCCAGCCTACTTACGTCAGCATCTCAGTTTCTGGTTGCTCAATCAAATGGGCGATCCCGCCCCGTTCCACGCTCCGGTCCGGGTTCAAATGAATGGCCAATTTTATCAATTGGCTTTCCATGGAGACGTCATCGGACAAGAACAGGTGAATCGATTAGGTTATGATCCTCGGGGTGCCCTCTACAAGGCCGTGGGCAACTTAGTCACTGACTTCTCTAGCACTGGGGTCTTTCAAAAACTGGAGCCCGATGGGGATGTGAGTCGCACCGATTATTTGCAGTTAGCCTCAGGCATTCGGGAAAGTTCATCTGTCACTGTTCGACGTAATACGGTCTTCGATCTGCTCGACGTGCCGCAGGTCATTAATCATCTCGCTGGAGCCCGTTGGTGTGCTGAGAACGATGATGTCTGGGCCAATATGAGCCTGTACCGCGACACATTTGGAGATGGGTTATGGCGAAATGTTCCCTTTGATATGAACGCCTCTTGGGGGCAACTTTACGGTGGAAGTAATCCTCTCGAGGCCACGGTGGACGGTTCAAAGAGTCATCCTCTTTACGGTGGCTCAAGCACCGGTGGGAATTACAATCGACTCTACGATGTCATCGTTCGACTGCCAGAAACACGGCTAATGCTATTACGCCGAGAACGCTCGCTTCTCGATCAAATGGTCCAACCGCCAGAGACGCCGGTTGAGGCAAGGATCATCGAAAACCATATCCGGATGATGACCAACCTGATCTCCGCCGAAGTCACATTGGACCGCGCTAAATGGGGGTCCTCTCCTTGGGCTCCTGGAAAGACGTTTACTGCAGGGATTGATGATTTAATCAACCAATTCGTAGTGCCTCGACGTCGGCACTGGTACGTGACCCATAGTATTACAAACACCGCAAAATCGATCGGGATTGCCAACGTCAATAACGCTGGCATTCCCTTGGTTCAACCCGCTGACGCTTTCCCTGAATTCGCTGAAGTCGACTTCAATCCAGTTTCAGGCAATCAAAACCACGAATACGTCGCCCTCACCAATCGCACCGCTCTGGCCCTAGATCTCTCAGGATGGAAACTGGATGGAGCGATTTCGTTCACTTTCAAACCCGGTACAGTTATCCCGCCCAATAGTGCCCTTTATATTTCCCCAGATGTCCGACAGTTCCGCTCTCGGTCAACCGGACCACGCGGTGGACAAGGTTTGTTTGTCGTCGGACCTTACTCCGGCCAACTTTCAGCTCGGGGCGAGACCTTGACTCTTAAAACAGCAGACGGACGCCCCGCTGGGAGTTGGTCTTATCCCGGTGCTCCGAGCTTGGCCCAACGGTTCTTACGCGTCAGTGAGTTGATGTATCATCCGTCGGCGCTCCTAGGAAATCCTATCTCACCTGAGGCCTTCGAGTTTATTGAACTGCGCAATATTTCGACCACTGAAACTCTCGACCTTGCCGGAATACGTCTTACTGAGGGTCTCGACTTTACCTTTCCTTGCGGCGACGCAGCCCGACTGCTCCCTGGTGCCAGGCTTCTTGTCGTCGCCAATTCAGTCGCCTTTGCTGCCCGCTACGGATCACAACTTCCAGTGATCGGCAATTACATCGGGCAACTAGATAATGGAGGCGAGCGCCTTCGTATGCTCGAACCAACCGGTGAAGAGATTCTCGATTTTGTTTATAAAGATGGAATTACCTCAGCCGATGGCGGCGGATTTTCCATTGAAATAAAGGACGAAACCGCGAATCCAGAAGCTTGGAATGACCCCTCCGCTTGGCGTTCGAGTCCTCGACGAGACGGCTCTCCGGGTACAGGCTTTGACCTAGTTCTACCGGTAGGTGCCCCCCTTATCGTTCTTCAGCCTGTCCATCTTGAGACCCTCGCTCATCAATCGCTAACTCTGAGTCTTGAAGTAACAAATACAGCGGTCCTCCCACTAGTCGTTGAGCTTCGACGAGGTGCTGGCGCCACCACTTCCTTGCCATCGGCATGGATTACTAATCACAGTCACACGGTCTTTTGGGCACTTGACAGTGTCGCTGTAGCTCCCCCTTGGAGCACTTATTCTTTTCGGATCACAAATCCGGTCTTCCCAAATGGGATTGTCTCTTCCACGGCAGAGATCACCTACTTGGTAGACTCAGATGAGGATGGGCTAGCGGACGGATGGGAGAGTCATTTTTTTGGCGCACTTAATGCCTTACCCAATACCGATAGTGATGGCGATGGATTAAACAATCGCGAAGAGCAGGCGGTGGGTAGTGATCCGACCCTAATTAAAGAGGCTTTTCGCCTCGAAATTACGCCTTCTGGTCTCGGCCTAATTCTTCGCTTCCCGATGTCAGCACGGCGGACCTATAGCTTACAAATGATCGAAGTTCTCGAAGCTTCCCTGTGGAAGAGGCACACAGATTTTCCTGCGCTAGAAACCAATCGTGTTTTTGAACTCTATGAACCGCCTACTTCACTGCAAAGACTTTACCGATTAGTCACACCACGACAGCTCTAAAAATTAGAGAAATCTACACACTGTAAAGATGGCGCTATGCTATCTCAAAAAGCCAAATCCTCAGACTTTAGAGGCAACTAGATCAGCTAATTGGACTCTTCAGAGCGCAGAAGTAGCCTACCCCTTTATTCACCCCTCTAAATTACCAGAGTGGAATTAGTCAGCCCGGAGAGGCTCCGATGGTTCGGTTGAGGCTTAATCCTGAGGCAGTGGTAGCGGTGACTGCTACAAACAGACGCTTGGAACATGCCACGTTCCTGATGTATCGAATCCGATATTTTCAAGGTGGAGCAGTATTGGGAGGCGCACCGAATTTCGTATTGCAATGGCTGCAAATTAAACCAATCGGATAGAAAGATCAGTCGGCCTTGGAAAGAGGGTGGATAGCCACCTCGACTAATTACTCTAAGCGATCACCCTGATTGGCGCGCCCCCGTGTCTTGGCACATTCACCAAAAGCCCCACTTTGGCAGATGAATTCGGTGTCCACACCCTAGAACTGATCACTCTAGATCAAGCCTGTCCCTAATCATGAGAAAAAGTGCATCACATCGCTTTCTCATGACTAGGGACAGCCTAATTGGGTTCGTTATCACTTGGGCGAATTGACTCAAAAAGAATGTTACCGAAGGCGAGGTGAAATGGTTTGAGGAAACCATACGTTGACTCAAAAAGGGTGTTACCGAGCTATGGACACCAAAATGAGTCAAACAACACGAACCGAGGTGCTGGCCAAGAGGCGTGATCGTTACGCCCGGGCCGGCAAGGAACACAAAACCAAAATCATCAACGAACTGGTCGAACTCTTCGACTGCCATCGCAAGTCGGCCATCCGCGCACTGCAA
>SIAZ01000128.1 GCA_009695405.1 Pedosphaera sp. | reverse complement strand
GAAAGCTTCTGGAGCACCCTCAAACTGGAATTGGTCTACCGAGGCAAGTTCACCAGCCGATCCAACGCCAGATCCGAAATCTTCGACTACATTGAAATCTTCTATAACCGCCAGCGCCGTCACACCTCCCTCCGAGGCCTTTCACCCGCACAGTTCGAACTCAAAAATAACTAACCAATAACTCCCTTTTCTCTGTCCGTTTTATCGAAGCAGGCCCAGATGACTGTATTGGAATCACTCATTGAAATAGAATCCCATCTCTAAACTCTCTTAGCTTGAAATCGGTGAAGGTTCTAGTTTGTTGATGCTTTCAAACTGAGTAAGAAAAAAATGAGGGGCTGCCCCATTTTAAAATGAAATTCAACACCCAAACCAGAGGGTTGTTACGACGATGATCGCTGAACAATGTTTCGAGTGCCCTCCTCTCCCACACCTTATTCCTAAGTGCTCCAGCAACACTCATCAACGCTTTGAGGCGGTCAGCAAAAGCACCTTTGTCGCGCCAGTGGCTTTACTCCCGACTTTTGCGAGGTCCCCGCCGACACCAGCGTCACCCATCTCTTTGGCGAGAGAATCTAGGCCGGAAAAGTGGCAGCAGCTGACCTAGAAGATATTTCCTCACCGCACCCGCCAGTCGCCTAGAGGCCTCTTAGCGATAGAGCGCGATAAGCCCCCTTACCGACTATCCCAATTTAACGAGCCCCTGCCGGCAGTTTTTCGAGAAAAAATGAGGTCATCATCTCTCTTAAATGTAAACTGGTATTGGCTCCTTCATTGATCGAGTGCGATCGATTTGGATAGGCCATCATACGGAAAGGTTTATTATGTTCGATAAAAGCATTCATCAACGCTTCCGCACCCTGATAATGACAGTTGTCGTCACCTGTGCCGTGAATCAACAGGAGGGACCCCTTTAACTGATGAGCAAAGGTCAGCGGCGACCCCTGTATATAACCGTCCGCATTGTCAGCCGGCAACCCCATGTAGCGCTCCTGATAAATTGTATCGTAAAGTCGCATATTGGGAACCGATGCAATGGAGATGCCGACGGAATAAAGATCCGGATAGCGCAGAAGTGCATTCAGAGTCATCGATCCACCACCGCTCCATCCCCAAACCCCCACCCGAGTCGCATCCAAATAGGGACGCTTGGCCAACACGTGCCGCACGGCGTCAGCTTGGTCTTGTGAGGCCAAAACACCTATCTTCCGGTAAATCGATTTACGCCAGTCGCGACCGCGCGGAGTCGCTGTCCCACGATTATCAAAGCTCATCACCACATAACCTTGTTCAGCCAAGAGTTGATGCCACAAACCGGTGGTGCCACCCCATTGATCCTTAACTGTCTGCCCCGCCGGTTCCCCGTAGACATAAATGATCAAGGGATACTTTCGACTCGGATCAAAGCTAGGCGGCAGCAGGGCCCACGCATCAATCTGCACGCCATCCCCCACCGGGACGCGGAAAAATTCACTCCTCGGAAGCTTCAACGCAGCCAATTTTTCCTTCAGGACTTTGTTGTCGGTCATTAAACGCACTCGCTTGTGATCGGGTAAAGAAACAAGCTCGGTCATCGGCGGATTTTGGAAGGAAGAAACCGTGTGAAAAGCCAATCGGCCATTAGGCGAAATCGAATAACTATGGGTCCCTGGCGATCCCTCCGGCGTCACTCGTTTACTCCGGTTTTCTTTGGCTTCAGCACGATAAAGATAGCGTTGAGAAGCGTGGTTCGGTGAGGCCATAAAGTACAACTGCCGCCCAGCCTTGTCCCAACGCAGAAGTGCCGTCACATCAAATTTGCCGGGTGTGGCTAATTGCAACTTTTCTCCTTTCAATCCCGCCCAATATAATTGGGCCCACCCGCTTCGCTCGCTCCAGAAAAGAAACTGTTGAGTCTCCGTATTCCAAGTCAGGTTGGCGTGTCCTTCTACCCACGCCGCATCGGTGTCGACTAGGATTTCCCGAGCTTGGCCCGTCAACGGATCGGCTAAAAAAACTCGATTGGTATTTTGCAACCGGTTTAATTGCTGAATGAATAACTCCTTGGATCCCGCAGGCCATTCAAGATCGAAAAGGTAATGTTCTCTTGGATCACCAGGAATATCCATCCAACGGGTCTGCTCCGACCCTAAATCGATCACTCCAATTCGGCAGGCAGCATTTATTTCACCTGTCTTGGGATATTTAATTCGTTGAATTTTCGGATAGAGCCCTTCGGTGTTATTAACCAGCGGCATCTCTCGGACCCCTTCCGTATTTAATTGCCAATAGGCAATCGACGCACCGTCCGGACTCCAACGGAACCCATCCTGCAGGGACAACTCTTCCTCATAAACCCAGTCGAAGGTCCCATTGATGATCTCTTCCGATGGCGTAGTGGTCAGTGCCTTGATGTGGCGACTACCGATATCTTGGAAATAAATGTTCCGCTCCCTCACATAAGCGACCCGACGACCGTCCGGTGAAAATTTGGCGAACATCAAAGTCGATGCTGGCACCTCGCCCCCAATACGAATCAGTTCATGGCTGGTCCGATCTAACACCCAGTAAGTCCCTCGACTATGAGTCCTCCAAACCCGTTTGGAATCGGTGTAAAGCAAGAGGCGCGACTTATCCTTCGACCAACTATAACTCTCCACCGACAAAGCCACACCCTCTGAGGTTACAAAGTCGCTAGCCGGCACCAGAATTTTTTTCCCCCCGCTAGCAGCATCCACCCGCACCAAATCTTTCCCCTTTCCTGCAACCGGAGATTCCCAAATAAGATACGCCGATTCATCGTCCATCCAGTGCGCACTGAAATCCTCACTCTTGTAGGTATCGGATCCAAACAAACCTTTCACCGTTAGTTCTGCCGGCAGACTATTGGTGGAATCCGCTGTCAAACGCAAAGTCAAACGCAGGGTTACCCAAAGCGAAGCAAGGACAACCAAAGGCCATCGTGATCGGTGAATTAAAGTTAGTTTGAAGGGCGTCCTCATCGAGAATTAATGGCGTGAATTCAGATAAATTGAATTAAGAACAAACATCCACAAGTCGCGAACCTAGAACATCCAACCGAGGAGTAATCCCCAACCCTGGAGCCGATGAAGCCTCAAAATACCCCTCCACACGCTGAGGAGCCCCCTCGGCAAGACTCACCGTCACATAACTATTGAAATCAGTACTCGTAAAACGGAACGGCTCCGGTGTGCTGTGGGCCAAATGGGCAATCGCGGCGGTAACAATGTCGCCACCCCAACTGTCTTCCAGTGTCATCGCAATTCCCATACTGACACACAGGTCTCGTGCTTGACGTGTCTTGGTCAACCCGCCGAGTTTACTGATCTTTAAATTAACCACATCCATTGCCAAATCGGCCTTAGCCCTCAACAAAAGATCCAGGGAATCGACGTTTTCATCCAAGATAAAGGGGTGATCCGTCTGGCGCCTCACTGCAAGGCATTCCTCGTAGGTCAAACAAGGTTGCTCAATGTAGACATCTAAATCTCGCACCGCTCGGACCACACGGACCGCCTCATGCTGGGTCCAACCGGTATTGGCATCCGCTACCAAACGCTCACCGTTTTTAAGGATAGCACGAACGGCTCGAATACGATCAATATCAACATCGGGATCTCCTCCTACTTTCAATTGGAACCGAGTATAGCCTTCAGCTCGGTAACCCGCCACCTTCGCTGCCATTATTTCAGGATCCTCCTGAGAAATCGCGCGATATAAACGGACTTTGTCGCCATAACGCCCACCAAGTAGCAGGCACACTGGTAGATCTGTCGCTTTCCCCAGCAAATCCCAACAGGCCATATCAATTCCTGATTTAACATAGGAATGGCCCTTGAGCGCCGCATCCATCCGATAATTAAGCTTGGTCAACTCTCTCGGATCTTCACCAATCAAATAAGGCGCCAACTCACGAAGCCCAGCTCGGACACCCTCCGCATACGCAGGAAGATAAAAAGGGCCCAGCGGGCAAACCTCTCCGTAGCCAATTAAGCCGGTATCTGTCTCCACACCAATTACTGTGCTGTCAAAAACGGTTACCGACTTTCCACCCGACCACTTATAGGTTGTTTCATGGAGAGGTAAGTCGACGCGATGAGCAAAAATACGAGAAATTTTCATCAAAAAAAAGAGACGAAGAGCGGGATTGGGCTTTGTCTTTGAAACGCTCAAAGGTGAGGAAAGGTTGGAGAGTCGATGACCAGAAGGAAAGCCGACTTTCCAAAAATCAAGGTCGTCATCCCTCCTCCACCCTCCCCTCAACAGACTCAACCGTATCAGTACCGTTGCTCTCGCCAATCATCAACCGTCAAAGCCTTGGCGTTCTTCCAGCTGGCGTGTCCATCGTAAAAAAGAAAATCGACTCCGTCGCCATGCCGTTTGGCTGCCACCCTCCGGTCGCTGCTCAATGTCTTGCCGTTTCCACCATAAGGGAGATGTGAGGGCGACCAAACATCATTCAGATCGTCACTTCCAATAATGCTGGTCAGAGTAAAAATCGGACGCCATGGAGCATCCTCATTATCGGCAAAGTAGACCGTTTCGGTTGGGCTTTGAATGCGCTGCAAATTCTGAACACCGCTAACCTCAGTACCTACAGAATCCCGAGGGCTGCTAAATTGCCAAGCATTGACAACATAACATACGGTCTGTCGTTTATTCGGAAAGCTAGGGCAGGTATAAACCTTAATTCGCCCATACTGATCACGGGCAGCACTTGTTCCGCCAAGACTCGGAATATACATCTGCCACCAATAAGGCTGATTACCTCGGGGAACCCGTCCGCCGTTATCGTCGGCATAAAACTGCATGGCCAACCCCATTTGCCGGAGATTGTTCAAACAGTTTACCTTTTTAGCCTTCTCCTTGGCCCGAGCCAAACTAGGTAAAAGCATCCCAGCCAAAATTGCGATAATGGCTATGACCACTAACAGCTCGATTAGAGTGAAGGCCTCACTCTGGAGCCGTCTTGGTCTATCGGGGTTCATTGGTTTGGTTATCAAAAAGCAATCGAAGCTGAAGGCAAAGAAAGTTTTCAAAAACCGACATTTAACCCGAGAATACCGATCGGTTCTCCTTACGATTAATTAATGCCACCGCTCGCACGCTGGACGATCAACCCTCTTCAGTTCACCGTGCCTCTGTGCAACCGGTCGATATCACACAGTTCCCCAAGGAATTAGCCCTCCGTTGGAGCGATGGACGAGAGGATTTTCTTCCTCTAGAAACCCTCAGGAAATTTTGCCCCTGCGCCGCTTGCCTCGGTGAAAAAGACATTTTCGGCACCACCTACAAGCCTGCCGAACGCCCCTACGGCCCGCAGTCTTTTGTCCTACGAACCCTCACTACTGTCGGCAGATATGCTGTTCAACCCACTTGGGGCGACGGCCATGCCACTGGTCTTTACACTTGGGATTGGCTTCGTCGAGTCGGTGACGCCGTACACGACGGCGAAAAAACACCGTGATTTCGTTGGCCCTACTCTCTGGCTTACCGGCCGCTCGAGTGGTGTTTAGCGTGATGGCTAGCGCTCTGCAAAAATGGGAACTAAACAAGGGAACTGACTCCTCCACATTCTGGCTGCGCACCTACTTTTGGATGCTTCCCGCTGGGACTTGGGTCGTCTTTATTGGCGGCTCACCGGGCTTTGATCTACCCGCAACCTTTTGGTTTTCAGCCGTTGTTGCTGGAGTACTAGACGCAATCGGCAACCGGATTCTGCTGGCGTCGCTGCGTCGAACAGATCTGTCTGTTTTTGGATCTCTCAATGCTTTGAGGCCCGTCCTTGCTCTCCTTTTCGGAGGGCTTTTCCTCAATGAATTACCCTCCTTCCTTGGAATCTGCGGTGTTTTGATTACAGCCGCGGGGGCCATTCTTATTTTAACTCAGGATACCTTAATCCGCTTGGAAAAAGGGGTTGATAAGCTGGGGATTTTGCTGCGTATCACCGGTCTTGCTCTGTCAACAGGTGCCGCCGTTTTTCTAAAACAAGCGATTCTATTGGGGGGCACCCGTAACACACTGGGGATCTGGATCGCGACCGGATTTTTATTCCACTTTGTTTGGAGTCGGTTCGAAGCCCCGAAAACACCACCTCACACCCACCTATTAAAACTTCCTCAGGCCGATTTCCATCGCTCGGACTTCACGCCGTCCTTTTTTTTGTACTGCAAGGATTGACGGTCCAAGTCTTCCAGCAAAGTCTCCTCGCCTACTCCTTTGCTTTCTTCCAATGTTCAATGGTGCTACAGGTGATCGTGGGTCGAGTCGCCTTTGCTGAACCCGCTTTTCTTCGACGGTTAATCGCCAGTGTGATTATGCTCATTGGTGCACTTCTTATCGTTTGGAAGGGCTAAATTGCTTTTTTAAAGTCTCTCACTTTTAACGACTGCTCCATTGCCTCAACTCTCGTCCACGCTTACTTTCTCCCCACGAATGATAGAAGATATTCTGCACAAGATTTACGTCGCCTTAATTGTTGTGCTCTTTTTCGGGGCATCAATCTTCGTTCACGAATACGGACACTATCTGATGGCTCGGCTGCGGCGCTTAGTTGTGCAGGGCTTTTCAATTGGCTTTGGCCCGAAAATTTTCTCTTGGCGAGATAAGGCTGGCGTCGAATGGGCCCTCCGTTGGATCCCTGCCGGAGGCTTCGTTAAGTTGCCTCAAATGATCACTTCGACTGCGATTGAAGGCGATGCCGACCTCGATGCCCCTCCCATCTCCCCGACTTCCAAAATTCTAGTGGCCCTCGCTGGGCCCGCTATGAATGTCCTTTTCGCCTTCGCCATCGCCACACTCGTCTGGATCGTTGGGCTTCCTGTGGTGATCAATCCCCCTGTCATCGGTTATGTCGAACCGGGTTCCCCAGAAGCCTCATTGGGTATTCGCGAAGGCGACCGGATCACTCGGGTCGACGATCGCCCCATCCGCAGTTGGCAGGATGTTCAACGCTTCACGATCCTCTCTCGTACAAATCAGATTTCGGTAGAAATCACCCGTGAAGCAACGGTGCGCACTTACTCTCTCACAGCGACTGTGAACCCAGCCTTCGGCTTTAAACTCCTGAACCTCGATCCGCACGATCATCCCGTCGTGGGCTCTCTCAGTCCGTCAGGCGCCGCAGAAACCGCAGGCCTTCGCCTCGGTGATCAGTTTATTTCATTTGCTGGAGTTCCCGTAGTCGGTCAGTCCCAGTTGGTCGATCTCATCCGCGCCCGAGGTGGCGTCGAATCAGAGGTCGAAATTTCGCGCGACCAAAAACGACTCTCCCTGCGTATCACACCCCGAGTGGATCCCGAGACTAAGGTCGGTCGAATCGGCGTCGGACTCTCTCCGAGTCGGGTACTTGCCTACCAACTCCAACGCCCAGGCCCAACTCCTTGGGAACAAATCTCTGGCGTCCTAGAACAAATGTCCGATGTCATCTCGGCTCTCGCCCATTCAAAGGAAACGGGTATCACTCCCAAAGAACTCAGTGGGCCTGTGGGTATTTTTGGAAAACTGGCAGCCGACGCCAATGTAGACATCCGCCTCGCCTTGGCTTTCATCGTTATGGTCAATATCAACCTCGCCCTCCTCAATCTGCTCCCAATACCCGTGCTGGACGGTGGCCATATTGTAATGTCGTTGTACGAAATGATCATTCGACGTCCGGTGAATTCGCGTTTCCAAGAGACCCTGACTGCAGGCTTCGCTATTCTTCTTCTCAGCTTTATGCTCTATGT
This sequence comes from Pedosphaera sp., assembly GCA_009695405.1. Classification (GTDB taxonomy): domain Bacteria; phylum Verrucomicrobiota; class Verrucomicrobiia; order Limisphaerales; family UBA9464; genus SXXZ01. Next base: position 2,456 of record SIAZ01000128.1, on the reverse strand, counting down.
GTCCTTTTTCGACATCGTGAAGCGTGGTCCCTTGTTTAAAGCCCTTTTCAAACAAGAGTCGATCGTTGAACCGATGCCAAAAACAATCCCTTGATTCTAAAACTTAGCCGATACTTCGCCGCCTTAATCACCCACTCGGTTGACGTTATACCTGCTTTTCCTCTTTAGTCCCCGACAGCATTCATGAAGTACTGCGACTCACTCTGGAGTTTTTCTCGCCGCTTAACCCGCGAAGTCATCGTCGGCGATCCTTCCAACAACGGCGTCATCATCGGCGGCGGTTATCCTGTGGTCAAACAGTCGATGTTGACTTGCGATACCATGGATACCGCTGCGTGCGTTCAACAGACGCTTGATCTCGTCGCTGTGGGTTGCCAAATCGTCCGTATCACTGCACCAACAGTCAAAGATGCAGCGAATCTTGAAATAATTGTCCAGGAACTCGGCGCGCGTGGCTGTCACGTTCCACTCGTCGCCGATATCCATTTCAAACCCGATGCCGCTCTCGAAGCGGTCAAATGGGTCGAAAAAATCCGTATCAATCCTGGTAATTACGCCGATTCAAAAAAGTTTGCGACACGTGAATATTCGGACGAAGCCTACGCGGCAGAACTGAGACGTATTGAGGATCGCTTCACTCCGTTAGTACTCGAATGCAAAAAGCTAAAACGGGCTCTTCGTATCGGTACCAATCACGGTTCTCTTAGTGACCGAATTATGAATCGCTACGGCGATTCACCGCTCGGCATGGTGGAAAGCGCCCTCGAGTTCGCTCGTATTTGTCGCCAACACGACTTCCACAACTTTGTCTTCTCGATGAAGTCGTCAAATCCCAAGGTGATGATCGAATGTTATCGACTCGTTGCAGCGCGCCTTGATCAAGAGGGGCCCGATTGGAACTACCCCCTCCACCTCGGGGTCACTGAAGCTGGAGAAGGCGAAGACGGACGCATTAAATCGGCTATCGGTATCGGATCTCTTCTCTGCGATGGCATCGGGGATACCATCCGAGTCTCCCTCACTGAGGATAGCCCTCATGAAATTGCTGTTTGCAATGAGTTGCTCGCACAGGTTCCCACCCTGGTTGACGCCACACCTGCTTTGGAGATCGCTCGCCCCACTTCAGTTCCTTGGGATTCTTTCGTTTTTAAACGCCGAGAATCCGACCAGGCGTCTCTGGGCGATCTTCGTTGCGGAGGAACGGACACCGTTCGCGTGGTGGTAACCCAAAGTGTCTTTGATTCCGTGGCGCCCCGAATCGCTGCTAAAGCAGATGTTCGACCGGAGGCCATTTATGAGGATCTCAATGTGCTTGAACTCGATCCTTCTCAACCGCTCTCGATCGAAACCATCCCGTGTGATACCCAATTAGTCACCGTTCGAGATGGCACCCCTCTGGTTCCTATCACGGCTTTCCGATTGCTCGCTGTTCAACTCGCTCGCCTAGGTCGACGTAATCCTATTCTCCTCAAGGATTGCCTCTCGCTGCCAAACTCACCTCTCAGCCCAGAAACAGCTCTCCTTCAAGCTTCAGTCAACCTCGGATCCTTGTTGGCCGATGGCATTGGTGACGCTCTTCTAATCCGAGGCGAAACCGATGCCGGACAATCGCTCAGATTATCTTTCAATATTCTTCAAGCTGCCGGTTGTCGTTCTTTTAAAACCGATTATGTCGCCTGCCCCAGTTGCGGTCGTACTCTCTTTAATCTTCAAACCGTTACCGCCCGCATTAAAAGTCGCACCGGTCATTTAAAAGGTGTCAAAATTGCCATCATGGGCTGCATCGTAAATGGCCCCGGTGAAATGGCCGATGCCGACTTTGGCTACGTCGGCGGTGCCCCCAATAAAATCAACCTTTATGTGGGTAAAAAGACAGTCAAATTTAACATTCCCGAGGAGCATGCTGTCGACCTTTTGGTCGATCTAATCCGTGAACACGGCAAGTGGGTCGAGGCAGAAATCACCACCCCAACGATATCTTAATGACCAAGGGGCGAGTGGCCGAGTCGATACACGCCAAACACATTATTCTGGTGACCAAGCATCTGGGTAGCTTCTGCCTGTGGCAAACTGATCCGACCGAATATAGACCGATCGGTTCAAGCCAGTGCAAGTGCCAGAAGTGCGCCTGTGCGTCACCAAACAGACTGCTCTGCCGATTGTCCGTAAATTAGCAACTTACCAAACGCTTGCACGGCCCAAGACTGCCGAACGGAGTGATCCCAACGAGCGATTCGACCTTTCGCCGGATTAGACCCTCGTCAACTGATGGACAACTAATCCATTTGATCGAAGCACAACGACTTCAAAGTAAGCGTACGCCCAACCTCATGGTTCCCTAGTTGCCGAAAGTAGGATATTCCGCGATCGAAGGCGGGGAAGAAAGGTCGACCGACCGGATTAGGCTTTCGCCGGTTTCCAGTTCCAAGGCAGGAGTTCGGCAACGGTATGGTTCG
>SIAZ01000127.1 GCA_009695405.1 Pedosphaera sp. | reverse complement strand
TCATGTGAAACCTTATACACAAGAGTCACTTATAACTATTTTGTAGCGCTTAACCGAGGAAAACGGAGGGAGTGCAATTTTTGAAAACCTTCCGGTACCCGCTCTCCCGAAAATTTTTTCGCCATTCCGCTTAGGCGAGGATTTGGGAAGCCACTTGACACTTGGCAGGAGCCGTCCTCTCTTCACACTGTGACTCCCGCGATGTCGCCACTGCCGTTTGAACTTGCCCTCGCTCTCCGCTATCTGCGGCCTAAGCGGACCTTTGTCTCGGTTATTACCCTGATCTGCATTCTCGGAGTCACCTTGGGCGTGGCTGTGCTAATGATTGTCATCGCGGTAATGACTGGATTCGGCGAGCAATTACGTGAACGAATTGTGGGGTTTAACGCTCATATTCGAATCGAAGCGACAGGCCAACCTCTCGAACAGTGGCAGACATTAGCAAGTTCGCTCGGTACCCATTCCGACATTCGTGCCGTGGCGCCCTATGTGAACACTCAGGTTCTGATGGAAACCCAACCTAAGGAGGGAAATCCTCGTCCTTTCGCACCTCGCGTTCGCGGTGTGGATCCCGTTCTCGAAGCCCGCGTCTCCGATGTCGCTACAAACATCGTCGAGGGTCACTTTGATCTAGGGCCCAACAAACTGGTGATCGGCACCACACTTGCCAATAATCTCCGCGTCACGATTGGGGATCGCCTTGCCGTCTACTCTTTACCGGCGCTCAAACGCATGCGAGAAGCTTGGGAGAGCGGGAAAAAAGAAGCCTCCACAGCTCAAAACTTCGAGATTTCAGGGTTGTTCGATGCGGGCCTTTATGAGCTTAACACCTCGGTTATTCTCACCGGCCTTGCCGATGCCCAAGATCTTCACGGCATCGGTGAAGATGTCAGTGGGCTCTCGGTTATGTTGCATTCACCCGACATGAAAACCACCCGCCGAGTTGCAAAAGTTTTATCGGAGCAATTGGGTCCGGAGTATGAGGTCAGTTCGTGGATGACCGATAATGCGCCACTGTTAGGGGCGTTGGTGGTTGAAAAGAACATGATGTTCTATCTCCTCTTCTTCATCGTTATCGTGGCAGCCTTCGGGATTATGAGTGCTCTGATCACCTTCGTTGTTCAGAAAACTCGAGAAATCGGAATGCTCAAGGCTCTGGGTGCCACACCGACTCAGGTGGCCGGCATCTTCGTGAGCCAAGGGCTTGTCGTCGGGGTCATCGGAGTAGTGGCTGGATATGGACTGGGTTGGGCAGGGATTCGTTTCCGCAACGAATTTCTTCGTTTCATGAACCAAACCTTCAACCTCGATCTGTTTCCTGCACAACTCTATCAATTCCAAGAACTGCCCGCTCGGATTGTCACTTCTGATGTCCTTATTATCTGCGGAGGATCTCTTGTCATCTGCCTCCTTGCGGCCTTGATTCCAGCACTCCGCGCCGCTTGGCTTGAACCTGTCCAGGCTCTACGCCAATGAATGAATCATCTCGATCTAACCTAATCCTTCAAGCCTCCGGGGTCTGCAAAAGCTATCACTTAGGACGTCGCACCCTCGACGTCTTGCGTAACGTCGATCTTGAAGTTCTAACCGGTGAATTCCTCGTTCTCCGAGGGGCTTCTGGGGCTGGGAAAAGCACTATGCTGCACTTGATGGGCGGACTCGACCAACCCGATAGAGGAACCATTGTGGCCAACGGACTCACCTTAGGAAACTTAGATACCTCACGCTTAACTCGTTTCCGGAATGAAGACGTCGGCCTTATTTTTCAAGCCTTTCATTTGATGCCAGAACTTGACGCCTTGGAAAATGTGATTTTACCCGGGCGCATGGGACGTCGTCCGCTTAAGGAGTGTCGAGAAGCGGCCACTGCTTTATTAGAACGAGTGGGTCTGGGTAATCGCCTCGATCATCAACCGGGTGAACTCTCCGGAGGCGAACAACAACGAGTGGCCATCGCCCGTGCCTTAATTAACCGACCTAGCCTTCTTCTTGCTGATGAACCGACAGGGAATCTCGATACAAAGACCAGCAGTGAAATCATCCGTTTACTAATGGAAATCCGACATGAGCAAGGCATGACCTTAGTTGTGGCTACTCACGACAGCGATCTAGCCCAACTCGCCGATCGCGTCGTCCATCTAACGGATGGTTGCATGACTGCTAATTGATCTCTTAAGACCCAGTTTAATTTCACTTTTCGACTTCGGCAGCTTCTGTTTTTTCTAATCTATTCACCCCCTCGACCGCGATGCCTGAATCTCTCCAACAACGTGTCCAGCGCTTGGTCCGCGCCACGCCGGTCCATGACATCCACACCCATCTCTATGATCCATCCATCGGATCTCTGCTGCTGTGGGGGATTGATGAACAGCTTGTCTATCATTATTTGGTTAGCGAAGCCTTTCGTCAGATGGACATTCCCTACGAACGTTTCTGGGCAGCCTCGAAAGAGGAGCAGGCACAGCTGGTATGGGATGCACTTTTCGTCCGTCACTCGCCTGTCTCCGAAGCCTGTCGCGGTATCCTTACCTCCCTGAATCTCCTCGGGATTGATCCGCGCCGAAACGATCTCCCCGCCTTGCGCCGTTGGTTTGCTGGATGGAAACCCGATGCTTTCATCGAACGCGTCCTTGATATTAGTAACATTGGGTCGATCTGCATGACCAACTCCCCCTTTGATGAGGAGGAACGACCGCACTGGGAAACCGGTTTCTCTCGAGACCCACGCTTTGTAGCAGCCCTCCGGATTGATCCCCTACTGGTTGCTTGGCCTGCAACCTGCCACTGGTTGAAGGAACGCGGTTACGCAGTCGATCCAGTCTTCGGCGGCCAAACCATTTCTGAAGTTCGACGCTTCCTTGCCGACTGGACTCAGTGCCTCGACAGCCGCTATTGCATGGTATCCTTGCCACCGTCCTTTGCTTGGCCGGCGGCGACTGATATCTCACGTCTGATTAGCGAAGCGATGCTTCCACACTGCCGCGAGCATGGGCAAGCCTTTGCCCTAATGATGGGAGTCAAACGAGCGGTAAATCCATTATTACGCATGGCCGGTGACGGCGTTGGCCGGGCCGACTTGGAAGCGCTACAAAATTTGTGTGCTGCGCATCCAGACAACCGATTTCTTGCGACCTGCTTATCCCGTGAAAACCAACACGAACTGGTGGTTCTGGCGCGCAAGTTTCGTAATTTGCATCCTTTCGGTTGCTGGTGGTTTACTAATACACCTCAGCTCATTACCGAAATCACCACACTACGGCTAGAACTACTCGGGACGGCCTTTACTCCACAACATTCCGACGCACGGGTTCTCGATCAATTGCTTTATAAATGGGCTCATTCTCGGCAAATAATTGCCGATTGTCTCGCCCGTCGTTATGAGGCCGCAGAACTCTCTGGATGGCCGGTGTCAGACGACGAAATTCGTCGGGATACAACCGAACTTTTGGGCGGAGGCCTAAATCGTTTCCTCGAACGTTGACCTACCGCTCGCCTCTGGACTGAAACAGGCTACAGTCCTTCTGTGCGCCGCTTGATCCCCTTCCTCTTTGCCGTGCTCTGCCTCGCTCAGGCTGCGGAAGCTCCTCGCGACCGTGCCTCTCGAAAGCCAGCAGCAACCCGTCGACCAGAGCCTTCTCTTTCCACTGAACAACTAGCAGCACGGGCCCGAGATTCAGTTGTCCGCATTCAAGCCCGTGGTCGTGATGGTCGCTCAGACGGCGTCGGAACAGGCTTTGTCATTACCACCAATGGACTGATAGCAACCAGTCTCCATGTCATCGGTGAGGGGCGCCCCTTCGAAATTCGCTTTAACGACGGTACCACCGCTACAGTCACTGGGATTCATGCGTGGGATCGGGCTTCCGACCTTGCCATCCTACGGACCGATCGCCTCACTTTGACCCCACTTTCTCTAGGAGATAGCGACACAGCCCCACAAGGAACGCCTACGATCGCTCTCGGGAATCCGCTCGGACTCGACTACAGCGTGGTCGAAGGGGTGCTGTCTGGTCGGCACGATATGGAAGGGATTTCTATGCTCCAACTGGCTATCCCCATCGAACCCGGTAATAGCGGCGGGCCAGTCCTTGATCGGTCGGGTCGGGTCCTCGGAGTTCTTAATACGAAATCTCTTCTCACTCGCAACCTCGGATTTGCGACCCCAATCAATCGGCTTAAATCGCTGCTGTCTAAACCCAATTCAATGCCCATCGACGGTTGGCTACGTCTGGGGGCCTTAGACGAGACACTTTGGAAAATTTATCTCGGAGCCAACTGGCGACAGAAGGGCAATCGGTTGATTGTCGATGGCGCCGGATCCGGCTTTGGAGGGCGTTCCTATCTTGCGCATCTCCAATCTCCTCCATCCTCAGTATCCTCGGGATCTCTCGACCTGCGCGTCACTGTCAAATTAGGCGACGAATCCGGAGCAGCTGGACTCTTTTTTCAGGGGGACGTCGCTGGACGGCACTACGGATTCTATCCGACAGCTGGCAATTTACGTTTTACCGCCTTCGAGGGTCCCGATCTTAATTCCTGGCGAATTCTCACCACTTTACCCTCTCCTAGTTGGCGACCGGGCGAATGGAATCGGCTGCGCGTTCGTATCGATTCCGACCGAATCCGCTGCTTTGTCAACGGCGCACAGATTTTTGAAACAACCGATCACGCCCTGCAGGGTTCCCAAGTAGGTCTGACCAAATTCCGTGGCACCTCCGCTGAGTTCCGCGACTTCAGTCTACGGCTTGGGGCCAACGGTCCCGACGAAGAACTCCCCCCAGACGTCGTTGCCGCCTTCAGCGCCGGACGCGAACCGATCGAGGCTTTGCGTACCAACCTGCCAGCAGCCGACGCCTTCATCGCTGAACGGGCACGTCGTTTAGAAGCTGAAGCGACGCGGCTTCGAGCCCTTGTTCGACGCCTTCATCGTGAGGCAGCTCGTGATTCATTGCTCGCTGAACTCGCCCGTCCTGAGGCGGAGATCAGCCTCACTCGATCCGCTTTATTTCTAGCACTTCATGATCAATCAGGCATGGACGTTGAGGCCTATGAACGTCACGTAGTTCGGCTTGGAACCGAACTCAAAGCTGAACTAAAAAACCTGACTGATCCCACCCGTGCCGTAGAAATTCTCCGACGTTTCTTATTTGAAGACCACGGATTTCACGGCAGCCGTGGGGAGTACCGCAGTTCGGCAAATAGTCACCTGAATGAAGTCCTCGATGACCGCGAGGGAATCCCCATCACCCTCAGTATTGTCTTCCTCGAAGTGGCGCGTGCCGCCGGAATTCCTTACCTCGACGGCTTTCCTTTGCCGGGGCATTTTCTCGTCAAATATTCTCCACCCGGAATCGAGCCACGGCTGTACGATCCCTACAATGGTGGGGCACAAATCACCTTTTCAGACGCCAGCGAACTCGGTTCAGCCAGCGCTGGCGTCCCAGTACGCAGTGAGTTTATCCAGCCTGCATTGAAGCGGGAGATCATTGTCCGTATGATCAATAATCTTCGCGCCTTCAGCCAAGAGTTGGGCGGTGACGAAGGAGCTCTGCCCTATGCAGATCTTCTGGTCTCACTCGCTCATGAACCCCGCGCCGAGGTATCCGCTCGCATCGATCGCGCTCGGCTTCGTGCTCGAATGGGCAATCGGACCGGCGCAGCGGAAGATTTACGTCACCTGATTGATCTGAAACCCCTAGGTGTGGATCTTCAACAAATTGAAGCGGCACTGAAGGCTGTTTCAGAGGATCCCTAAGCTTCTAAATGAACTCCGCTCGGCTTAACAACACTCTCTCTGAGAAACTCACTCGGATTCGGTCTTTTATGATCCTCACCCTCCTTGTACGTGCCCTCGTCGGCCTAGTCTCGGCTGAGGAAAACCCAAAAGCTTCCTTGGATCATTGAAAGACACTTGTGCAAAGTAAATTCCCGAGCGTCCCCCAACTTGCCTGTGCGGACTTTGCACTGTGGATGGCCGATACGAATCGACTCAAACCGCTCCTACTCGATGTCCGCACTGCCGCTGAATTTTCAGTTTCTCATATCTCTGGTGCCACTCGAGTGGATCCAGACACAAGTCTAGAAACGCTTCAGCCCCTCCTTGGCAGCACCCAGCGGCCGATCGTCCTTTATTGCTCTGTGGGTTGGCGTTCCTCTGAACTCGGTCAAAGACTGATTAAATCCGGGCGCACCCAAGTAATGAACCTCGAAGGATCTCTCTTTCAGTGGGCTAACGAAGACCGAGCGCTAGAAAATGCCAAGGGATCAACCGATCAAGTTCACCCCTACAATTCGACATTTGGACGACTGCTTAAACCAGCAAAGCGCGCCGCTGAATGAACTTACTCGACCCAACTTTTGTTCAAAAATGGCGAGGAGCTTTTAGCCTAGGATGGATGCTGCTCCTGCTCCTTTGGGAAAGTGCGCTTCCCTTCCATCGAGCTTTCCAGAATTCCAACGACCGCGGGCGTCACGGCCTTCGTAATATCCTAATCGGCCTCGTCAATGGATTGATGACCGCTTCGATTTTTGTAGCAACTTGGAAAGGGATCGCCGACCAAGCGGAAAGCCATCAATTCGGACTCCTCCATCGCTCCGGTCTCTCCGGCCCCCTCCGCCTCATCTTCGCTCTGCTTCTCTTTGATCTGTGGACTTATCTCTGGCATCGGGCTGGGCATCAGTTGCCCCATCTCTGGCTTTTTCATCGCATGCATCACTCCGATGCTCAGATGGATGTCACCACCTCTAACCGGTTTCATCTGGTTGAAATCCTTCTTTCATCCCTGCTCCGAATTCTGCTGATTCCATTGCTAGGGATCACCTTTTTGGAACTGGTGATTTACGAGACTTTACTGCAATTCATCGTCCAATTGCAGCACACCAACGTCGTATTACCCTGCTCAATTGAACGTGGCTTGCGAGTGCTCTGGGTGACACCTTTGATGCACAAGATTCATCACTCCAAAGATCCACGGGAAACCGATTCAAATTTCGCCTCACTCTTCAGTTTCTGGGATCGACTTTTTGGTACATTTAAGCTCAGGAAGCAACCTGAGACTCTCCAACTCGGACTCGATGGATTTGACACCTCTTCCTTCCAAGATCTCCGAGGTTTGTGGCTAACTCCCTTCCGTAAACCGGAAGTAAACGCACCGACAGATCCTCCGCGCCGTAGCGCAAAGCTCTAGCGGCGTCCGGGATAATCAGGCATCAAACGGACATCCACCGCATCCATACCTGCGGCATAAATCGCCTGCATTCCAAGATCGGTATCTTCGAACGCCCGACAGCGATCTGCGGCAACGCCAAGCCGACGCGCGGCCTCCAAAAAAATATCCGGACTCGGCTTTTGCAGGATAACATCCTCACTGGTCACCACCGCCTCAAACCAATCTAGGATCCCTAGATGCTTCAAAACTGTGGGTATGCTTGGACGAGATCCGCCGGTGGCAATGGCCATCGGAAGAATACCACGGTAACGACGTGCAAGATCAAGAACTGGTTGGACTGGCGTGACCTCATGGAGGAGTTGAAGATAAACACCTTCCTTCTCCTTGGCGACCGTCAGTGGGTCTAAATCGGGACGGTCTTGTTCAGCAAAAAGTATTTTGAGAATGTGCCGAGCAGGAACACCTCCGAGGGCATAAAATCGGTCTTCGGAGAAAAAGAGTCCATGCCGCTGAACGGTTTCATTCCAAGCACGCCAATGCAAAGGCATGGTGTGGGCAATGGTACCGTCGCAATCGAAAATCAGCGCAAGAGGTTCAAACATGAGATCGAGATTGAGATTCCAAAGCAGCAAAACGATTCTTTAATTCCCATTCCATTAACGGTTTTAGCACTGGATCTAGTGCGCCCTCAAGGAAGACAGATAGATTATACAAGGTCAGTTCCAACCGATGGTCAGTAACGCGATTCTGCGGAAAATTATAGGTACGAATCTTTTCGGATCGCTCACCCGTTCCCAATTGATCCTTACGCTGCTGGGCGTATTTGGCGTGTTCTTCAGCCATCTTTCGCTCCAACAACCGCGAGCGAAGTACTGTCATCGCCTGAGCCTTGTTCTTATGCTGTGAACGTTGGTCCTGACAACGGACATCAAGCCCCGAAGGCTTATGGAAAATGCGAACCGCTGAATCGGTGGTGTTAACCCCCTGCCCTCCATGGCCTCCGGCGCGACAAACGTTGATCTCCAAATCTTCTGGCCGAATAACCACGTCAACTTCCTGAGCTTCAGGCAAGACGGCAACCGTCACTGTACTCGTATGAATCCGGCCTTGGGCCTCTGTGGCCGGTACCCTCTGAACTCGGTGGACCCCCGACTCATGCTTGAGCCACTTATAAACATTATCGCCTGTGACCAAGCTAATCACCTCCTTCAATCCACCCAAGTCCGAGGGACTTGAATCCATCGCCTCAACCTTCCATCCCTGACTTTCGGCATAGCGTTGGTACATTCGGAAAAGGTCGGCCGCAAAAAGGGCACTTTCTGCACCACCAGCGCCCGCTCGTATTTCCAAAACTGTATTTCGAGAATCCGTCGGTTCAGCCGGCAAAATACCCAATTGCACCGCCAAGGTCACTTCGGCAAGGCGCGCGGTTAATTGCAGCACCTCCTCAACCGCCATCAACGCCAGTTCAGATCCGGGTTGTTCTGCAGCAATCAAGGCCTGATTCTCCGCCAAATCACGGACTGTTTTCAGCCACAAATCACCATTGGTAACCAATTGACTCAAGCGAGAATGTTCCCGAGTCAGTTCCTGTCCTCGAACGGGTTGAGCAAAGGCGTCTGGCGCGCCTAATTGGGCTTCTACCTCGTGAAAACGACGGCGAAATGTCTCAATAAAGTGATAGAAATCCACAGGAAAACAGGGCAAAAATCGAAAGACTCGGTGCGAGATTAGGGGAAATGCGGGTAGGGAGAAAAATTCTCAAGAATTAGAAACACAAAACCGCCCGCAGGCACCCGAGGGGGCCGGCGGGCGGTTTTCGAGAACTCTGCCTACTTCTTCTTCTTACTACCAGCTCCAGCCATCGCCGCTTGAGCGGCTTGGGTCTTGGCCAGACGTTGCTGGAATTTGTCTACACGGCCGGCAGTATCAACAAACTTCTGTTGACCGGTGTAGAAGGGGTGGGTGAACGCACTAATGCCCATCAAATAGAGGGGGTATTCCTGTCCGTCTTCCCACGTTGCCGTGAGATTCGTGTTTGCACACGAACGGGACACAAACGACTGGCCAGAGGCCGAGTCGCGGAAAATCACCAAGCGATAATTTTTCGAATGAATATCAGGTTTCATGTCCACAAAGATGGAGAACCATACGTTTCACCCCCTTGATGACAAGATGTTATTTGATAATTGATGGAAAATTTTGATCCGTGTTCATTTTGAAGGCAGTTCGTAACACGCCGCTTCTTGGTCGTTACGGACCAACAAATATCGACCAGCGAGGGCTGGGTTATTCCACGTTTTACTCTGCAATGCATTGATGCGACCCAACTCAGTAAAGCCGCTGGGCTTGGCCTCAACCAACGCAACATAACCCGGTTCTGATTGTACGAGCACCCGATTGCCGACGAGCAGGGTCTGACCCGAACCATACCGTCCATCCTTCCAAAGGCGTTATCGGTGGTGATATCCACACAAGCCATGAATCCATCATCGAGCCCGTAAAGATGCCCCTCTCGCACTGCAACGTTATTGAATTGGGTCTTCATGGATTTACCGCGCCACAGTTCCCGCGTTGTAAAAAGCCCTTCTGCTGACGCCGCCACCTCGAAGACGGCGCAACCGGCTCCGTATCCAGCCGATACAAAAATGCGATCATTCCCCAGCATCACCGGTTGAGAACATTTTGAATTCTTCGGGTCGCCCCAAACAAACCGCCATCCCGCTTTACCAGAAGCCGGATCGAGCCCAACTACGGCTTGCGGACCTGTCACCAGAATCTGTTTTACCCCAGCCAATACGACCTGCATGGCCGAGGCGTAACTCGATGCTTCACCGTTAGCAGACCATAGCAACCTCCCTGTCTCAGCATCATAAGCCAACCAACCCTTTTCTGAGGAAGTACCTCCGCTAACAATGACCCGGCTAGTGCAACTTCTTGTCTGTAAAAGTTTAGGACACCAACGATCCCGGCCATAGGGCCGATGGAGCGGAGCGGAATCGGCCCTATGGCCGAGACTCGCCCGTCTTCTGGGGTTGCCGGTGTCCGGCCAAAGCTGAAATCTGGAA
>SIAZ01000126.1 GCA_009695405.1 Pedosphaera sp. | reverse complement strand
AGCGCCTCCATCCCCACCTTCGCTTTGAACGCTGAACTGTGTCTTTTCCGTTTGGTTTTGGTTTTCATTGGTCTGATCATTTTGTCGTTGATCAAACCCGCAAAACCATAACTTAACCGCTGGTCCAGTTTTCGGGGTCCACCTCAGGCATCAAAATAAGGCTATTGAATAAAGCCCTAGCTCACTCTTGTGCGCTGGAGCCTTTTGCTTCTGTGCTTTGAATTTTGTCGCCGCTGCCTCATGGTTTTTTCTAATGAAAAGGATAGTCTTTGCAGCTCTCTTTGTCTTAGCCGGATGTCGCGGATCCGGCGTGTCGAAGGATTCTAGATCAGCTGAATTTGACCGCCTAGCCAATGGCTTTATGGCCTCCCATTACGCCGCTCGCCCTCTCGAGGCAGTTGCTTTAGGCCTTCATGAGCACGACGGCCGATTTTTGGTTCCCGACCAGCAGTTTTTCCAATCAGAAATAACTCGGCTGAACACCGCTTCTCAGAAGTTTAACAGCCTTCAAACCAAGCGTCTTTCCCCTGATCAACAGCGCGAACTCAAGGTCCTCCAATCGGCTATCGCCACCGCCCGATGGACTCTTGATTCTATTCAAACTCCAAGCCGTAATCCGATGTATTATGCGGGCGCATTGGACGTCAGTGTTTATTTGAAACGCGACTTTGTCCCGCTCCGAGACCGCGTCCGAATGATCACCTCAGTCTTGTCCAAAGCACCTGATGTCTTTGCTGCAGCGCGGCAAACTCTGTTGCCCGATTTGGCGCTCCCTCTGATCGAGACCGCGATAGAAATTACCGAAGGCACTGCAGGCTTCTTGGAAAAAGACGTCGCAGCGGAGGTGGTTAAGTCAGGGGATTTAGCAGCGGCGGCGGAGTACACAAGAGTCGCCGGTCGGGCCGTGACTGAGTTACGGGCTTATGCCGACTGGTTGAGGAAGACGCGTTTACCGACGGCCCATCCTCGGTTTGCCATTGGGACCGTTGCTTATGCTGAGATGCTTCGTACCGAATTGATTGACCTCTCGCCCGCTGAGGTTCTTGCGATAGGTTTAACTGAACTTCGCATTGAACAGGCTCGTTTCATCGCCGCCGCCCGACTCATTGACCCCGCTCGGACGGCTGCTGAAGTGTTTAAAGAGGTGCAACACGATCATCCCACTGAGCAGTCTCTTTTGGCGGATACCCGACGCGGACTTGAAACAATCCGCACCTTTGTTTTGGAACGAGATTTGCTGACGATTCCCAGTGAAGTTCGTGCTCGGGTTGAGGCGACCCTTCCTCCCTTTCGATCGACGTCATTTGCCTCGATGGACACGCCAGGTCCCTTTGAGCGCAAAGCCACTGAGGCCTACTATTATGTGACCCCACCGGAACCCGAATGGCCGCAGTCGCAGAAAGAGGAATGGTTAACGGCCTACAATTATTACACCACCGATGTGGTCAGCATCCACGAGACGTACCCCGGGCATTATGTGCAGTTCTTGGCGCTGAACGCTTCGACTATCGGGCCAGTTGGTAAAGTTTTTGTCAGCTACGCGTTCTCTGAAGGCTGGGCTCATTATACGGAACAACTGCTTATCGAATCCGGATTTGGTGGACCTAAAGCGGCAGAAAAAGCGACAATTCAGGAGCAAGTGCGTGGAGCGAAATATCGCCTAGCTCAATCGAGCGAAGCTCTCCTTCGTCTCTGCCGTTTGTGTTGTTCGGTCAAATTGCATTGCGAGAAAATGACCGTCGATGAAGCAACTCGTTTCTTTATGGAAAATGCATTTTATGAAATGCGCCCGGCTCATAGTGAAGCCCTCCGTGGCACGTACGATCCGGGTTATTGTTTTTATACCCTCGGTAAATTGCAGATCCTGAAACTCCGCAACGATGTGCGCGACCAAGAGGGAGCTTCATTTAGTTTGAAACGGTTTCACGATAATCTCCTCGCCCACGGCGGACCGCCAATTCGTGTGCTGCGTGAGATTTTACTTAAAAACCCAGCGTCTTGGCCTCAAGTTCTATAAGAATAGCCTATCGAATTCTTCCTAAACCGTGTCCAAATCTGTCTCTCATCTTAAGGATCTCGACTACTCGATTGTTCAACAGTGTATGCACTGTGGGCTATGTCTACCTACCTGCCCTACCTACGACGCCACCAAGCTCGAACGGCACTCGCCTCGTGGTCGTATCGCCTTGATGCGCGCTATTGCCGACGATCGATTGGAACCAACGCGGACCTTTGCTGAAGAGATGTATTTTTGTCTCGGCTGCCTCGCCTGTATGACCGCCTGTCCGGCTGGCGTCAATTATGCCGAACTTTTTGAACGCGCACGTGCTGAGGCCGAGGCTTCTGGGGTACTCGCATCGCCCCGCCGCTCTGCCATTCGCGCCTTCACCCTCGGGTGGTTGTTCACCGATCTCAATCGGCTCAAATTGTTGGGAAACCTTCTGCGTCTTTGGCAAGAACTTGGGCTACAAACCGCCGTTCGCGGAAGCGGTCTTCTAAGAATTCTTCCAGCACGCTTGGCCGAACTGGAAGCAATGACCCCAGAGGTGCAACCAGCTTTCTCAGAAGATATGGTTTCCCCAGTGACTCCACCTGTGGGGCATCGACGTTACCGGGTCGCGGTGCTGACCGGTTGTGCTCAAGATCTTCTCTTCAGCGATGTTAATCGAGACACGGTCGAAGTTTTGGCGCAGAACGGATGTGAGGTCATCACGCCACCGGATCAACACTGCTGCGGTTCTTTACACGCTCACAATGGTGAATGGACCTTGGCCCAAGAATTGGCTCGTCGAAATATTGATCAGTTTCCGCCGGCGCAATTCGATGCGATCATTACCAATGCGGGCGGATGTGGGTCTCATTTAAAACACTATGCCACCTTGCTAGCCGATGATCCAAAGTATCTGGTTCGGGCCCAACTTTGGGATCGCCGGGTAAAAGATATTCACGAATGGCTGGAGCTCATCGGGGTGGTACCGCCGGCTTCCACTGGGGCTCCGGTTCAGAAGATTACCTATCACGACTCCTGTCATTTGTGTCATGGACAGAAGGTTGTGAGCCAACCGCGATGGCTCTTAAAATCATTGCCGGGAGTGACGCTCGTCGAACTCCCTGAAGCCTCTTGGTGTTGTGGCAGTGCGGGGATTTATAATCTCACTCAACCGGAAATGTCTGCGCGACTCTTGGAACGAAAAGTGGACCACATTGCTTCAACTGGGGCAGACGTGGTTGCCACGGGTAATCCGGGATGCCTATTGCAGGTGGCCAATGGATGTCGCCAACGAGGTCTTAAGATTCGCACAGTCCATCCGGTGAGTTTACTTGCCGAAGCCTATCGTCGGGTAGGTTAAGTCTAGCGGGCCCCATCCCGCCCAGTACAATCCATTTAGAAAAGCTGCCACACCCAAGGGCCTAGGTTGTCGATACGGTTTATCCAGTGCCGTTTCTTGTGAGTAAATTCATCGTAGATTAAAGGAAATTAGCACCCTAAAATACCACCATCGCTCCGCAGCGGTGGGTAAATCTAGCATCCACTGTCGCGCAACCCGTATGAAATCGAGGTATGCTAATCCATAAATTTGATGCTCAGTTTCGAAGTCCGGATTTAGTGGACAACTAAACGGAAGCAAGCGGCTTCTTGATCGCTGCGTGCAAAGATTAAGTCACCGGCTAAAGCAATGGGATTCCATGTCTTGCCCTTAAACGCCCGATAACGACCCAGTTCCCCACTGCCAGCGGCGGTCGGGCGCATCAAAATCATCTCCCCGTTTTCAGCCATTAATAGATAAAGATCGTTTATCCAAACCCCTTGGCCATGACCATAACGGCCATCTTTCCACTTCTGGGATCCATCCCGAATATCAAGACAAGCCATAATCCCATCATCGAGCCCGTAGACATAGCCCTCGCGCAAAACCGGATTAGAAAATTTTGCTTTAAGACGTTTCGATACCCAGACGGACTTCGGCCCCAAAACCCCGCTCGAATCGGGCTGAATCTCAAAAAGTTCAGCTCCGACACCGTACCCCGCTGTCACAAGAAATCGGTTGGAAGAAACAACAATGGGATTTGCCACAAGCGGAAAGCCTGTCCCCCATGTTCGCTTCCAAAGTTGGGCACCAGTCAAGGGATTGTGCGCAGCGATTTCATGATGATTAACGACTAAAATCTGCTCTTGCCCAGCCAGAGTCACCAACGAAGGGGATGCATAATCAATCGCCCCAGACCCGCCCGCACCAATGAGATCTCCTGTGCCGACGTCGAAGATCAACAGAGATTGATTGTTTCGCCCACCGGCACCGACATAAACACGACCCTTAGCGACTAATGGTGACCCCGACCCCCCCCATTCAGGCACCGAGGCACCGGTGAGACTTACCACGTTGGTTCCCCAAAGACGTCGTCCCGTGGATAAATCTAAGCACTGAAGCCAACCATTGGCACCAAGGGTAAATACACGTCCATCGGCAACGGTAGGGGTACTGCGAGGTCCCTCGCCGCCGATGGGATTAGCGTAGCGACCGGTGTTCGTTGCGGTCCAAAGAAGGGCGCCGGTTAGAGCTTGGAAACAAAGCACCTGTTCCTGCTCCCCATTTTGTTCCAAGGTCAAGGCTCGGTCGCCCACCACAGCGAATCCAGACCACGCGACTCCAACGGGTTTCCTCCATAATTCCACTGGGGGATTGAGGCCCCAATCTGAATCCAGACTGGGTCCAGTGAGAATACCGGTTCGGTTAGGACCCAAGAATTGTGGGTACTCTCCGGGCACCCGTCGGAGGGCCTGATTTGTCGTCCCAGCACTAGCCCGAACAGAGCTCAACCTAAATTTTCCAGACCCCTTAAATTCGATAATTGGAATGAGATCACCCGTAACGCCGTGGATTCTGAGCGTTGCGAAGCCACCACCGACGAGAAGAACCAGACCGAGCAGAGAAAGAAGACGGACTTTGGTAGAAGCTCGCGAAAAGAAGAGCCACCAAAAAATGAGGAGCAAAAGAGCACCAGCACCGATGGGGAGTGAAATAAGGTTACGCCGTTGAAAAGGGAATTCGGAGAGCGATTGAACAACAAGAATAGCGATCGTCGCCACGCTCAGAATGAGTAAACAAGGCCACCAACGAAGAGGACGCTTAGACTGATTTTGGGACGTATTGCTCATCTAGAGCGGAACTGTCGCTGCACCCTTCCCAGAGGCAAGCCTCTAGCTAGATCTTGGATCCATTTTCTCCGAAGACAAAAAAGTAAGCAGCCGGCTAATTCTACTCCGCTCAACGGTTGAATTCCGTTTTTACATCCGTACACTCAAAGCACCTACCATGAGATTTGGAATCAACACTTTCCTGTTCACCTCCCCGTTCACAACTGACTCAATCAAACTGTTTCCTAAGTTTAAGAAATGGGGATTTCAAACGATTGAGATTCCAATTGAGGCCCCCGAGCACATTAACCCAGCTAAAGTGAAGGCTGCGGCCGACAAAAACGGCCTAGTGGTGGGCAGCATCTGTGCTTGCATGGGACCAGGCCGCGACTTTCGTCGCACTCCCGAAGAACAACAGACTGCCACAACCTACATCACCGCCTTGATTGACCAAGCGGTCATCCTTGGGTGCCCATCCATCATTGGTCCGATTTACTCGGTGGTGGGTCGCACGGGTGCCCATACCGACGCTGAGCGTAAACAACAGTTTGCCGAAGTCGTTAAACACTTAAAACCCTTAGCCAAGTACGCCGAAGCCAAGGGCATAACCCTCTGTATCGAACCTCTTAATCGTTTTGAGACCGATTTCCTTAACACCTGCGACCAAGGACTTAAACTGGTCAAAGCCGTGAAGTCTAAAGCCGTGAAGCTGCATCTTGATACGTTCCATATGAATATCGAGGAGAAGAATCAGGGCGAAGCTATCCGCAATGCGGGTCCGTATCTCGCCCATTTCCACGCTTGCGGCACCGACCGTGGGACGCCAGGTAATGACTCACTCGATTGGAAGCCCATTGTCGCGGCACTTAAGGCGATTAAATATCAGGGAGATGTGGTCATCGAGAGTTTTACTACCGATGTCAAAGTCATCGCGCGCGCCGCCGCTATCTGGCGTCGGATGGAACCCACCCGAGATGAAATCGCGGTCAAAGGATTACAAAATCTGCATCGGATCTTCGGGAAGAAGTAGTCTCTTTTTGTTGGAACTTCTGCCTGTCTTTAACACAGAACTTTAACCCAAATACTTTGAAGAACTCTTTACTCCTATGAAACCTATTTTATTGCGCACTGCCCTAACGGCATGGGCTTTTTGATCGCCCATACTTTGTCGGGCGCGACCCCCGCGCCGATTGCTGAGACTGGCTTCATCTCACTCTTCAACGGTCGCGATTTGACCGGTTGGGTCGGAGCAACCGGCTTCTGGTCGGTAGAGTCTGGAACCCTTATCGGGCGAACCACGGCCTCGCGTCCTGCTAAAGGGAATACCTTCCTCATTGCTCAGGTGAACTCCCAAAATCGAATAGTTGATGATTTTGAATTGCGATTTTTCTATCGCATCGTCGCCGATAACAACACTGGGTTTGCTAATTCTGGCGTTCAGTACCGCAGTATCGACAAGGGTAACTTTAGCGTTGCCGGTTATCAGGCCGACTTTGAGGCAGGATCGACCTACTCGGGTATTTTATACGATGAATCCGGGGGGGCCGGAGGTCGAGGAATTATGGCCGAACGCGGGGAGTCGGTGAATTGGAGCGCTGACGGCAAGAAATCTACGCTTGGATCTCTGGGTGCGTCCGCAGATATCCAAGCAAAGATCCGCCCGAACGAATGGAACGATTACGTGATCATCGCTCGAGGTAATGAACTGCAGCACTTCATCAACGGAGTGAAAACGGTCAATGTGGTTGATGAAACCTCAGGCAAACGATTGGCGTCAGGGATTCTAGCCCTTCAATTACATGCCGGCGATCCAATGACCGTCCAATTTAAAAATCTGCGTATCCACTCTCTCTTTACCGCAGGGACTGTCGGCGGTGCTGCGGTCAAAGTGGCTGCCGGATTTAAATTGGAGTCGCTCTATACGGTCCCAAAAGCAACCGAAGGTTCTTGGGTCGCTATGTGCTTGGATCCCAAGGGGCGACTCCTTGTTTCGGATCAATATGGAGCTCTGCACCGAGTCACTTTGCCACCTTTAACCGGTGGAGTTGTTAAAACTGAGAAAATCAATCTCGAGGTCGGGAATGCGCACGGCTTGTTATATGCCTTTGATAGCCTCTACGTGGCAGTAAATGAAGGAAACCGTCCGCATGGTCTTTACCGAGTAAGAGACACCAACAACGATGATGTGTTCGATAAGGTCGAGATGCTCCGGGAAATTAAGGCGGGCGGTGAACACGGAGTTCATTCTCTGGTCCTTTCGCCCGATGGAAAATCGATCTACGTGGTCGTCGGCAACCAAAGCAAACTGACGCCGGTGGATTCCTCTCGGGTACCGATGATCTGGGGTGAAGACAACCTTTTGCCTCGGATACCAACGGGGCTCATGGATGACTCTTTGGCTCCTCAAGGGTGGATTGCTAAGACCGATTCTGAGGGTAAGAAATGGGAACTCATTTCCATGGGCTTACGCAACGAATTCGACGTGGCCTTTAATCACGAAGGTGAATTATTCACTTACGACGCAGATATGGAATGGGATATCGGCGCGCCATGGTATCGGCCCACCCGTGTGAATCGCGTTATTAGTGGTGCTGAGTATGGGTTTCGTAATGGCGACGGTAAGTGGCCGTATTACCTGATCGATAGCTTGGGTGCTGCGGTGAACATTGGGCCAGGCTCTCCGACAGGTGTTAGCTTCGGGTATGGAGCAAAGTTTCCTGCCAAGTACCAAAACGCCTTGTTTCTCGCTGACTGGAGCTTCGGAAAAGTTCGCGCTGTGTATTTGCGTCCAGATGGATCTTCTTACACGGGAGATTTTGATGAGTTCATTAGTGGTCAACCGTTTCCAGTCACCGACTTCATCATCAATCCACGGGATGGCGCTATGTATCTTGCCGTTGGCGGTCGAGGAGCGCAGTCGGCTTTGTATCGGGTGACCTACACCGGAACCGAATCCACGGCCCCAACAGGCCCCGATTTACGACTACAAAAGCAACGGGATTTGCGGCATCGGCTGGAGGCCTTCCACGGACATGCAGACGCCTCAGCTGCGAAGACAGTTTGGCCGTTTCTTTCCAATCCAGATCGATCAATTCGGTTTGCTGCGCGGACCGCACTTGAATGGCAGGATCCAGCGGGATGGCGCGAACGAGCCTTATCGGAAAAGGACCCGCGTAAAGCGATCCCAGCATTGGTCGGTTTGATCCGTATCAGCGGGATTGATTCGGCTCATCGTTCGGCAAAGAGCCCTGTCGTTGATCCTGCCCTGTCACGACGTATTATGGCTGCGTTGGATCGAATCGATTGGGTTAAACTGACGCCCAGCGATCGAGTAGACCTCTTACGGGCTTGGTCCCTCGCCTTCATTCGCCTAGGTCGCCCCGATGAAACCATGCAGAGGCAACTGGCCACAAAGTTAGATCCGCTATTTCCGGCAAAAGATCGAGGTACAGATTTGTTGATGGCACAAATTCTAGCGTATCTTCAGTCACCACAAGCGGCCCCTAAGTTAATGGCGGCCTTACGCACAGCCCCCACTCAGGAAGAGCAAATTGATTATGTATCTGCGCTGCGAGAAGTGAAAAACGGATGGACACTTCCTTTGAGGGAAGAGTACTTTCGTTGGTTCCAAAAAACAGAGGGCTATCGCGGCGGGAATACCTTTGCAAGCTCCATTCGCACTATGCGAAAAAAAGCCACCGAAGCTCTTTCTGAAACAGACAAAACAGCCTTGGCTGGGATATTGAACGCGAAGACTGAGAGAAAAAGCCCTCGAGATGCGCTGACGGCTCGATCCTTCGTTAAGGAATGGTCAGCCGCAGAATTGGCCCCCTTGGTAGAGCAAGGACTCAAAGGAGGCCGTAACTTCGAACGTGGCCGTAAACTCTACGGTGAAGTCGCCTGCGCGACCTGTCATCGCTTCGGTCAAGAGGGTGGGGCAGTCGGATCTGAACTAACTGGTGTCGTTGGTCGATTTAATCTCCGAGACATGCTGGACGCGATTGTCGAACCCAGCAAAATTATCAGCGATCAATACGAAGCGATTTTAGTTGCTAAGAAAAATGGCGAGACCCTCTCAGGTCGCGTCGCCAATCTGGGCGGAGGCGATCTCAACCTTGTCGAAGACATGTTTGACCCCGGCAACATGACTAATATCAAACGTACGGACATTGAGTCGATTGAACCTTCCAAACTTTCGATGATGCCTGAAGGATTGTTAAATAGCCTCAAGGCGGAAGAAATTTCCGATCTTATTGCCTATCTTTTTACGAGAGGTGACTCCACGCATAAGAGCTTCAAGTAGACGCCGAAAAATACAAATGTGTCGCAACGGTTAGGCTGAATCCTAACCGTTTTTCTTTTGATAATGGGCTAATTGTGAGCTCCTTTCAGATTTCCCTCTCCAGTTTAACAGGATAAAAATAAGCCTCAGGATCGATACGCTTCACTTCGATCCAATCTTTCCTGCAGACGAGTCAAGCAAGAACCTAGATCCACCCTCGCATTCACGGTGAGTAACTTTGTGGCTGGTTCCATTTGCAACTTCATTCTCGTCTCCAACTGGGCAACCCTCGCGGATAGGATCGTGCCAAGGCTCGTCTGTCGTGTGGCATCCACCTTTGACTTCCTCTAACGAAGCCTCGCAACCCTCCTAGGCGTACAGCGTGTTCAGGGATATCGCTAAGGAATATCGGTTCCACAGTATCCTTTGGAATCAGCGAATCAACTCGCCCTGATTCTAAGGCTATCAATCACCCGTGAATGGCTTGGAAAATCGCCGGTGCTCCTTCGCGCCGCAGAGGGTGACGCGCCTTCGCCATTTTACCTTCTCCCGTTGCTTTCTTGATCCCAAAAAGTTGTGCACTCAAGGCAATCATCGCTTTGGCTCTTCCCGAATTATCGGTTAAGGCATCGTAAAACTTCCGCAAGAGGAATGATTGGCAGATTAGCCTAGATTTTTTCGCCCGCCGCAGGTCCCGCCTCACTCAGGGACCACTAAGGTGGACCCCGATCGTTGGACCACTTTTGGTCGGAATTAAGTTATGGTTTGGGGTCTGAAATGGTTCTTCAAGGGTCGTGCTTTTTGCCTGACCCGGACGCTCGCAGACGGGCCTCTTCGCGTCCAGCCCGGAGGGAGCCCCGC
>SIAZ01000125.1 GCA_009695405.1 Pedosphaera sp. | reverse complement strand
CCTTCCAGATTTCAGCTTTGGCCGGACACCGGCAACCCCAGAAGACGGGCGAGTCTCGGCCATAGGGCCGATTCCGCTCCGCTCCATCGGCCCTATGGCCGGAATCGTTGGTGTCCTAAACTTTTACAGACAAGAAGTTGCACTAGCAAAAGAAGAGGCCATGTTCAAAGCGATTTTTCGCTGGTTTTAAGCGCTGGTGCACCATTCGGCACTCGTAGAGGCAGGAATTGACAAGTGGCGTTGTTGATTTGACAGGCCGGTCCATTGACTTTTAAGAGGGTGCCACGAGTTGAGTTGAAGTCGAGCGGATGGAATTTTTTGCTTCCGGAGCGGTCTAACGTGGTAGTTTTGGCCGAGATGTGTACTGTCCTCCACCTCGTGAACGAAGGTGTGCTTATCTCGGCGCAGGAGTTGGTCCTGCAAGTGAATGACCGTGCTCTACTAGACCGGGCGACTTTAGCCGTGTGTGGCGGCGACAGAATTGGTCTGGTTGGCCGCAATGGAGCAGGGAAATCGACCTTCCTGAGAATGCTTGCTGGTGAGGCTCATCCGGACGGTGGGGAAATTGTTCGCCGACGCGATTTGGTCGTTGGCTATTTGCCTCAATCCTTTGAATTAGATCCGGCTTTGACCGTGTACGAAGCGGCTCGCAGTGGCGCAGCGCATGTGTTGAAGCTCATTGATGAGTTCGAAAACTTACCCGGTCACACCAAGCGCCACGACGATCTTGAGGAACGTATTTTACAATTGGATGGGTGGACGGTCGATTTGCGAGTGCGGACTGCATTGAATCAACTGGGATGCCCGCCGGATGATCGCCTCATCGGTACATTGTCCGGTGGAGAACGCCGGCGTACCGCGTTGGCTCGAGCTTTGGTAACTCAACCGGAACTCTTAATTCTCGATGAACCTACCAACCATCTCGATACGGAGTCGGTCGAATGGATCACTGGGTTCCTCGGCGGTTATCCTGGAGGGTTGTTGGTGGTCACCCATGACCGCCACTTTCTGGACGAAGTAGCCACTAATATCGTGGAGCTTCGTAATGGGGTTTTCGAGCGATACGAAGGGAACTACTCAGAATATCTCGGGCAACGAATGGAGAAGTTAGCCACCGAGGAATGGGTAGAGCATAAGCGTCAGATGTTTCTGCGGCGTGAAATTGAGTGGGTGCGTCGTCGTCCTAAAGCTCAAACGAGTAAGAGCCAAGCGCGCTTGGACCGTTTTCACGATGCCGATGCGGATGCTCCGCCGCCGACTGAATCGGAGATGGAGTTGGTGATCCCTCCCCCGCCTCCCTTGGGTAATCGAGTTGTGGAGTTAGAAGGAATCGGGATTGAACTCGGTGGGCGCCGTTTGTTTTCTGATTTGAGCTTTGGGTTTGCTCCCAAGACTCGAATTGGTGTGACGGGCCGTAATGGACTCGGCAAGACAACTTTATTACGAATGGTCCTCGGAGAGTTAGCACCGGCGGAAGGAGTGGTCCAGATCGGGTCACTTACTCGATTTAATTATGTCGACCAAGGGCGTCTCCGTGTGAATGAGGATCGCACCGTTTTAGAGGAAGTGTCTGATGGCACAGAATGGGTTCAGTGGGGCGATCAGAAGTTATCACTTAGAGGTTATCTCAAGCGTTTTCTTTTTACCGACGAACGTATTATGACCCAAGTACGGTACCTGAGTGGTGGGGAGCGGAGTCGATTACTGTTAGCTCGGGTTTTGAAACGTGGTGGCAACTTTCTAGTATTGGATGAACCGACTAACGATCTCGATTTGCAGACGATGCGAATCTTAGAAGAAGCCCTAACCTTCTTCTCAGGATGTGTCTTGATGGTCAGCCATGACCGGTACTTTCTTAACCGTGTTTGCACGGGAATCGTGGCTTTTGAAGGCGAAGGCCGAGTCGTCTTCAGTGAAGGTAATTACGATTATTATTTAGAGAAACGACGGCGAGCCAAGAGCACTGGAGTTGCCGTAGATCCTCGGTCATATCCGGCGGCTTCTTCCAAGGCGGTTGGGACAACGACAGTCAAAGTGGCGATAAAAACTCGAAAGTTAAATTTTAAGGAACAGCGTGAACTCGAGGGAATGGAAGCGGCAATTTTGGAATTAGAGACAGGAATTGTTGAACAAGAATCGCGTTTTCTAGAGCCCGACTTTCATCGGAAACACGGAGGGCGTGTGGCGGAGTTAACCGTCGAAATAGAGACCGGAAAAAAGAAGGTAGCAGCTTTATATTCTCGGTGGGCGGAGTTAGATGCCTTACGCGGCTAATGCGCTGAAAAGACGGGAGATCAGCGGGAATCGGACTGAGTTACTTTGTCCGATTCCTTGATTCGATTCCAAATGGATCAGGAACGACCTGCCCGTCAAGGGTTGATCAATCAAGCTTTCGTGCGTTGATGCCCGAGCACAGCAGCACCGTTGATCCCCGCCTGATCGCCGAGCGAACTGGCGATGATCTGGACGCCCTTGAGCACTCCCGGCATGGCATATTCTTGAGCGGTTTCAACGATGGTCGACATCATTTCGCTTTCGAGTGCATTAATGACTCCACCACCAAGGACCACCACTTCTGGACCCAGAATATTGGCAAGATTGGCAACTGCGATTCCGGTATACTCAGCGGCCTTCTTGATGACTCTTTCGGTGAGTTTATCCCCACGGCGCAAGGCTTTGCGGAGATCGCCGCTCTTCAAATGAGTAATGAGTTCTCCAGGTTGTAGAAACTCGGTGAGAAGCGTTTTTTCACCCTCTTGCACCCGTAGTGCTAACTCGCGGAAAATCGCAGTTCGACTGGCTAGAGCCTCGAAACAACCGGAACTTCCGCACCCGCACCGAGGGCCGGTTGCATCAATGACCATGTGGCCTATTTCACCTGCTGTGCGATTGAAGCCGGAGAAAAGTTTACCATCAATAATGAGCCCCCCACCGATGCCTGTACCAAGGAAGATGCCTAAAATGTTTTGATGTTTTCTCTTCAATTCAACTTCGTAAATACCAAGAGCGCTGACATTGCAGTCATTCTCAACGAACACAGGGATACCGAGAATTTTCTCTAACTCCTTTTGTAGAGGCGCGTTTTCCCAGCCGAGATTAGGAGCAAAAATAACCTCGCCTTTGTTCGGATTCACCGCGCCGGGTGCTCCGATGCCGAGGGCACTGACTTGTTTTGGGGTGAGATCCGCTTCGTCCAGTGCATCGAGGACACAGCGAGCAATACGCTGCACCACCGTATCAAATCCACGTTCTGATTTCGTGCTTAGCTTACTGCTCTGCAGAAAATGCAATTGGGGCGTGAAAATGCCAGCGAGAATCTTGGTGCCACCCAAGTCAACGCCCACAATAATCTCCTGATTGAGCGTTGCAGCCATCATACTTCTTTGGATCAATCCCAAACTGGGCCCTCATCTGCAAGGAAAAGGTTAGGACACTTTCCATCCTGCAGACTTCGGGGAGCAGTATTGCTTCGGCTCAATCTTTTATCAGTGATCTAGGTCCACTTGATGCCGCTTCAACTCCGAACGGCGGTTATTTATCGTTTAATGCGACAACTCCCGGTAGAGGGATACCCTCGAGGAATTCGAGACTAGCCCCACCGCCGGTGCTGGCAAAGGTCACTTTGTTGCCTAGGCCGGCCTTATTCACAGCCTTAACGCTATCGCCACCGCCGATAATGGATTTAGCACCCTTTGATTGAGTCGCTTCAACGAGAGCCAAGGCGACGGCGGTCGTACCTTCAGCAAAACGTTTATCTTCGAACATTCCCATCGGACCATTCCAAAAAATGGTTTTCGCCCCTGCGATGACTGCCGCGTAGGTCTTCGCCGTCTCGGGTCCGATATCAAACCCTTCGCAGTCGTCAGGAATGTCACCGGTGTTCACCCGTGGATTGACAAATTCAAACACCGGTCGGCTTTTTTTATTCAGTTTACCGGTGTCTTTAAGGTCTGCAATGACGGTATCGGTCGGGAGAAGAAACTGGATACCCTTCGCGGCGGCCTTGGCTTCGGCGGCGAGAGCGGTTCCAGTGTGGTCCTTCTCAACTAACGATTTCCCAGTCTTACCACCGTGAGCCAGTTTAAAGGTGTAAGCCATCGCTCCTCCAATGAGGACGGTATCTGCCTTTTCCAAAAGGCGATCAATGACTTTGATTTTATCGCTGACTTTGGCTCCACCCAGAATTACCACAAACGGACGTGCCGGATTTTCTAATTCATCGCCTAGGAACTTAAGTTCCCGCTCCATCAAAAGTCCTGCGGCACAGGGGCCACCCCAAGCACTCACAATTCGGGCGATGCCACTTGTGGAGGCGTGGGCACGGTGGGCGGCTCCAAAGGCATCGTTGACATAGACGTCAGCGAGACGCGCCAAACGAGCGGCAAAAACGGGATCATTTTGTTCTTCCTCAGCATGAAAACGCACGTTTTCGAGCAGGAGAATCTCACCGTCTTTCAGAGCATTAACCGCAGCCTCAGCCGTTTCACCGATTACCTCGGGAGAAAAGGCAACGGTGCGTCCGAGCATTTCCCCTAACTTGACAGCAACAGGAGCCAAGCTCATCGAAGGTTCCCGTTTGCCATCAGGTCGACCCAAATGCGCGGCGAGAATAATCCGCGCCCCTTTGGCGATGAGTAATTCGAGGGTAGCCAGAGTTTCTTTGATTCGCGTGGTATCGTTAATCACCATCACCCCGTCTTTTTCCTCCATTGGCACGTTGTAGTCGACGCGCACGAAAACGCGTTTGCCGGAAACAGTCAGATCACGAACAGAAAGTTTTGCCATAGATGTAAAAGTCAGTGGCAACACTATCGGTAGAGGCCACTGGGGCAAAGTGTTTTTGACATCGAGTCAATCCGAGGGCAAATGCGGCGGGGATAATGACCTTAGATCGAGGGGTTCGTTCAGGTTTCCTCGCCTAACAAATGTCCTGTTCCGTATTGCCATCGTGCCTCTATCAGATCCAGCAATGAGCCTGTGTTCTGTTGATAAAAGAGGGATTGAAGTTGAACGACACTTCGTTTCATTCCGATCGGACCAAGTTCTAGCAACCGACTCACACGCTGCACGACCCGATCTACCGCTGCATCGCCACTGGGTTTTCCTAGTTCCAGTGAGTTTAAAAGAAGGCTGATTTTCTCCAGGCCCATCTCGCGTAAAATCTCGATAAAGACGCTGGCCCGAGCCGCACTATCAAATCCAGGGCGACCTAGAATGGTCTCTAGTGCCGCAGTCACAGCGTCGGAACTGCTCTCTTTAACTGTCTCGCCCCAAATCGATGGCGCTGTCGGTATTGGTATCGGTGTGGAGGAGGTTAAGAGAGGTTCGCGTTGCCATTCGATTGTCACTGAATGAGGGGTAGGTCCGGTAGCAATCTGCCAACAAATTTTGCCATTAGGATCCAAAGAAACACTGAGCCCCAAGACAATTTGGAGCCTCGAGCCAGAGACTGTATTTGCCGCTTCTAATTCTGTCTTTAGTTGGGCGATGGCGTCACTCAATTCGATCATCGCCTCAAGTGGAACGGGTCTAGCGACCGGACGCAATCTCATCAATCTGTGGATACCGAGTTTGCATCCTGTCCCTTGGAGAAAAAAGGCCGAACAAAGACGCCTCCATTCGACTTGGAGCTTCACCCTCAGTGGTTTTCGGTGATTCTTTCAAAATGCTGCGTCGTTGGATCCTGTGGGCTCTGGTTATCATCCCCTATACTCTCTTTGCTAAAACCTCTGCACAATGGACTTCGCAGTACGCTACACTGACTCAGGCCGCCGGGCAGGATGATGAGACCTCTCGGTTTCGCCGCTTCCTCGATTTACATTGGTCTTATCTAATGGAGGAATCGCCCGAGGCAGCGACCTACACGGGTTTCAAGGGGTTGAACGGTCGTTGGTCTGATCTTTCTTCGGAAGCAATCGCTCGTCGCAAAGGAGAACTAAAGCGGCCCCGCACTTTTGTCCAAACTCTCGCATCAGGACGATTATCTGAAGAGGATCGGTTATGGTTAGAATTGTTTGATTGGGGATTGCGACGTGACGAAGAAGGTCAGCGATTTCCGGCAGAGTTAATGCCACTGACCCAGATGAATGGGGTGCAACAGGACATCGCACAAAGTCTGTCGATTATGCCGGGGGGAACAGTGACTGACTTTGATGATATGGTACTTCGTTTGAAGACGGCCGAAGGGTTAGTTCGAGAGACTTTAGGGTTACTGCGAGAAGGATTAAAGCGAGGGATCACTATGCCCCGAATCACCTTGAGAGATGTTCCTCAACAGGTGTTAAACCAGATGCCAGAGGATCCGAGTAAGAGCCCTCTTTATCGAAGATTTATCGACATCCCTGAAACAATACCCGAAGGCGAACGCGCTCGATTAAGGGCCTCGGCATTGGCGGATATCACCTATAAAGTGTACCCAGCCTATCGCGAACTGCATCGTTTTCTGGTAACTGAATATGTGCCTGGGGCCCGTGAAAGCATCGCCTGTTCGGATTTACCCGAGGGTGTCGCTTGGTATGCCCATGCGGTGCGACGTTCGACCACCACCGAAATGACGCCTCAAGAAATTCACGCTATAGGACAAGGCGAGGTGAAGCGAATCCGTGCTGAGATGGACGCCATTTTGTTGAAGACAGGTTTTAAGGGAACCTTGCCTGAGTTTCTGATTTTTCTACGTTCCGATAAGCGTTTCTTTTTTGACACTGCAGTCGGCTTATTGGCGGGATACCGAGATATTTCCAAGCGAATTGACGGAGAGTTACCCCGTTTGTTCGGACGCCTACCGCGATTGCCCTACGGTGTCGTACCGATTCCCAGTTATTCCGAAAAATCACAAACGACAGCCTACTATCAACCAAGCGCTTGGGTCTTTAGACGACCAGGAAACTTCTTCGCCAATACCTACGCGCTCGACACAAGGCCGAAATGGGAAATGGAGGCATTAACCCTCCACGAAGCTGTTCCGGGTCATCATCTCCAAATTGCCTTATCTCAAGAATTGGATGGAGTCCCAGATTTTCAAAAACACTCCGAATTGACAGTCTTTGTTGAAGGCTGGGGCTTGTATGCCGAAAGTCTTGGGGCTGATTTAGGATTGTATCGGGATCCTTACAGCAAGTTTGGCCAATTGACCTATGAGATGTGGCGTGCAATTCGCCTCGTGGTAGATACTGGCATTCATTCAATTGGTTGGAGTCGCCGGCAAGCGATTGAATTTTTCAAAATCAATGCCGATAAAAGCGAACATGACATTGTCGTCGAGGTTGATCGCTACATTGTCTGGCCCAGACAAGCATTAGCTTACAAGATTGGCGAACTAAAGATTCAAGAATTGCGCCGAAGAGCGGAGGTTGCATTAGGGCAGAAGTTTGATCTCCGCGCTTTTCACGACGCACTCTTGGAAAAAGGGGCCTTACCTTTGGAGGTTTTGGAGCGGCGACTGAATCGATGGATTGAAGCCCGACGCGGCACCTAATGCGGGGGTAAGCCCCGAGCACTATCGAGACTCAGCAAAATTGGTCTCAAAAGGTGAAGTAAATGAAATCGATACGAGCCCCAGCATAAGCGAGAACCAGATAACCCGCGAAGGAGGCGAGAATCCATTGAACCGGAAGAGACAGTTGAGTGAAACGGATTTCGCGAAAAGATTTGGTGAGTGGCATTTGCAAAAGAAGACAGGCAATTAGCCAGGTAACCAAAGCTCCAGAAACTTTGGACGAAGTAAATGGAGGCAGAAGCAAGCGATGAAAGTAGAGGAGGGCCTGACTGGTTTCTGGAGATCGAAAGAGAACCCAAAGCAAACAGATACCATGGAAAACAAGCAGGGTTCGTAGAGATCGTAGAAGGCGATTATCCCAAGACCTTGGTAACGATGGCGTATGACGTTCAATAATAAGCCACAGTCCGTGACCGAAGCCCCAAAGAAGAAAATTCCAGCCTGCACCATGCCAAAGCCCCGCAAGGGTCATAGTAATCAGCAGATTGATGTCGCGATTCCGTCGGTTTCCGCCGAGCGGTATGTAGAGATAATCTCGAAACCAAACCGACAAAGTAATATGCCACCGACGCCAAAAGTCCTGCAAAGTGTTAGCGAGATACGGGACATTAAAATTTAGCGGTAGCACGATCCCGAAAAGCGCGGCCAGTCCAACCGCCATGGTTGAATAACCCCAAAAGTCGGCAAATAATTGAAAAGCATAGGCATACAGGCCTGCCCAAGCTCCGACGGTGGTGAGGACGGCAGGGTTGCGAAAGGCGTCGTCTGCAAATTGGGCAAGAACATCTGCTACCCCGATTTTAAGGGCGAGCCCACCCATAAGCAGCCATAACCCTTGATGAAATGTCGTGGGATTGAACCGTCTTAGTTCTTGGAGTTGAGGAAGTA
This sequence comes from Pedosphaera sp., assembly GCA_009695405.1. Taxonomy (GTDB): domain Bacteria; phylum Verrucomicrobiota; class Verrucomicrobiia; order Limisphaerales; family UBA9464; genus SXXZ01. The sequence continues at coordinate 1,906 of SIAZ01000125.1, read as the reverse complement.
AATCTCGCGCTCGGACGATCGGGCCGGCGATGAGTTGCGGGAAGAAGCACTTAAAGACAGCAAATCGCAGCAAGGATGTTTCCGCCTCGACTTCGCCTCGGCGGATATCGACTTGGTAGGCGACGACTTGAAAAGTGAAAAAGGAGATGCCAAGCGGCAAAAAGACCGGCGGACGGGGCACGGAGACGATGACTCCGACCGTAACCAATAAGGCGTTTACTGAGTCGGCGACAAAGGCCGCATATTTGAACCAGAATAAAAGGGAGAGGTTGACACTAATCGCTACCAATAAAACAGGGAGAGAACGGGTCCGAGCTTGAAGACGTCCGGCGAGATAGTTGAAGCCAATAGTGCCGAGCAGCAGGAAAGCACTCGGCCAATGGTGTGCCGCATAAAAGAGAAGCGAGGCTACAAACAAAATACCAAGGCGCACTCGGTGCCACTGAGTCATCCAGTAAGCTGCCACTGCAGGAAGCAACAAGAGAAAGAAACTGAAGGAATTAAAAAGCATTCATCGAGGGCTGAGCAGTCGGGTGATTTCGACGGCTAAAGCCTTAGAATAGTGGGCGCGACCTTCGGTATTAAGGTGGGATGGGTCACGGAAGAATCGATCAGCTACTTTGCTTGAGGAAAAGTCCCACACTTCGCACTGACTTCGGTACGACACAGCCTGAAACAAAGCTTCCATTGAAGCCCGTTCTGAGGTCAACGATGGGTGATGTCGAAGGGGGGGTGAGGCAAAGACAACTTGAATACCTCGGGCCTTGTACTGCGACGCTACCTGACTAAAGCGATCTGCAATCACCCACTGTTCGGCACCGGTATTCAACGATTGGTTGCTGGCGTTTGAAGGAAGCATGACCGGTTGCCACGCCTTAAAGTCGAAGTCTTCCGCTGGTTTTTCACGATGCCCCAGCCAGACAGTTAGTTGATCTGACCCTTTCACTTCCCACCCGCCGAGAGAGGGAGCAAAGAGCAGTAGGGCTGGGAGTCGGGTGATGTTATCCGATACAAAAGCGGAGCGTTGTTTCACACAGTAAATCTTCTGGGCCCATTGGATGAGTCGACCTTCTAAGGTCGAAGGACTGGCTTTGACGACATCCCCATTCCATGGAGTCGCTGGATTTCTCTGTTGTGGGTCTGACAGTTCTATAACCACTAACTTCAACTCTGGCTTGGACAAAAAGCGGCTACCGAGGGCTTCGAGGGCATCGAGACTCGAGCTTGTGAAGGCCGCATTGTACCCACGGATCTCCCCTAAGGCAGGGGAAAATTTTGTCACGGCCTCGGCTATCAAAGCGGGTGACACTCCATCTTGAGTTCGGGAAGTCCCAAGGAAAAGGATATCCACTCGTGAATGACGCTCGAACATCGCGACCTTGGCGAGGGCTCGGTGGGAGGCAGCAGAGAAGAGCAACACGTTACAGCGCACTCCTAATTCAACTAATCCAGCGAATACGATTAGACCAAGTACAAAGGCTAGAAGTCGGCGATGACTCCGGGTCAGAACATGCGTATGGTTTGGAATTACCATCCTAGAAAGACAGAAGAGTAAAACGTCAAATCCAGAGTAAAGTCACGCACTTCGATGAGCCTTAGTGCTCCCTGTTGATACCTTTAAGGGAAGCCTTTTCGAGAAGTGCACGAGTACATCGATGACGCCACCAAAACAGCAAGGCGAGTTGCGGTCGGTAGACAATCGGATTGAGCCAGCGCCCGAGGCGTCCGAACGGAGGACAATACTCGACCCGATCAATCGTAAGCGTACGCCCAACCCCATGGTTCCCTAGTTGCCGAAAGTAGGATATTCCGCGATCGAAGGCGGGGAAGAAAGGTCGACCGACCGGATTAGGCTTTCGCCGGTTTCCAGTTCCAAGGCAGGAGTTCGGCAACGGTATGGTTCGTT
>SIAZ01000124.1 GCA_009695405.1 Pedosphaera sp. | reverse complement strand
AAGTCGGAGAGAGAGGAGAGCGGTGTGGCTACTGTGGCCATTCCGAAAGAGGGATTTAACCCTTGAATTATTTGAGATAAGAAAGAGCCTTCAATCAGGGGTTCATCTCCTTGAATATTTAGAATCCAGTCCGCCTTCTCTCCTAAGACAGCCTCAGCAATCCGATCTGTGCCCGAGGGATGGTTGGATCGAGTCATTTTAACTTCGGCACCAAACTTTGTCGCGAGGCCGGCAATTCGTAGGTCATCGGTGGCGATCAGCACCTTGGCAATCGCGGAGGCTTGGCAAGCTCCCTCCCAAACCCACTGCAATAGTGGTTTACCTGCAATCATTGCGAGGGGTTTGCCTGGGAAACGGGTCGAGGCGTATCGGGCGGGTATGACTGCAGTAATCCTGGGGTGACTCACAGAGGCGACTCTTTCGATTTTAAAATCCAAGCGGATGCAGCGGGCCAGTCTTTAGCGGAAAAGGTAGCGAGTTCGGTGCACGCTTTTTCATCTCCCGGTTCAATACGAAGTTGCAGAATAATGGTACGACACCCAGCGGATGCACCTGATTGAATATCGCTGAGTCGGTTACCAACCATAAAAGAGTTTTTTAAAGATAAACCGTGTTCGAGGGCAGAATCTTGCAGCATGAGAGGGGAGGGTTTTCTTCGTTCATCGTACGGATCTCCTGGTGCGGCGTAGCAGTGGGTGAAGGCGGTAATGATCCCTTTACCCCCAAGAAGTTCCTCCATTTTCGCATCGACCGAGCGGACTTGCGCTTTACTAATGAGTCCACGACCCACTCCGGATTGATTGGAAACTACAATTAGGAGCAGACCCGCTTGATGAAGTTGAGCGATGGCTTCCTTTGCGCCCGGCAGAAGTTGAACCTGGGCGGGGTCGCCGAGGTAGGGAACGTTCTCGATGAGCGTATCGTCGCGGTCGAGGAAGACGGCTGCCTTAGCCATGGTTCCGCGCTACCTCCATAATTTCTTCTGGCGTGACCGTGGCGGTGCCGAGTTTCCCGACAACAATCCCCGCGGCCAAGTTGGCTAGCTCGGCGGAAACCTGTCCGCTCAAGCCCGCGGCCAGTCCCGCGGCTAGGACTGAGATGACAGTGTCGCCTGCACCTGATACGTCGTAGACCTCGCGAGCTCGGCTAGGGATAGAATAAGGTTTTTCATTATGCTGAAAAAGAATCATGCCATTTTCACCAAGTGTCAGCAGAAGATTTTGGCAGTTCCAGCGAATGAGGAGCTCTTCGCCGGCTGCGATCCAATCTTTCGGGTTGGAAGAGTCAGGCTGCCCTAAAGCTCCAAAAGCCTCTACTCGGTTGGGTTTTACTAAAGTGGCTCCATGCCATTGGAGGGGGTTGTGAACGTTGGGATCGACGGCGGAAGGAATCTTGTGTTTGCGGGCAGCTTCAAGGAGAGAGTCGGCAAACGCCTGATCAAAGAGGCCTTTGCCGTAATCCTCTAGGATGAGGGCATGGCAGCGGGGGAGAACTTGTAAGGCCTTTTTGAGGACGGCACCTCTCTCTTTTGGGGAAAGATGACTGGGTTCCTCTCGATCCACCCGTACGACTTGCTGGTGGCGCGCCAGAATTCTGGTTTTTCGGATGGTGGGGAACTTGCTTGAGCGACAGATGCCTGAAGTTCCAATCTTGGTGTGGCGGAGAAGATTCAGGAGGTGTTGACCTGTGGTGTCCTGACCGATGCCGCCGCTTAACTCGGCATGAATTCCTAGCGCAGCTAGATTTCGTGCGACATTCGCTGCGCCACCTGGGTAGGACTGCTCGCGTTCGACATGGACCACGGGTACGGGCGCTTCGGGAGAAATTCTTGAGACGCGGCCGTAGATAAACTCGTCTAGCATGAGGTCGCCTACAACGAGAGCGCGTAGGCTGCGGAAACGGGTTAGAGTTGATCGGAGGCGGGCAGGGGAAAGATGAAGATAAGGTATGGATGCCATCTCTGGATGATGCCGAAAAGTAGGGCACTGGGCAACGCTCCCCTATGCCCTTGGAAAAGGGCCTTGGGGTAGGTAAAGTTGGGAAATGCGCTTCGACTATCACATGCACACGCCCCTCTGTGGGCACGCCATAGGGCATCCGCGCGAATACGCAGCTGAGGCGGTGCGGAAGGGTCTGAAAGAAATTGGTTTTTCAGAACATAATCCCATGCCCTCAAAATTCGATGATTGGAGAATGGATTTAGCTGATTTTCCTGAGTACCTCCATCTTGTGGAGGAGGCGCGTCTAGAGTTTCCCCAACTTCCGATCCGACTAGGTCTGGAGTGTGACTTTATTCCTGGAAAAGAGGGGTGGATCCGAGAATTAGCGACAAAGGCCCAGTTCGACTATTTTATCGGAGCGGTCCACTACATCACGCCTGACTGGGATGTAGATAATCCTTTGAAATTAGCGCGGTGGAAGGATCAACCCGTCGAAGAAGTTTGGACGAAGTACTTCAAAGCGATGACTCAAGCCGCGCAAAGTGGCCTCTTTGATTTCATGGCTCATCCCGACCTAGTGAAAAAATTCGGTCATCGCCCCAAAGGAGATCTCCGCACTTACTACAAAGAGACTCTCGATGCGATTGAGGCGGCTGGAATCGCTATGGAGGTGAGCACCGCGGGACTCCGGAAGGAGGTGATGGAGATTTATCCCTCCAAGATATTTCTGGAAGAGGCGTTCCGACGGAGGATTCCAATTTTAATTTCTTCTGATTCCCACGCCCCTCAGGAGGTGGGTTATGAGTTTGATCGGGCGATCTCTTTGGTTCAGGAGGTTGGCTACAAGGAACTCAGTGCCTTTCACAAGCGGAAGCGGAGTGCGGTGCCCATCGGCTAAAGGCTCATGACAAAGATACTCTTTTTCACTGGGGTTATAATGGGGCTGGTGCCAGTGCAAGGGTGGTCGGAAATAAGTTGGTGGGAAGCGCATCCTGACCCCGCCCAATGGGAGCAGGCTCGAAGTGAGCTTGGAGAACGATTGATCGGAAAGTTAAAAACAGCTCGTGAGAGCGACTTCAAACCCGAGAATCTTGAGGCGAGTGAGTTTCGCTTATGGCAGTGGCTCGGTCTTTGGAGTCCGGAATTCTCTGAGAAGGAAAACACTGACTTTCGCTCGCTCGGAGAAAATATTGAACTACGGCGTGCCTTTCTCGAAAACCTTTCATCGGAAGACAATGTCAAAAACGCCTTAGGGATTCTTCTGAGCATGCAGGCTAAAGCTCCTGCGGCGGTACAAGAGCTGCCTCGTTTGGCCGTGGCGTTGTCTCTTGTATTGGATCAGCCTTTCCCCAAAAGATGGCCTCATCGGCAGGTAACTCTCTCGGCAGTGCCCAGGGAGGTGGTCGATCCAGTTCAGCGACTGCAAAGCATGGCTGAACTGCAGCGAGGGCGGCGCTATGCAACCGATCTTTGTGATTTCAGGGTGAGTGAGTTGAAATTTATTATTGATCATCCTTTGGTGGAATCTGAAATGGACTGGGCACGGAAAAATGTCACGGCTAGTCGGAGCGGGTTCAGTAAAGTCTTTAGCAGTATTCGCTATGACACTCCTCGGTTTCAGGCAAATCGGCTTGTTTGGCCTTACCCAACCTACACCTTTTCGGAAATTCGTTCGAGAGGTGGCATCTGTGTGGATCAGGCCTACTTTGCGGCGAATACTGGTAAGGCCAAAGGACTGCCAACCCTCTACTTTTCGGGACAGGGGGATGATGGAGGCCATGCATGGTTTGGCTATATGGATTCACCGGGGCATTGGAAAACCGACTGTGGACAATACGAGTCGCAAAACTATCCAGTGGGAAATGCGATGGATCCGCAAACTTGGAAACCTATTTCTGATACTGAACTTGTCTTTTTGGCTAAAGGAAGGGAACGATCGGATGGGTATCAGCAGGCCCTCCTCCTCACCGATTACGCCCGTACCTTAGGGCGTGTTGAATGGGAACGTTGGTTAAATGCTGCAAGGAATGTGCAACCTGAGTTTCTTCCCGCATGGAGCTTACAGGCACAGATCCTTGCGGATAGCCATGCCTCGCCTCAGGTTCAGCAAGAGTTCTGGAGTGCGTACACCAGCCGTTTTTCAAACTATCCCGATCTCAAAGTTAGGGGACAAAATAAGTTACTGGAGTTAGCTAAGGAAGGAGGGGATGCCCTTCAGGTGAAGAGCCTTACACAGGAGATTCTTGTTCAGAACCGTACGCGGAGGTTTGATTTGGGCATTGGGAGTGCGGCGGGCGATATGGGCGAGAAAATTGCGGCAGGCAAATGGGGCGAGGCAGACGCCGCTTATCGAAAGGCGTTACGGGATTTCAAGGGCCAAGCGGGAGGGAATCTTTATTACGGATTAGTGGCACCTTTTGTTGAAGCAGCCTTGGCTGATGGACAGGTGGCTATAGCGAAATCAGCTCTTGCGGAGGCCAAGCGTCTGCTCAAGCCAACTCAGGTCAGCTTGGTAGGTCGATCGTTGCTTGAGTTGGAAGCGAAAACTGTTTCGGAAAAGAAAAGAGGGAACTGAAGTTTTAGCTTCGATCAATTTGAGTAATGTCGAGATGAGAAAATCCGATCCCGCCCTAAATGGGATTCTCGAGCATAAAGAAAGCTATGGCAGAGGCTATTTGCTCGATTCACCAAGCGTCTTGAGCTGACGATCTGTCACAAGCCAAACGAGTCCGTTCTCCTTCGCTAATTTCTTGGATAGCGCCTGTCGTTCTGGCGTCTTTGGATACTCGATGAGCAGCACGGGCTTCTTTGCCGAAGCCATTAATTTCAAATTACCGAGAATTTCATCCGTGTGTGAGGCGGGCTGGAGCTTTTTTCCGTTGGTGAACAAATCCTCGATGCCTTGGGCGTTGATGACCTCAATAAAGTCCTTGTGTACGACCAGTTGGGAGCCGTTTTGCGGGATGACGAGTGCCGCGGGATTCTTTGCGCGGGCGCGAGCAGCGATCGCTTTCACCCAGTCCACCATGTCACGGCGATAGGTCTGCTTGGTCTCCGGGTTCATGCGGTCGTCTAGGTAGTCATCGGCTCCCTGCTCATACGTCTCGAAGCCATCTACGACGTCCAGATACACGCCGTCGAAACCGTGCGCCATGGCGTCGTCAATCGCGGGTAGCATCAGCTTTTGCCAATCGGCGTTCCAATATTTGACCTGATAATTTCCTTTCCACTCCGGATTTTCGATCCCGAGCCAGGCCGGTGCTGAGGCAGTCCGATTGCCATTACTGCCCCACTCGGATTGCCAATAGGGACGGTAGTCCTCAGCCTCTCCGATGGAAATATAGGCGACCACTTTTCGCCCCGCTTTGCTGCCGCGGATTGCGTCGAGATCTGCTTGCTCCCACGTCGTGTCGCCAGCGAAGGCCGTGTCGAGCACGATCCAATCGCGTCCGCTCTCCTTGAGTTGCGCAACGGCCGCACTTTTTGTTTTAGCGAAGGAATCGGCCTGCAGGATGTAAGCGAACGAGACAGGGCATGATTCCGCGCGGGTAAAGTGTGCCGGCATGAAAGCTAGAACGGCGACACTGAGGGGAAGAAACTTCATGGGAGGTCTTTAACAACCGGCTGGCCCAGCATCGTAGGGAGCATGAGCACTGCGGATCATTCCCCAATGGAATCGCTTACGCTGAATTGGTAGATCGTCTGGGTCTGGTAGGTTTCACCTGGCCGGAGGGTGGTGTTGGGAAAATTCGGTTGATTCGGACTGTTGGGAAAATGCTGGGTTTCCAGACACAGTGAACCGCGCTTCAGGTAGGGACGCCCGGATTTTCCGATCAGAGATCCATCGAGGAAGTTCGCGGTGTAGAGCTGAAGTCCCGGCTGATCGGTAAAGACCTGCAGTTTTCGACCGCTGGTTTTTTCATACAGGGTCGCGGCAGGCTTCTCGACCTCCTTTTTCGGGTTCAAAACAAAAGTGTGGTCATACCCAATCCCATTGGCCAGTTGCTCGTTCGTTTGATTAATATCCCGCCCGACCCTTTTTGGGTGACGGAAGTCGAAGGGCGTGCCCGTGACGGATGCGATTTTCCCAGTGGGGACAGAAGTTTTACCGATCGCAAGCACCTCATTTGCATCAATCATGAGTTCGTGATTAAGCACGGTGTCCGAACCTTCGCCCGCCAGATTGAAATAGGTGTGATTGGATAAGTTGACCGGTGTCGCACGGTCGGTCGTGGCTCGGTAATCGATGATGAGCTCGTTGGCATCGGTAAGCGTGTAGGTCACCCGGGCCTGGAGCGTTCCGGGGTATCCTTCTTCTCTATCTGGAGAGCTGTAATCAAATTGAACGCCGTTCCGGATTTGCTTTGCGTTCCACGCGACCTTATCAAACCCTTTGGAGCCACCATGGTTGTGATTCGGACCGCTGTTCTGCGCGAGCACATGTTCGACCCCGTCCAGGGTGAACCGCCCATCGGCGATGCGCCCAGCATATCGGCCGAGGGTCGCCCCGAGGTAGGGCTTCTTGACGGACGACCGATAGGGTTCGACGGTGTCGAAGCCTAGTACGACGTCTGCCATGGCGCCGTTGCGGTCTGGTACTTTGATCGAGGTGATCCGTGCCCCGTAGGAGGCCAGTCGCACTTCCATTCCGTTCCTATTCTTTAAAAGAAATTGCGCATCCGGGTCGGCAAGAGGCTTGGCCTCGGGAGTGCATCCAGTCAGGCCAATTGAGAGTAGCAAGCAGGCGATCGGGTATACGCGATCGCATCGCAAAGGTCGTAGAAAATTAGCCAATATAATTTGAACGATTTTCGTTCCTGTTTGGGAGAAAAAGAGGTGGGGCATAAGTATAGCTACCTCCGCTGGTTATAGTACGAAAGCACTCTATTGCGACCGTTTTCAAAATCATTCTATTTGGCTCATTCATTTGCAAATATCTTGTACAAGTCACCCTTTGACTGAAGGGGAGTTCACCCGAGTGCGGACCATGAGAAAATTGGCAGAATAGGCTCAGGAGTCTCTAATTCTCCGTGGCAATTCATTCATCTTATGTATGTTATGAGAATGTCGTTTTATTTTTGGTTGCTTTTAAAAAAACCCTCTTGAAAACCCACTTCACCCTCTTTGCGGGCATGTTGCTGACCCAGCTCGCATGCGCGGGCTCTTCACTGTGGCCGGACATCAAGGTCGAGGTTCAAGCTGACCAACCGGTCGAGACAGCGCAAAGCCTGACGGATGAGGCGGACAGTTTCCAGCGACTGGCCATCACCCTCTCCAACAAAGGATCTAAACCCCTGGCGATCGGGAGGATTAGCATCCGTATACCCGTGGCCGAAAAACTGACTAGTGATCTCGAAATTCTTTACGGGGGAAGTTGCATGGGACGCACGCCCATCTTGCGCCAGAACGTCGGCGCGACGACCGCGAAAAGCTCCAGCCACATGTTTGAAATGGTGCGATTGGCGGACGGCAAGTATCTCTTCGCCGGGTCGCTCTCTTGGCGCATCTTCCTGCCAAACTTCACGATCAAGGACGGTGCAATCGTGATCTGGTCCGACGGCGAGGGCCGGCAGCTCAAACCGGGTGAGACTATTTCGTATGAGCAAATTGTGCTCAAGCGTGGGGACGATTGGCTGATGACTCTCGACCAATTCGGTACCGCCATCGCAGCGGAGAACAGCATCAAGAAACTGAAGCCTGCCGATTTCAAAGGCTGGGCCACCTGGGATTACTATGGCCGAGTTTTCACCGCCAAGGATATCTACGGCAACATGGATGTGCTTAAAAAAATCGCTCCCGATGCAAATATGGTCCAGATCGATGGAGGTTGGTGGACCGAGCGCGGTGATTACCAGAGCGTGCGACCCGATCTCTTGCCTGGCGGCATCAAGGAAATTGTTTCCCGCATCACATCCGAAGGTAAGACTCCGGGCATTCACATCGACGGCTTCCGGGCCGATGAGAATTCGGAGATCTACAAAGCCCACCCCGAATATTTCCTGCACGACCTTGACGGCAAGTTGATCGTTGAGGTGAACGACAAGGGAGACAAGGTCATGCGGTATATTTACTTTGATTACTCGCATCCCGGAGCGCGTGCGCATATCGCCGACTGCATTCGTAACCTCAAGGACAATTGGGGTATTCGTTATTTTAAAGTGGACTTCATGCGGTACGGCTTAAAAAACGATACTCTGGCCAAGAATAAAAACGCTAAAGGTATCAAGGCCTTTGACTCCACGATCACCGGTTTGGAGCGTTTCCGTCTCGCGATGAAATCCATGCGCGAGGCGATGGGGCCGGATACCTATTTCCTCGGTTGCTCGGCCGTGTTCGGGCCTTGCATCGGATTCGTTGACGGGATGCGCACCGGCGGCGACATCCACCCAAGATACGGAGCCTTTCCCGAACGCTCGCTGGCCAATCTCGGTAACTTCTATTTGAACGGCAAGGTATGGAATGGCGATGCCGACTATCTCGTCTACCGCGAGGCGGCCGATGAAGACGCAACGGTTTCCCAGGAAGACGTCAAACACGGCGGCAGTATGACGCTCAACGAGGCGCAAATGTGGGCGGACTTTAACAAGCTTTATGGAACAGCTCGACTAAGCAGTGACAACCTAATGACGCTCAGGCCAGAACGGCAGTCATTGGTGAAAGAAGTGTTCCAGTATTCACCGATGGACGAGACCGTGCCGCTAGATCTTTGGCAGCATGGCAAGAACAAGGGCGACGGCTTCGATTTGGTGCTCGCTCGTAAAGGGGAGGAGATCTACCTCGGAGTCTTCAACTGGGGTGACAAGCCCAAGGATTATGCACTGCAAGCCTTCGGCAAGGTCGAGCCTGTCAAATTGAACGGACGTCATTCGGTCATTCTGAAATACGAAGGGAAAGACTCTTTCGGGCAACTTTGTGGGAAAATGAAATCCAAATAAGAATCGCGTCTGACAAAACCCTCCTCGTGATGAAAAGGGCTCTACTTGGTCAATTTGCTGGGATGTCCTGCGTTTGGCTCTTGTTGGGGACCGGGCTGGCCTCTGGCGAACCGGCTTCCGTTGTTGGCAATGAAGTTAAGCCCCGGTTTCTTTTTGAGCAGGGCCCGTTGGTGATGACAGCCGACGCGTTGCGCGATGCGAACGGAAGCTTTTCCCTTGCTCAGTTGCCGAACCCCGAGCCCAAGTGCAAGGTGGAATTGAAGGGTGCCGTCACCCCGCTGACCAGGCGTATGTGGAAAATTGCCCTCGACGACGTGGAGCGCAATCAGGTCGAAAACGAAGCGGGCAGGATGTATTTCGGGGCCGGCTCACGCTATGGCGACAGGATTTACACACGCGACATTTCCATTGCGGGGGTGCTGGGTGTGAATCGTTTTTACCCCAAAGTGATGCTTTCGTCCCTCAGAGTGACCCGGGACGTCCGCAGGAACCTCGGCTACCGTGTTTCCGCTCCGCACGTGGTCCCAGAGATTCAAGTCCCCTGGGAGGTGATCGCTAAAGAGGACAAGGAGGTCATGTTGAAATACAAAACCAACTCCTACACTCGGGCCACGGATGATGTGGTCTGGCTTTGGGCAGCGGACGATCTTTTCACGATTCATCCCGAACTGGCCGACTGGAAGTGGATGCTCGAAAATGGTGAACATTTTTTTAAGGTGTTCTATGAACCGTGGTTTGATCCGACCGATGGCCTCTTTCGTGGTCAACCGCTCTTCCACGACATCACCAACTCGGCCTATCCCGATGGCATGGAGATCGCCGATTGTGTTTTACTGAAGGCGCTTTCCACTAACTGCCTTTACTACCGGGGAATGCTCGCCATGGCTAACGCCTGCGAAAAAAGCGGCCGGCCAGCTGCGGAAAAACAGCGCTGGATGGATCGTGCCTCCACACTCAAGGTCGCTATCCAAAAGGAGTTCACCCAGCCCGATGGCACTCTCGCTTATTACAAAGACCGCCATGGGGAAATCATGCCCAATCGTGAAATCCTGGGGACCGCCTTTGCGGGGCTCTTTGGTATTGTGGCAGGTGGGTCTGCCAAGGCGGCATTTGCAGATTATCCCATGACCGACAAAGGCATTCCGCTCTTTTCGCCTTTCATCCCCGGTAACGCGGGCCCGCACAACACGGCGAGTTGGCCGTTCTGCGACACGTTTTTCCTATGGGGAAAAGAGGTCGCCGATGCTGGCGACCATACCGCCCAAAATGCGGCCTTGCTGGGGCGTTCACTGGGAACCGCCTTCGCACCCAAAAAGAAAAAGGGTAACAATGAGAAAGATTGGGAGGCAGGATTGGGTTCGTTTCACGAAAAAATCCCGCTCCCCAGCGGATTGATCGACGGTTCCGGTCATCAACTCTGGTCCGCTGCTGCGCTCCTCAATGTTTGCATTCGTGCCGGGCTCTTGTCGGAAAAATCTAAGCAGAAT
>SIAZ01000123.1 GCA_009695405.1 Pedosphaera sp. | reverse complement strand
CGAAATCTTCGACTACATTGAAATCTTCTATAACCGCCAGCGCCGTCACACCTCCCTCCGAGGCCTTTCACCCGCTCAGTTCGAACTCAAAAATAACTAACCAATAACTCCCTTTTCTCTGTCCGTTTTATCGAAGCAGGCCCACTTCTACAACCGCCAGCACTGCCAATCCTCCATTACAGGCCTCTCTCCCGCCACTTTCGAAACCCAAAACAACTCACTGGAAGTTCACTTATCACCCTGCTCTATTTCACCCTAGGTAGATTTAATCGACCGCTGATCCATTGAGAACAGCTAGGAATTAGTTCTGCTTGAATAAAGGCTGAGTAAAACTGTTTCAGACCGAAAGGTGATTTTGTGGGCTTAAGATTCACCGAGTTCCAGCGCTTCGAGTAAAAGCGCGGATATGTTGGACCTTCGCTTGCTTAGCGAAGTCCATCACTTTGACCACGTCGCGCCAACTGGCCTCTTCATCAGCGCGTAAAACCAGTTTGATTTGCGGATCGGCGGTAACTGCGTTGTGAAGTTCAGTAAGGAGTTTATCGGCAGTGACCGCGCGAATGCCGACATAAAACTGAGGTTGGCTATCGGCGATTGTTATCACCATTGGGGGCTTTTCATTGGAGGCACCCAACTTGGGAACCTCGCTAGATTCCGGGAGTTTAAGAGCAATCGCTGGGGCGTTCTTGAAATTGGTGGTCACCATAAGGAAGACCAGCAAAACCAATAAAACATCGATCAAAGAAACCAGAATGATCGCAGGAGGGATTCGGCGACGACGGAGTTGAAACTTCATGAGCGAGGGGTGGAGTCCGAATCATTTTCCCGTCGTTTCAGATAATGACGTCGGAGAAGAGCGTCGCAGACATTTTCGAGATCAAGTCCGAGGAGTTCGACTTTTTTGTTAAAGAAACTCCAAGCTGCCAAAGTAGGCATAGCGACGAGGAGGCCCAGCACTGTTTTGTAAAGGGCAATAGACATACCTCGAGCGATAAAAGAGTTGTCTGCTTGAAGGTTTTTGCCGAAGTCACCGAGGAGTGGGATAATGCCTTGGATGGTTCCTACCAAACCCAAGAGAGGAGCGATTCCTACGATGATTTCAAGGATAACCAAGCCTCGTTCTAAGTGGGCGATTTCCCAGCGCGCTTTAACTTCCAAAGCGGACTCATTATCTTCCTTGGACCAAGGTAAGTGATCGATAACTGAGGTAATCAAATGAGCTAGAGGAGAGGGGTGCGCAAGGCAAGCGGTTCGGATTCGGACCGAATCGCCCTCTGTCAAAGCTGTAAGCAGCGAGCGAGGAAGGACTCGACGACGCCGGAGAGACCAAGCCCGCTCGAGAATAAAGGTCAGTGACGTCAGCGATAAGCCGGTGAGGAGCCAAATAAAGGGGCCGCCATCAATTAGTGCGCGCATAAGAGTAAAAATCCAAAATTGGTAAAGGCGTTCAATTGTAGTTGAAGGTGATGGTGATTTCCCGTGGATCGCTGGATTGAGATTTGAGCACGGGAGGCCATCTACCAAACGGGGAGGAGCCTAGAATGGCGGCCTCACAGGTAAAGCTAAGTGATTCGCCCACATCAGAGTTGAGAGTTCGAACTCCAGAGATTGTCCCATCCCCTTTAAGCAGGAAGTAAATGACTACTTTGCCCGTTCGTTCGAGTGAATAATGGCGCTCCTCTAAGAGTAACCACCAACGCTCTTGAATGCTAGCAATCATGCGAAGATCGTACTCGCCAAAGGGAGACCTCCTGACATCGAACGAGGGTGAAAGACTTAATCGGGATACGCCTCCCATTTGCAGCATTTTTTCGCCTAGAATGATGCCTTTTTGTTCCCGAGCTTCAGCGAGTTTTCGAATCGGCTTCGGTCGTGGATTAGTGGCGATTTGTTCTTCGGCCGGCCTTTGCTCTTCTTGCACTTTCTCGACCTGAGCGGCGGGTTTAATGAGCGCAATCTGAGTTTCACCCAGTTCCTTTGGTCCGCCGACAGGTTGCGGCTTTTTCGCCTCTTGCGTCTTTGTCGGAACCGGAGTTTCTTTGGAAACTGTTTTTTCTGTTGGGCTCGGTTTTTCCTCCTGTTGAGGCTGTGCCGATTTTACAGTGTCAAAGGTCTTGGGGGTAGTTGTTTGTACTCCGGTAATTTGGGGGGCGGGCAGTTTTTTTTCTAACGGAATAGGCTGGGCGGCAACTGTGTTCGCACTGGAATAAAAACGAGAATCTAAGGTGTCTTTTTCCGCCGCGTTGTTGGGGTCGACTTCGATGAATTCAAGATTGATTTCCTTCCAAGCTATCTCGTTTGTTGGTGTTGATGGGGTTAGGACAACTTCTGTTTGTAAAACAAGAGTGCGCACCCAGTCCGGTGCGGTATCAGGACTTTCGTCAACCCATCTCTTTAAGCCTCCCCAGACCCCTCCGGTCAATAAGTGCAGAAACACCGAGACGCCAAGTGCCCAAAGCAGGGGACGTTGTGTCCGTTGCGAATGGTAGGGGGCTTTGAAGGCACCAGTCATGGTTTAGTTCTGCGGAAAGTTGGTGCACTCCGTGGATCAGGGCAACGGTAACGTTAAATTCTTCGCTCTTGGATAAGTGTTCGGAAGGCGTGTCCCAAATGCTGAGGATGGGTCAATGTTTGAAAGGCTTTGGTTCGCGCCCCTGTCCAGAGGCCAAAGAGGTCGCTTTTGTTGACTGTTTGCGCAAAAATTGTCATAAGAAAATTCCGCTGAAAGTCATCAAAGACAGTGTTAAGTCCAGCGTGTTCTCCGATAAGGCGCAGGGAAGAGAAATCGACGTTGGCTGTTAAATCAATGTCACCGGGTGTTTCCAATAGACCTTCAGCGTGTTGATGTTGGCGATAGCCTCGGAGGCTTCCTTGTGGACGATATGGGTCAAGGAGGGCGTCGGATTTTGACCCATAGTCGCAAGTCATCAGCAACCCGGCCTTTAGTGACTGTGCGGCTTGGTTCCACCAGCGGCGTGCTGTGGGATTATCTTCACGGACGAATCCATCGGGTAAAATTTGGGTCAGAGAGTCAGGTAGAGCCCAGTGATCAGGGGATTGAGTTTGGAGATCGGCCCAGTGGAAAGAGGTTCCATCCCAGTCAACACCGAGTTGGATCCAGCGCCGCTGCGCTGCGGACCAGCGCCAACGTTCGACTGGGAAGGCATCTAGGAGTTCATTGGATAAGATGACTCCACGGAGAGAGTCGGGCAGAGATTCCTGCCACTCGACCCGTCCTCTGAAAGGTTCTAGAGTGAGGGCCTGCCAAGCGCGTCGAGTTTTAGAAGGCTCGATAATTAGGTAGCGAAACTCGAGAGGCGAAGAGACTGAGTGGCGATCGAGTGCGTGGAGGATATCTGAGGCCAACCGACCCTCATGAGCACCTATTTCGACAATCTGCACAGAATCTACTGAGCCTAGTCGCTTCAGATAGGGGGCGATATGGAAGGCGACTAAGTCGCCGAAAAGAGGGCCGACCGAGACACTGGTATAAAAATCCCCGGTGCGACCTATGTTCTTGGGTGTGCGTTCATAGTAGCCGAGGTTTGGTTCATAGAGGGCCCTTTCCATGAAGCGAGAGAAAGGAAGTGGTCTGCCGGTTTGCGATATTTCTTCTCGGAGCCGGTTGGCGAGTACGACAGATTCGGGTGAGGGGCTAAAAGAGGGCAGGGAACAGATCATGCGTGGGCGGGGGGCAGGTCGATCCGCCAAAGTCGATCGCCATCCCGATTGAAGTGAGTGACCGTTGCGACATTAGAAGTTGGGGCAATATCGACCGTTCCAAAAAACTGATGAGGCGACCATGGGCCGGTTGGGGCATCACCCGGTTTGCGGGAAGAGAAACGGACTTCTGGGCCAAAGGTGTTGTCGAGGGTACCAGGACCAAAAGTACCGGCATGGAGTGGGCCGCTGACAAATTCCCAGAAACCATCGAACTCAGTGAACTGTGCTTTGGCAGGTGAGTAGAAGTGGGATGCGGCATAATGGACATCGGCCGTGAGCCAAACCACATTGCGAACTCCATGACCTTTCAAATGGCGCAGGAGGTTAGCGATCTCCAGTTCGCGACCCAGAGCTGGACCGTCTCCATTGGCACAGGCTTCGAAGCGACTGGGACCATCTTGGACTCGCAGACCGAGAGGCATATCTGAACAAACAAACTTCCAGACGGCAGTACTCGCCGCCAGTTCTTCTTTGAGCCAAGCTAGTTGGTCGGCTCCGAGAAAAGCAGAATCAAGTCCGGCAATGGCTTGGCGATTGGCTGAGTTAGGGCCACGAAAAGAGCGGAGATCGAGAAAAAATAAGTCGCAGAGAGGCCCCCGACGAATACGTCGATGGATCAGGCGACTGGGAGATTCTCGAATGGGTTGATATTCAAAGAATGCTTGGTGGGACCGGGCAGCAAGGAGGTCCACTTGACGTGCAGTGTATCCCGATTCAGCGCTCAAGCGTTGGCCTGGGTACCAGTTGTTCATGACCTCGTGATCATCCCATTGAGCAAAGACAGGTACTTGGGCATTGAAGCGTTGGACGTTGGCATCGAGTAAATTGTACCGGTGGTTTCCACGGAATTCATTCAGACTCTCTGCGGGTTTAGATTTATCCTGAGTGACCCGATTCTTCCAAAGCGTTCCGTCTGGTAAAGTGATGTGTGGAGGAATCGGAACGTCGGCGTAAATGGTGTCGCCACTGTGAATGAAGAAATCGGGTTCTTGGCGAAGAAGGGCATCGTAAGTCCGAAGACCACCTCGGTCCGCATCGATGCCCCAACCTTGACCGCAGGTGTCCCCTGACCAAGCGAAACGGACACTAGTTTTTGGAGTTGAGGGAGCGGTGAGTAGGGATCCTGCGACTTTGTAACCCATGTGACCGTGGCTGTCTTCGAATCCAATTCGATAATGGATACGTTGCCCAGAGGGAAGATCCCGTAAGAGTACCTTTGCAGTAAAATCAGTGGAGGGACCGGTGACAGGGCCGACCCGGCGACGGATTTGGGTAAAGGCCGCCGAGTCGGACCATTCTACACACATGCGTGCCGCCCGGTCGGAGCGGCTCCATAGGACCGCTTCGCTTCGAGTGACATCGCCACTAGCAACACCGTCGGAAACCTGCGGAGCGGATCCGGTGAGTAAGGCGGGAGCAGCGGAGAGATAGGAAGCGTTCCAAGAACCGGCGATGCCAGCAAGAGCGGTGCCGAAGCGGCGACGATTGATGAGAGGCATGAGATAGTTGAGAAAATTGAAGAAAGGAGAGGGAGTGTCGATTTTTCAGAAGGTATTCACTTGTGGATTAGAGAATCCGAATCGGGAGTTGGCAAGAACGGCGAAGTGAACAAGTGAACCGATTAGAACCACTAAATTTCCGATCTGAGAGATTCCATGCCAGCGACCGAAGTCACGCGATGCGGCGTCCCGTTTTTCTTGGGAAAGCGAGAGCGTGTAGCGCGTTTGGTTGAGAGCAATCAAACGGGGTTGAATCCAGAATCCGCCGAGCAAGAGGAGGGCAGCGAGAAGTGTGAGTAGGCCTCAGTGGCGACAGCGCCACCTTTGAACGCGTGCTGAGAGAAGTATCAAGGCAATGGCAACGCAGACCGTTTGCAGGATGAAGTATTTGGCAAGAATGAGTTGGGCTATGAGACCTGCATTTTGGCGTCCGACCAAGTCGATGACAGCGACCGAGAAGAATCCAGGTCCGACCACGGCAGTCAGAAATAATCCTGCGCCGAACCAAAAGCCGGCATTGATAATGCCCAAGAGTCTTAGTGTATTTTGCATGAGCGAAGGTTCGGTTGAAATCAATGAAAAGACAAATCTGCTCCTCATAAGTTTGGGAGAATGATTTATGTCTCTGTCGATACTTTCGAAGAGGAACGAATCTAATCCAAAGAAATGTTGGCTTTTGAGTTCCTCGGCAGATTTCTTGTTTTTTGGTTGAGCCGAGGATCCGTTGATGACCCGTTTTCTTAGATCGGGTGAACTCTGGCTCGACATAAATCAGATTCAGTGGAAAGTATTCCCACCCTTATTCTGATGAAAATAGTTCCTTTTGCCTCGTGCCTCGTTGCCCTTGCCTTGGGTTGGGTTACCACTGCTGAACCGATTCCAGACTCTCACAAGATCAGTGGCTTTGCTCTTGGTTGCCAAGCTTACAGCTTCAACCGATTTACTTTATTTGAAGCGATTGAAAAAACCGAACAGACCGGTTCAAAAGTCATCGAGTTTTATCCCGGCCAATCTCTTAGCCCTGATCGTCGTGGGATCAAATGGGATCACACGGCGAGCGCTGAACTAATTGCTGAAGTGAAAGCAAAGCTCGAAAAGCATGGAATTAGGGGTGTGGGTTACGGCGTGGTGACCCTTCCGAATGAGGAAACGACTGCCCGCAAGATTTTTGATTTTGCTCATAAAATGGGGCTGTTTGGGATCACTACAGAATCCATTGATTCCCTCGACATCGCCGAACGGCTTGCCAAGGAATATGATTTAAGGGTGGGCATCCATGAGCATGCGAAGCGCTTCAAAAAAGACGCGAGCGGTCAGATGGTTGAAGATCCCACCTACAAGGTCTGGAATCCCGCTTACATTGCTGAGGTGGTCAAGAATCGAGATCTTCGGATTGGAGCCTGTGCGGATATCGGCCATTGGCAAACATCAGGAATTCGTGCCATCGATGGACTTAGAGCACTGCGGGGGCGTGTTGTTAGTCTACATATGAAGGAGCGCGCCGCACTAGGGACAGGGCAACACGATATCATTTTTGGCACTGGTACGACCGATATGGCAGGGGTCTTAAATGAACTTAAGGCTCAAGGTTTTTCTGGAAATATCTCCATTGAATACGAATTCAATTGGGATAATTCCGTGCCCGACATTGCTCAATGCGTGGGATTCGTCCGCGGTTGGTCCCCGAAGAAGCCTTAATCCTAACAGCGGGAATATCGTCGACCCGTTTTTCTGAACGATGACGGGGCTCATCGGATGCTTTCTGAATGGGCCCCTTCGACTCTGGCTATTGTTTCTTGCGGGTAAGTGCCCTCGAACAGTTGAAATTAAATTGGAGTCAGGGCAACGCGTCGAGCACGACATTTAGTTCTAAATTACGGTGAAATAGAGTGAACGATCATATTGACGGTGCGCCCAATACTGTCCTGATTTTCGTTAACGACTTTGAGTGCGTGAAGTCCTAGGGACCTGCGCCGTTCTGGGTTGGCAAGGAGTTGGGCAATGACTGTCTCGAGTTCTTGGGCATCGGCGATCTGGATAGCTCCGCCGGCTTGGACAAATGCGGGGGCGATTTCAGGGAAGTTTTGCATATTTGGGCCAAAGATCACTGCTTTACCCAAAGCGGCAGGTTCGATCGGATTTTGACCGCCTTCAGCCGTTAAACTTTTACCCACAAAGACAACGTCAGCCCGTCGATAAAAGGCAGCCAGTTCTCCCGTGGTATTCACAATAAGACCGTCCAGTGAACCCGATTTAATCTGGGTTTTGGGCAATATATTCTTCCTTAAAATGAAGCGGAATCCGGCGGTGTGGAGAGCATCACCAACGGCGGTACCTCGTTCCTGATGGCGCGGAACAACCACAAGGAACAGGCTGGGAAACTGTTTCTTTAGCCGCAATGTGAGATCCGCGAGAATCTTCTCTTCACCTTCGTGGGTACTTCCGGCCACCAGGACGAGGGAATCTGAGGAAACACCAATTTGCTCAAGGAGCCTCGGGATATCTACTAACTGGCTGGCTTCGAGTCGGGCTGAGTCAAACTTGAGACTTCCCACCATTTGAATCGTTTCGGGGCGACAACCCAATTTGATGAGTCGAAGAGCATCAGTCGAGGTTTGCGCGCCGACTCCTGTAAATCCGGCGAACAAAGAACGGAAAAGGAAGCCGAACCGTTTGTAACCCCGATAGGAACGTTCCGAAAGCCGGGCGTTAACCAGAAAATGGGGAATGCCCCGACGCTGTAGGGTCCAGAGAAAATTGGGCCAGATCTCTGCTTCCACAAGCACCACCGCAGACGGTGATATAATGCCGATCGCTCGGATGACGTGTTTACGACGGTCGATCGGGTAGTAGAGTTTGATGATCGTCGAGGGGAGGCGGTCTTGAAGGAGTGCCATCCCAGTTGAAGTTGTGGTGGAGACCACGATCGTATGAAGGGGCAGACGATGTTCAATCGCTTGGATGAGTTGAGTGCAAAGGTTGACCTCACCGACACTGACAGCATGGAACCATACGGTCTGACGATTGGTGAGGGACTGCTTGAGCCGTGGGCCATAGAGTCCAAAACGTTCACCAAAGCCATCTTTCCATCCGCCCCTGCGGTACATCTTTAAAAAGTACCATGGAGCCGATAAGAGAAAAGCGAAGTTAAACAGCAGATTATAAAGAAAAGGCATCCGATTGACTGGTCTTGCCGAAGGCACAGGTTAGCTAAAGAAAGGCGAGGACAAAGAGATTTTCGTGAGAAAATAACCTCAATTAAAATGGGTCAGTCTATTGAAAATTTTTATTTTGAAGGGTAAAGCCGAGTCGCTTTACTCTCTTCAGCCCCTAAAAAGCCTGACGAGAGTATGCAACCGTCAGGAACAGAGTCCGAGACAACCGTCTTCCGACAAAAACGCGCATGAAAACGAACATTGATCCCTCAAGGTGTTGCGGTGGGGCGTTTGCCGCAATGAGGTAAATACGCTGATTTAGTAGATGAATAACTCAAATTTAATTCGGAATTAAATTCTTCTACACTGAATAATTCGACCGATATGTTTCCCACTGAAAAGACACCTGCTGCTTTGGAAATAAGGCGTAGTGATGAAAGGCCAAGT
This sequence comes from Pedosphaera sp., assembly GCA_009695405.1. Lineage (GTDB taxonomy): Bacteria > Verrucomicrobiota > Verrucomicrobiia > Limisphaerales > UBA9464 > SXXZ01. The sequence goes on along the minus strand of SIAZ01000123.1, from coordinate 1,829 downwards.
CCGCCTTCCGATCAGTTGGATTGGATAAAAAAATTTCCTGCTCAGGTGGCTTTGCTGGATCACAAGGGCCGTATTCGTGCGGTCAACACGTCTTGGGTTCGTTTTTTCGAGTTTGCAGGTCTTCCAACTGGGTGCTTTAGGGTCGGCCAAATTTTTATTGAAGAATGTAGGCGTGCGAGCGGTGTTGATCCGAAGATTCAATATGTTCTGTCAGGGGTTCAAGGGGTTTTATCGGAGGTCAACGCGGAGTTTTCGTCCGAATTTCTTTGTCCCATTCCGGGGCATTTAATTTGGGTTCGGATGCTGATTAAAGCGTTTAAGGATGAAACCCATTCGGGTGCACTCTTAATGTTGCTCGATATCACCGCTCAGAAGGTTGCTGAGTCGCGGATTGAAGTTGCCGTGCAAGAGTCGGCTCAATTTAAACGGGCATTGGATTCACACGCGATTGTGGCGGTGACTGATAGCACTGGAAAAATCACCTTGGTGAATGATTTGTTTTGCCAGATTTCTGGGTATTCGAGAGAGGAGTTAGTGGGGCAGGACCATCGCATTATAAATTCGGGATTTCACTCGAAGGATTTTTTCAAAGAGATGTGGGCGACGATAGGGCGGGGATCAGTGTGGCGGAGAGATGTCTGCAACCGAGCTAAGGACGGGTCGATTTATTGGGTGGATACTTCGATCGTTCCTTATTTGAACGCAGACGGAAAACCGACCGGTTATTTAACTATTCGCGCCGATATTACCAAGCGTCGTATGGGTGAAGAACGGATCAGCGAACAGGCCGCACTGATTGATGCGGCACCTAACGCCATCACAGTAATTGACTTGGATAGAAAAATTCTTTTTTGGAGCCGCGGTGTAGAGCGAATTTACGGATGGAGTCGAGACGAGGCAATAGGGCGGCAGTGCGACGATTTGCTGCAGGCGGATGTCACGATTTACAAAGCCGCTGCTGAGAAAGTGCGCAAAGATGTTTTTTGGCACGGCGAAATGCGCATGATCAACAAGCAGGGTGTCAAATTGATTTTGGAACGGAGTTGGAGTGCTGTGCGTGATCCTGAGGGAAAGATAAAGACCCTATTGACGATTGATACGGACCTGACCGAGCGCAAAAAGTTGGAGCAAGAATTTCTCAGGGCGCAACGGATGGAAAGCATAGGGACCTTGGCGGGTGGGATTGCGCATGATCTCAATAATGTTTTGGCCCCGATTTTGATGTCGATTGAATTGCTGCGTTTGGATTTGGACCGTGACGAACGGAATCAGATTCTCGAAACGATTGAAAAAGTGCGCGTCGAGGTTCGCAAATGGTCTCGCAAGTGTTGTCATTTGCACGAGGTGTCGACGGGCAAAAATTGGTGGTACAGGTGAGGCACTTGTTGAGGGATATGGCGAACATTGCCCGAGATACTTTTCCGAAAAACATCTCAATTCGAACAGATTTCTCATCGGAAATTGCGGCATTGAATGGAGACCCGACCCAAATTCATCAGGTTTTGATGAATTTGTGTGTCAATGCTCGAGACGCGATGCCCAAAGGGGGGCTATTGAGATTGTCGGCTCGAAATATCTTAATTGACCGGCACTATGCTGGGCTGACTTCTGAAGCGGTTCCAGGTCCGTATCTGATGATTGAGGTCGAGGATTCTGGAGTTGGCATTCCCAATGCGCTTCTTGATAGATGGCATGAGAGATAGCGGCCGCTCGGAACAAAGTTCAAGGTAGGCCTCTCCCCATGAAAAGACATTCGAATTCTTCATCGTCTCTAAGCGTGGCATCGGACCCACCGTTGCCAGTTCTCACTGCAGTAGATCCTCTCCCTG
>SIAZ01000122.1 GCA_009695405.1 Pedosphaera sp. | reverse complement strand
AACGGGAACGAGGGAGGCCGGACTGCCACCGGGCCCCGGCTTCCTTCGCTTCCAAATTTCAGGGGACTTTGGGTAACACCACTTTTGAGTCAACCGGAGCATTTTCCGGCCTCGTCTTGGGTAACACCCCCTTTTGAGTTACGGCGGGGATGACTTTGACTGAGTCTTGTCACCAAAAAAACGGCGCCCTAAAAAGAGCGCCGCAAGCAAAACCGCCGCAAAAATTAGGGCTTAACCCCAAGGATTGCATCCTTAGCAGCCTTAGAAATGCGGAACTTTACTACCTTCTTCTTCGGAATCTTGATCTCAGCACCTGTTGCCGGATTACGGCCGATGCGAGCCTTACGTTCCACCAAAACCAGTTTACCGACACCGGGGAAGGTGAAGGTATTCTTTGCGTTCTTGTAGGACAACTCGGCAAGCATCTCTAGAACGGCGACAGCCTGCTTCTTAGTGATTGCGGTCTTTTCCGCCAACGCGGCGGCTATTTGGGACTTGGTTAGAGCTTTAGAGGCCATTGGTTTTTTTACTGTTTACTGCTTTAAACTTATTGTCACACGGACTTCAAAGAAGGTTTTAGCCCCGCAAGCAATTGCGCCGCAAGAAAAAAGCCAATGAAATCAACCTTCACTCACTTTGTTCTCATTCATTTATTGAGTCTGAACCTCCCATTCTTGACTTACCAAGACCACCACAGACACTAATGCTCCGTGTCATTCCTCAGCCAACGGTTCCGCTACTGCTCAAACTCGCTCAGTATTACTTGGCTTAGGCGGTTGATAAACAAATCACTGCTCAGTTCTCTCCTTTCAAGGCTCTGTTTTTTGGTGTCTCCGTGCGTTGCACTCGCAACCAAAAGACCCATAATTGTTCTATTCGAGGTCCTAAAGTCGGCGGGATAGTCCCCTTTAACCAAACTGATTTTTACGGAAGTAACCGCCATTTAAGGGAAATAGCAAACCAGTCTAATTCCATTTTCAATGACCCAAAAAAAACATCCATTTGATCGCGTCGTTACGCTCGGACTGCTCCAGCATGCTTGTACCTCTGACCCAGCGAAAAATCTAGAGACCTGCCTCAAAGCCGTCGAAGAGGCCGCCAAACAAGGTGCCCAAATTATTTGTACCCAAGAACTGTTCCGCTCCGTCTACTTTTGCCAAAGCGAAGATCATGCCCACTTCCAACTCGCGGAAAGAATCCCCAGTCCCACCGTCGAAGCATTTCAAAAACTAGCCCTGAAATTAGGGGTAGTAATTATCGCCTCACTCTTCGAAAAGCGGGCTGAGGGGCTTTACCATAATACCGCCGCTATTATTGATGCGGATGGGGCTCTCCTTGGCATTTACCGGAAAATGCACATCCCCGATGATCCTCTCTTTTATGAGAAATTTTACTTCACCCCCGGAGACACCGGATTCCGCGCTTGGAGCACCCGCTTTGGTCGGATCGGCGTTCTTATCTGCTGGGATCAATGGTACCCAGAGGGGGCGCGTCTCACGGCAATGGATGGCGCAGAAATTCTTTTCTATCCCACTGCCATTGGTTGGCACCCATCTGAAAAAAATGAGTACGGAACTAATCAACATGGAGCTTGGGAAATCAGCCAACGGGCCCACGCTGTCGCCAATGGTTGCTTCGTCGCTGCGGTCAACCGCATTGGTCTCGAACAACCCATAGGCGGAGACGGTATCGAGTTCTGGGGGCAAAGCTTCGTCGCAGGCACGAGCGGTCAAATCCTTGGGAAAGCCTCCGTCGATCAACCCGAGAATCTCTTAGTTAGCGTCGATCTTGCCAAGGTTGATGTCACCCGCACTCACTGGCCGTTTCTACGAGACCGTCGAATTGATGCTTATGGCGACCTGACCCGTCGATTTCGGGACTAATTTATCTCCCTAGTATGGCCAACCGACTTGAAGGTAAATCTGTGGTTATTATTGGAGGCACCGGTGGCATCGGTGCTTCAGCCGTTCGGGCCTGCATTCGAGAGGGTGCCTGTGTTGTTGCTGTCGGTCTAAATTCGGAATCTGCCGACGCGCTCTGCGCGGAATTAAGTCCAAAACTCAGAATTATTATCGCCGATGCCACTGCGCCCGAGACGGCTCCTGAGGCCATTTGCCTCTGTCAAAAGACCTTTGGACGCGTCCACGGTTTGTATCACGTCGCAGGGGGAAGCGGTCGACGCTTCGGTGACGGTCCGCTTCACGAATTAACTGATGCGGGTTGGAGCCAAACTCTGAACCTGAATCTCACCTCAGTCTTCCTCTCTAATCGCGCCATTATCCGGTATTATCTCGACCTCGGTATCGATGGGGCTGTTTTAAACTGCGGTTCCATCCTCGGATCATCTCCGTCCCCTCACTTCTTTGCTACTCACGCCTATGCCACGGCTAAGTCCGCACTGATTGGACTCACCACGGCCGCGGCTGCCCACTATGCTCCGTACAACATCCGCTTCAATCTTCTCGCCCCAGGTTTGATCGCCACACCGATGTCACAACGCGCTCAGGACAACAAAGCCATTCAGTCTTTCATCCACTCCAAACAACCTCTGGACGGTGGCCGTATCGGACTCCCAACTGACCTCGACAACGCTGTCCTCTGGCTCCTCAGCGATGAAAGCCTCTTTGTGACTGGACAGGTTATCGCCATCGACGGTGGATGGAGTGTTTCAGAGGGCCAAATCACTAAGTCACCCCAATGATCACTCCCGCTTTGTTCGGCTCTCTTTCAGCGCAACCGCACTACCTAGGAATTGACCTCGGTGGATCAAGTATTAAAGCCGCTGCACTCGCACCCGAAGGCACCCTTATAGCCTCTTGCACAGTGCCTTTTATCGACCAAAGCAAAGAATGGGCTGACCGGGTATTTGACCTTGTTCAAACTTTTCAACGGCATCTCGGAGAACCTCAAGGAATCGGTCTTTGTGCGCCTGGCCTCGCTGCAACCGATGAACGTTCCATCTCAGTAATGCCCGGACGACTCCACGGACTGGAACGATTTGATTGGACCTCGCATTTGAATGCAAAATCCATAGTCCCAGTATTGAATGACGCTCATGCGGCGCTACTGGGGGAAGCGTGGGTTGGAGCAGCGGTCGGCCTGCAGAATGTCTTCATGCTCACACTCGGGACGGGCGTTGGTGGAGCCTCGATCGTGGATGGCCGCCTTCTAAAAGGGCATATTGGGCGAGCGGGTCACCTTGGACATATTTCGATCAATTTTAAGGGTCCCTTAGACGACACAGGCACCCCTGGATCCATTGAATCTGAGATTGGTAACAAGACGGTGACAGACCGAAGCGATGGCCGTTTCACCACAACCCTCGCCCTCGTTGAAGCCAGCAAAAACGGAGATTGGGAGGCCTCTCTTCTCTGGGCTCGATCTATTCAGGCCCTAGGCGCGAGTCTCGTCTCACTCATTAACGTTCTTGACCCAGAAGCAATTCTTATCGGAGGCGGTATCGCTCAAGCGGGAGACGCTCTCTTTGCCCCACTCACTGAGGAACTAAACCGAATGGAATGGCGCCCCAATGACCACCGAGTTCGAGTTTTGAGAGCGCAACTCGGGAGCATGGCTGGAGCCTACGGTTCCGCTTGGAACTCAATCCGCTCAGGGGGATACCCCCCCCTCGCCCCTTTAAGAAGCGGCAGCGGATAGACACAACTGACCTCCGTTCAATTGAAACAACCAGAAACCCTTTCGCGCCTGAATGCTTCAGAACTAAAAAAAAATCTGAAATTTCTTTCAGGACTGTCCGCAAGACATTGTCGGGAGACAGCTAAACACCCAGAAACACTCTAAAATGGAGCAACGACAGCCTTAGGCGGTCACAGCTTTCTTCCAAGTGCGCTTCGGTGCTTTGGTGACCATACCGGCCTTAAGTGCTTTGACGGAAACTCGGATAAACTTCACCTCGCCACTAGGTAAGAGAGCCTTTACCCGTTGCAAGTTCGGGATGAACCGGCGTTTAGTGATCGCGGTGACGTGCATACCGATGCCGCCTTTTTTCTTCGCCTTACCGGATCGCCAGATGTGATTTCCCTTCACAGGACGGCGACCCGTCAGCGGACAAATACGTGCCATAAATCGAAAATTCTCAGTTAAGAAGCGGATCAAATACCAGTCTGGCACTCTATTAGGCAAGCATCTTTTCAAAGTTTATCGTTTTTTTAGGAAACTACCTCATTTATTCGCTTCCGCAGTCTTGTCCAAGAACGCGAACTACTCCAACCTTAATGAATGCGCTTTATTGGCGGTGTGATCGAAAAACTCCAGCGGCATCCCAAAAGGATCGTTTTCCCTGAGGGTTGCGAACCGCGGGTCATCCAAGCAGCCCGACAATTCTTCGCCCTCCGCCTCGGTGTTCCTATTTTGCTAGGCGACCGTGCAGCCATCAAGGAAGCCGCCGCTGGTTTAAATGTTTCTTTGGAGGGTATTCGGCTGATCAATCCTGCCGAAAGTCCCTACCTCGATAGTTTCGTTAAACGCTTCCTAATGTTGCGCCGAGGCAAGGGAATCGAAGAACCCGAGGCGCGCGATGCGATGACCAAATTTAATTATTTTGGAGCCATGATGGTCGCTATGAAACAAGCAGACGGCCTGATTTCTGGCACCAATGAAGTTTCTGGGAGTGTGCTACGCCCGCTTTTCCAAATCATCAAAGTCGCGCCTAATACAACCACCGCTTCCTCTTGCATGGTGATGGAAGTCGAAGACACGCGATTTGGTGATAGAGGGGTTCTTTTTATGGGAGACTGCGGGGTCATTCCAGATCCCACGGTCGATCATTTAGCGGATATTGCAGTCTCCACCGCACGGTTCGCTCGGCAACTCTCCGGAATCCGACCGCGTGTTGCCCTTTTGAGTTACTCGACACGGGGCAGCGCGACTCAAACTGGACTCATGAAGATCAAAGCCGCTACCGGTCTCGCCCAACAAAAAGCTCAAAAGCAATGTTTAGATGCGGACTTTGACGGCGAACTCCAAGTCGATGCCGCCCTCATTCCCGAAATCGCTTCGCGCAAAGTGCCTGACAGCAAAGTGGCTGGAAACGCCAATGTGCTGATCTTCCCTGATCTCAATTCGGGTAACATCGCCAGCAAACTGATCCAGCACGTGGCCCGTGCCAATGCCTATGGTCAAATTCTCCTCGGCCTCGATCGCCCCGCTGCCGACGTTTCCCGGGGCAGTAGTGCCCACGATATCCTAGGCGTCGCCGCCATCGTCGGCCTGCAAAGTGTCGAATATCAAAAACTATACCCCGGTGCGGGTGAAATCCTTCCGGGAGACCTCTGACCCACCTCGCGAAGATCCTTCGCACCGCGAACCCCTGAACCGAAACCGATGCTCCAGAACGCTCTGACACCCCGCGTTTTCATCGCGGCAACCCGCCAAAATGATGGCAAAACCACCACCTCACTAGGCCTCCTCGCCGCCCTCCAGCGCCGTTATGGTCGAGTAGGCTATATTAAACCGGTCGGACAACGGTTTGTGGAAATTGACGAACAGAAAATCGACGAAGATGCCGTTATCATGGATCGGGTTTTTCGACTAAATTGCCCTCTGGTTGATATGTCTCCCATTGCTGTCGATCCAGACTTCACCCGCAAATACCTTCAATCCGCCAATCTAGACGTCCTCGTCAAACGCATCCATAAGGCCTTCGATCGGGTGGCTTGGGAGAAGGATTTTGTTCTCTGCGAAGGTTCTGGGCACGCTGGCGTCGGTAGTGTTTTTGATCTTTCAAATGCCGCTGTCGCCAAACTCCTCAATGCCAAAGTGGTCATTGTAACCCGGGGCGGTATAGGTCAACCCATCGATGAAACAGTCTTAAACCACGCCCTCTTCAAACAAGAAGGTTGTAAAGTCATCGGGGTAATTATTAACAAGGTCTTACCCGAAAAACTCGACTATATCACCGAGTTCGCTCAGCGAGGACTCAAACGTAAGGGTCTCGAACTCCTCGGTGTTATCCCATATCAACCTATTCTCTCTCGGCCGACCCTCGGTGCAATCGCTGAGGAATTACGCGCGGAAATCATCACTGGCAAACCTCCGTTTACTCAGACGGTCAGTCGCGTTGTCGTCGGCGCGATGGGTGCCGACCGAGCCCGTGATTTACTTAAACCAGGGGTTCTTCTTATCGTCCCCGCTGATCGTGAGGAGATCATCGCTGCCGCCGGCGATTGGATGAAATCCTCCCTGGAACCCATTGCTGGGGTCGTTCTTTCGGATGCAGTCAAACCGAGCGGCGTTATACTAAAACAATTACGCCGCTTCCCCTGCCCCGTGCTCTTAGCCTCCCAAGACATCTATAAAGCGGCCTCCGAGGTCCACGATTTGATCATTAAAACCCGCCCGGATGATCTCCAAAAAATCTCCCTCATCCAGGAGGTAATCGCCCGACACGTTAATCTCGATCGCATCCTTAACTCCCTGTGAACTCGTCCTACCTCCACTGCACGCTCGAGACGAATCACTCACCTCAACCGCTTGCACTGAGTAAGCCTCGGCCTTACTTTCAATTTTGTCCCTGTTACACGGAATGAAAAAGCGACTCATCTACCCCATCTACGTCGTCGCCTTGCTCGCTTACTCCCTGCTGGGTGCCCACTTATTTAATCTGAATGCGGCCGGCGAACGCGACGATCCGTACGAGCAACTCGAACTCTTCACTCGGGTGCTCGAGCGAGTGCGGAAAGACTATGTCGATGGTGAAAAACTGACCTACAAGGATCTGATTCAAGGGGCTATGAAGGGGATGCTTTCCACGCTAGATCCGCACAGTGAATTCATGGATATCCCCAAGTTTGCCGAACTCAAAGATGATACCGAGGGAACCTATGGCGGCGTCGGCCTCCAAGTCCATGTGCGCGACGGTCAACTCACGGTAATTGCCCCGATGGAAGACACCCCCGCTTTCGAAGCAGGAATTCTTCCGGGCGACCAACTCGTTAAATTAGACGGCCGTCCCACCGAACGAATCGGGATGAACGACGCAGTAAAACTTCTTCGTGGTGAAGCTGGCAGCAAAGTTTCAGTTTCAATCCTGCGTCCCTCGATGTCTGAACCTCGGGACATTACCCTGATTCGGCAAGAGATCCGGCTTTTCTCGGTTAAAGATATTAACAATCGCCGCGAATTTCCAGTTGGACCCGATCACTTAGGCTATCTCCGCTTAACTCAGTTTAGCGAAAAAACCGCCGATGAACTGGAGGAGGCTCTCCGACAAATGGAATCTAAAGGAATCGAAGGCCTTGTGCTCGATCTTCGCGGTAACCCTGGCGGACTCCTCGATCAGGCTGTCGCCGTGTCTGAAAAATTTCTAGCGAAAGGGAAACCGATCGTCTCTACCGAAGGCCGCAATCGCGCCTCTGATATCCAACGCCGCGCTTCGGGTCGTGGTCGGATCCGAACCTTCCCTCTCGCATTGCTCATTAATGGCGGCAGCGCCAGCGCCTCGGAAATCGTGGCAGGTTGCCTCCAAGACCTTCAACGAGCGGCAGTGGTCGGCGAACAATCTTTCGGCAAGGGCTCCGTCCAAAATATCCTCCCGCTCAACGACGGTTCTGCCCTACGCCTCACCACCGCCAAATACTATACCCCGTCTCACAAGGTGATTCACGAACATGGCATCACTCCCAATATCGTGGTGCCGCTCTCGGAAGAGGATGAGACGGCTATCCAACTTCGCCGGATTCCGGGTGGGAAATCGAATCTCGATGATGCACTCCGAACCTTCCCAACCCCCCAACAAAGTCGCCTCAAAGAACGGGTCTTAGCCGATGCAGACCCTCAATTAGAACGGGCGATGGATCTTTTAAAAGCACTTCGCTTGACGAGTCGGCATTCGGAGAAAAAAAACTCAACCACCAATCATCCTGCTCGGTCATCTAACTGATCCGCCCCCAGCCTACGTCCCCCTTCTCTGCTGAGGGTTCCCTGAAATGCTTCTCTCTATCGAGTCTTCCTGCGACGAAACCGCAACTGCGGTGGTCCACAACGGAACCGTTCTTTCCAGTGTGGTGGCCTCCCAAATCAGTTTACATGCCGAATACGGTGGCGTCGTCCCCGAATTAGCTACCCGCGAACATCTGCGCAACCTTTTGCCTGTGGTCCGTCAGGCTCTCGACCAAGCTGGAATCCGCATCAACGACCTCCAAGCCATCGCTGCAACCCGAGGTCCTGGGCTTCCAGCAGCCTTGCGGGCCGGTTGGACTTCCGCTCAAGCTCTCTCTTACGCGCTCCGAATCCCTATCGTCGGTGTCCACCATCACGAAGCACATCTTTATTCCCCTTGGATTCAAGGAACCCCACCGAGATTCGAACCCGAATGTCTCGTTCCTCATGTGTCCCTCATTGTTTCAGGTGGGCATACCCTCCTCGTCCATGTTCGAGCTCTTCTTGACCATGTCATCCTCGGAGGGACTCGCGATGATGCCGCCGGCGAATGTTTCGATAAAACAGCCAAACTCCTCGGACTTCCTTACCCAGGAGGCCCCGTACTCGACCGGCTAGCCGAAGAAGGCCGACCTGATCGCTTCCACTTTCCACGCCCCTTACTCCATGAACCCAATCACGACTTTAGCTTCAGTGGCCTCAAAACAAGCGTCCGAGTCTTTCTCCAGAAAAATCCGACTCTCCCCGATGACCCCATCGGCTTGCGCGACATCTGTGCTGCTATTCGCGCCGCCATTATAGAAACGCTCGTCGGCAAACTTCTCGCGGCTACCCGCTCTCTTCGACTTTCCTGCATCACCGCCAGTGGAGGTGTCACCTGCAATCGCGGGCTCCGCCGACTCCTCACAGAAGTCGCCTCCAAACAGGGCTTATCTTTGCAACTTTCTGCCCCCTCACTCTGCACGGATAACGCGGCGATGATCGGAGTGCTCGGAGAACAACGACTCTGTCACGATGGCCCCACTCCACTCGATGCCGAAGCCGAGCCTGGATGGGAACTCGACGGTACCAGTTGCCGCCAAGCTCCCCCGAAACCAATCTGACACCTGCCCCGTCAATATTGGGAACCGCGTCACTATGCATCTCTCTATCGTGATTCCAGCCTTCAATGAGGCGAAGCTTCTACCCTCCACTCTGGCTGCAATTCATCAGGCCCGAGGTGCGCTGAAAGTCGCCACTTGGTCTTCGGAAATCATCGTCTGCGATAATAATTCGACCGATAATACTCGGGCTATCGCTCTCGATCATGGCGCCGATCGCGTCGTCTTCGAACCTATCAATCAAATCAGTCGTGCCCGCAATACCGGTGCCCTAGCCGCTGCCGGCCGCTGGATTCTCTTCATCGATGCGGATTCCCAGCCGTCACACCAACTGTTTGAAGCCATGCTGAAGGCGATTCAGTCGGGTCGCTTCATCGCTGGTGGATCCACTGTCACCCTTGATTCCGCAGAACGGCGTGCCCAAATCGGTGGCTTAATTTGGAATACCATCAGTCGCCTCGGACGGCTCATGGCGGGTTCTTTTATATTTATTGAAGCGGCAGCCTTCCGAGAAATAGGCGGGTTCAGCGAACGTTTCTTTGCCGCTGAAGAACTCGATCTGACTCATCGTTTGCGGCCATTAGCGCGGCAACAGCAACGGCAAATTGTCATCCTTACCTCAGCGCCACTCCTCACTTCGGCTCGAAAACTTCACCTCTACACCCCGAGTGAAATCTGGCGTCTGATTCTCCATTCGGTCTTTCGTTCCAAAACGACTCTTACTAGCAAGGAAGCCTGCCATCTCTGGTACGACGGCCGACGTTGAAGACGCTTTGATACAATTTGCAATATAAAGAGGATCGCTTCGAATCAAAGGTGCACCTGTGAGTTAAAATGGATCGCACCGATTCTACAATTGCGGAGAGTAAGACCTCCACTCACTCTCCCATTTTAGACTGTTGATTCAGCTCAAAAATCACCGCATCTTCAAACCAAGTTTCCACCATCAGTAACGACGTCCTCAACTTTGTAAATCTCAAGCGCCGCGCCCTTCTCTTAAGCACGCGCCCTCTGTCCGTGCACTCGATTGCCGATCTTGTGATCACCCAACTAAGACCTCTGGCCACCACAAAGGTCTTCAGTTAAACAATAGCGTCCCTCGCGATCACCCCCTCGCCATAGCCGACGAAGGGCGCCTTCAACAGATCCTTGGAACCTTGATCGGTAACGCTCTGAAGTTCACCGAAAAGGGGTGTATCGAGGTCGGTTCTCGGGTGCTAAACGGTCATTTCAAGGGTAGCGATGCTCTTGAAATTTTCGTCATCGATACGGGTGCTGGTATTTCAGCCGACCAGCTTGTTTGGATCATTGAACCCTTCGAACAAAATAAGATCTGTGACGAACGCGACTATGGAGGGACGGGGCTCAGCCTCGTTGTAACCCGCAAACTCGTCGAACTCCACGGGGGAACTCTCCTCATCGAATCCACGATTGGATTCGATTCCCGCTTTGCTTTCACCTTGGCACTGGCGCAAAACGACAGCAGCAAACACGACCTAGCTGAGTTACCCTCGCCCCCTGTTGCTTCGCCCCCTGTTGCTGCGGTTACTCGTTTTGCATTAGCGCCGAACTCTTCCTCTCTTCGTGCGTCTGAGATACCGTGCATTCACGAGTTGACGGTAAGAATCAGTTCCAAAGGAGGTGATCGTCCTTGTTTTTGACCAGGACGCAGAGTTGAAGGAGATGGGTAAGGCCGGGGCGGGTCCAGAACTGACCACTGCCCCGGAGACGGCACTGAAACTGTTT
>SIAZ01000121.1 GCA_009695405.1 Pedosphaera sp. | reverse complement strand
CGAACCATACCGTTGCCGAACTCCTGCCTTGGAACTGGAAACCGGCGAAAGCCTAATCCGGTCGGTCGACCTTTCTTCCCCGCCTTCGATCGCGGAATATCCTACTTTCGGCAACTAGGGAACCATGAGGTTGGGCGTACGCTTACAGATGGATAGCAGGGCGAAAGTCTGCCGGGGAATGGGCGAGTGGCGCCCATGGGTGTCGGTCGGGGTTAACCGGTGGGCGAGCGGAGTGGGCTAGTGCTCCCCAAATCAGGGGCTTGGCTCGAGGCGAGGATGAGGCGAGTTTTGGCTAATACTGTCGGGGAGGTCTGGGCTACGGTTCTTGGTTCGGTGCTTGGGTGTTCAGGGAGATCCAATTCGAGTCGAGCGGATTAACTTTTGATGAGCAGGAATTTTGAGGGAGTAGAGGGGGCGAGAGACGCCCTCACTGATCATTTCGATAACCCGAGTCTTGGAGACTTCGAGAGGGGCTATGGGTGAACTGTTCCAATTGGATGGTCGGAAACAGGAGGCCCACGGCGAAGGGTTAATCCAGTAAGCCGAAACGATTCAACCTAGGACGGAACCGCCGTCTATTGAGCCTAGAAAAGGGGACTGAGAGCTTGGTAGTTGTGAAGGGTAACTTTCCAAGATCGGTACTTACGAATCTACTGACGAACAGAGGAAAAGGCCGAATTCTAACTCAAAAACTTGATTTGCCGAGGGGAAACACTTTGGAGGCGAGGGGCGGAATCAAACTAATGAAATCACCCAACCGCTAATCAGGGCGAGGAGAAGTAGGACGGCGACGGCAGACCAAGTGCGGGACCGCTTTGGAATAGGTTTACGACGTTCACCAAATTCGTCTTCAATAAATGCCTCATAATCGAAGGAATCATCGGGTAGATCGAGACCGGAGACCGCAGTTTCTTCGTTCCAACCAGAGTCATGTGATGCACCGCAACCGCCGCAGGCTTGGGCATTTCGTGGAACTGCGACCCCGCAGAGAGGGCAGGGGCCCGGAGGTCGGAAGGAGTCATTACTACTCATTGCTTTTAGTTCCAAGAAGAGGCGCTAAGGTCGCTATTACGGCACTTTGGAAACTGAGAGATCATCAAACTGAATCGGCATCCCGCTGAATGGCATACCCCATACTCCCGCTTTACCTGCTGGAAGTTTGTCGGCCTCGTCGAAAGTCAGGATCCAAGCTTCGGGTTCAGTGCTACCTTGCCATGCTTTGGCGGTGATGCGCACCCCGTTTCCATGCGGAGTGATCGACAATTTGAGTTGGGTCCAGTCACCGCTGTTCCATTTGAACGGTGAGGATCCTTTGATATCATCGCCGCGTACAAGTTCGATAGCCCCTTTAGCCGGTGAGACTCGCAGTTTATAGCCACCGACTCCGTTGAGTCCGGCAGCGAAGGTGGGGAATTTACGACCGGATTTGGTTGCGAAGATACGGGCGGTCACCTGGACTCCAGTGGTCTCGTTGGGGCCGAAGAGGACTCCAAAGGATTCGAGGGGTGAGCCTGGCAATTCCATAAACCGATTTCCTTCGGCTTCCTTCACTGAAAATTGTCCATCAAGAATCATAAAAGGCTCGGGAAGATCCCCCGGTGGTCGATGGGTAAAATCCTCGCTAAAGAGAGGTTTAGAATCCCCATAAACAGTATAAGCCAATGCCAACAGAGGCGTTAGTAAGAGGGAAAGAGTGTTCATCAGTTAGAAGCGGTGGAGAGCGTGACTGAATTTAAAGCAAAAATCGAGGTGCTGAGATGGAAAATAATTAAGGGAAGGGAGCGGTCTATTACTGTGTAAGTTGGGTTGAGGTGACACCGAGTCCGACCGCTTCCGCGGCGAGGGTTCCTAATTGTCTGCGAAGTGCAATGATACTGCCCGCTTCCGTGGGATGATTCCGATTGCTAAAGAAAAGAACAAAAGTGGATGAACTGGGGTCAATCCAGAGTGAGGTTCCAGTCCAACCGGTGTGACCGTAGGAACCGATTTGGAAGATGGCCCCGCGTGGTCCCGCATAGGGACTGTCTATATCCCAACCGAAGCCTCGTTTTGGGAGACCTTCAGGTGATTGAATGGAAGTCATTTGACGAACAGTAGTGGGTTGAAAAAGGCGTACGGAGCCTAGTTTACCTTCGTTGAGTAACATACGGCAAAAGAGGGCTGTGTCACCCGCTGTGGTGAAGAGTCCGGCGTGACCAGCGATCCCTCCCATTTTATTTGCGGTCGGATCATGGACTGTCCCGCGTAGAAAAGTGCCATCAGGCTGTTTTTCCGTCGGCGCAATCCGAGAGAGAGAGAGGCGTGAAAGCGGATGGTATCCAGTGTTGGTCATCCCCAAAGGTCCGAAGATTTCTTTTTGGCAGAAGAGGTCGAGAGGGGTCCCTGAAATTGTCTCGATGAGATATCCGAGGAGAATGAAATTGATGTCGGAGTAGACATGTTTTTGGCCGGGTGGCTGAGTGGGAATTTCGGCGAGAGCCCGTCGAAGAGCTTCAGTGCGTCCGGTCCACGAGCCCCCACTTAAACTAGGCCGTAGCCCTGAAGAGTGAGTGAGGAGATGGCGAACAGTGATAGTTTCCTTGCCATTAACTGCGAAGTCAGGGAGGTAACGGGCCACAGGAGCTTCTGGATCTAGGGTTCCTTTTTCCACCAATTTCATCAGAGCGGGTGTGGTCGCTAAGACCTTGGTGAGAGAGGCTGCGTCATACACGGTTTCGAGCGTGGTAGACTCAGGAGGTTGAACTGATTGGAGGCCGTAGGGACGATTAAACACCGATCCTTTTCGTTCCAACCAAAAGACTCCACCTGGGCAGCGATTAGAGGCGATTGCATTTTCGATAGCAGCATTAACAGCAGCAAGGCGGTGAGGGGGGAAACTGGGATTAGCAGGCGGCTGTTGAAAGGAACGGCAACCCGCTAGAAACACTATTATCGTCATCAATCCCACGCTTCCGCGGAGACGAGAGAGGGTGCGATGAACCCAAGCGAGCGGATTGAGTTGTAGGAGGCTCATTTGATGAGGAGAGCGTCGTTAATCCTTGAGTCGAGAGCGGCAGCGGAGTTGGAAGTCGAGGTAGATTTCCGATGGAAAATGTGATCCAGAAGAACGTAGATCACTGGGACGACGAAGAGAGTTAGAAAGGTACTGGTGAGCATACCTCCGATGACGGCGATGCCCATTGGACGACGGCTTTCTGCACCCGCACCAAAGCCGATGGCAATGGGAAGAATGCCGACAATTGTAGAACAAGCGGTCATCAGGATTGCCCGCAACCGGACCCGACCGGCCTCCATCATTGCGTTGAGCGGATCGATTCCCTTAGAGGTTTGTTGATTGGCATATTCGACCAGCAGGATAGAGTTTTTGGTGACCAATCCGACGAGGAGAACGAGACCGATTTGGCTGAACAGATTAATGTTCATAGCTGGGATGAGCGGTATCATTCCGGTTTTACCCAAAAAGGCGAGATGCCAAAGGAGTCCGAAGGCACCGACAGCAGCGAGGGGAATAGCAATCATCACAGTGATCGGGTGAATGAAGCTCTCGAACTGGGCAGCGAGAGTCATGTAGACAATGACACCGGCGAGGCCCATGACCCACCAGATTTCGCCGGTGGAATCGGACAAGTTTTTGGCTTCACCTTCCCAAGAGTAAAGAGTGCCTGCGGGAAGATCGGTGAGGAGAGGTTCCACTTTTTTGACCAAAATTCCAATTGGAATACCGCCAGGAGAAGCGGTGATACTTGCACTGCGAAGACGTCCGTAGTGGCTGATAGCATTAGCGGCTGTTCCCGTCTTCCGAGTGATTAAGCTGCTGAGTTGAATAAGTTCACCGCGAGTATTGCGAACGAAGACCTTGTCAAGATCTTGAGGAGTGAGGCGTGATTTCCGTTCCAACTGTGTTATCACGTCGTATTCTTTGCCATCCATTTTAAAACGGCTGAGGTCAATGCCACCAAACAGAATTTGTAAGGTACGAGAAATATCTTCGATAGAGACACCGAGAGCTGCGGCACGACTACGATCGACTGAAATTTGGAGTTCGGGTTTATCGACTTCGTAACTGACCCGAATATTGCGAAGGAGAGTTTGGCCGGTATCATTGGTGAGAGCCCCGAATTGAGACGAGAGTGCTTGGACCGTTTTACTGAGAGTATCGAGATTTTGATTTTGGAGGACGAGTTCGAAGGGGGAGCTATTAAAACTGACCTCTATTGCTTTCGGTAAATTAACGATGGCGAATCCGCCCTCTACTTCTGTGAAGAAACGCTGAGCAACACCACCCGGACCATTAACGATTTGTTGAACGGAACGTTTCCGTTTCGAGCGATCTTGGAAGCTCACAAAAATAATACCTTGAGAGGCTTGCCCAGGGCCACTGAAGTCTGGAGCGACGATGGCACCGTAGCTGGCGACCTCGGGTATTGAGGCGACAATGTTTTCAGCTTTCAACAGTTGCCGATCAGTGAACTCGCTGGTGGAACCATTGGGAGTTAGAATAAAGCTGTACATTCGACCCTTGTCTTCTTGAGGAAGAAAATCCTGATCTAGGTCTCGGTAGGCGAGGACCATGAGAGCGCAGGTGGCAAAAGTAACCAAAACCGTGAGGAAGCGATGACGAAGTGCCCAGCGTAATGAGAAAAGATAGCCACGGGTGAGGGTTGTGAGAACGGTTTCAAAGAAGGCGAAAAGGCCGGTTGATTTTTTGGTGCTGATTGGTTTGAGGATTCGCGCTGCGAGCGCGGGAGCCAAAGTGAGAGCAACGAAAGCCGATAAGACAGCCGAAGCTGAGATGGCGACGGCGAATTCGATAAAGAGTCTTTCGGTCAGGCTTTTCTGAAAAGCAAGAGGGGTGAAGACAGCGACCAAAGTGAGAGTGATCGCAATCACGGCAAAGCTGATTTCGTCCATTGCCTTGAAGGACGCCTTCAAAGGAGTCATACCTTCTTCAATATGGCGATAGATGGCTTCGAGAACCACGATGGCATCATCCACTACGATACCGATTACCAGCACCAGTGCGAGCATGGTGAGGATGTTAACCGAATATCCGAGCAGGTACATGACTGCGAAAGTGCCAATGACCGAGATAGGGATGGCAATAGTTGGAATGATCGTAGAACGGAAATCTCTGAGAAAGACAAAAATAATCAGGACGACCAGTCCAAAGGCGATAGCGAGAGTTTCCCAGACTTCACCGATCGCTTTTTCGACAAAGATGCTGGAATCGTAATTAATCCGTATTTCTACGGTAGGCGGTAGGGTTGATTGAATCGCCGCTAATTCAGATTTGATAGATTTGGCAACGTTGACAGTGTTGGCCTTTGCTTGTTTGACGACGCCTAAAAAGACGCAATTTTTACCAGCAGAACGGGCGATAGTACGATAGTTTTGAATGCCCTCTTCGGCGCGTCCGATGTCTTTAAGGAGCACTCGATTGGTGGTCGAAGTGCGAACAATGAGTTCATTAAATTCTTTTGATGATTTGAGTTCGCCACGCGTTTGGATGGTCATTTCGCGGTCCATATTTTCGATTCGACCACTAGGGAGTTCGATATTCTGTTGCCGAAGTGCGCGTTGAACATCGAGGACAGTGACTTGGCGAGCGGCCATTTTTTCAGAGTCGAGCCATAGACGCATTGCGAATCGTTTTTCGCCGCCGATAATAATTGAAGAAACACCGGGGACCTCTTGGAACCGTGGTTTGATTTGACGCTCGGCGAGGGTGGTGAGTTCTAGCGGCGAGTAACGATCACTATTAAGAGCGATCCAAAGAATGGGTTGAGCATCCGAATCCTGTTTGGAGACAATGGGTTCTCGGATGTCATTCGGTAGGGATCTTCGAATTCGGGAGACACGATCTCGAACGTCTTGGGCGGCGATATCGATATCCCGGGAAAGATCAAATTCAATAGAGATACCACTGACACCCTCTCGACTTTCGGATCGAAGCGTTTTGATCCCTTCGATGTTATTAATGGCTTCTTCGAGGCGCTCGGTGATTTCGGTCTCGACCACTTGTGCATTGGCACCGGGATAGATTGTGGTGACCGAGATGATCGGAGGATCGATATCGGGTAGTTCGCGAACCGGCAATTTTGTAAGTCCGATTAAACCAAAGAGAACCAAGGCGAGATTCATCATCGTCGCCAAAATGGGTCTCTGTATCAAAATACGGGTTAGGATCATCTGTCAGCAAGGAAAGCACGTTGTTTAGGCTAAACTCAATGGAAGGATCTGGGTGAGTTTCCAGAATTTTTGGAGCCCCGTTTATCGGTAAGGTAAAAGAGCCGTTTTCATCAAGCTTTTTTGCTGTCCAACCGAGGTAACCGGCGAGGAACGATCCTGCCTGTGAATTCCTACAGCAATCGTGATTGACCGGCGCGATTCAGAGTTAAGCCTAGTTTTTTATAAGCTTTTTCGGTGCAAATACGGCCCTGAGGAGTTCGGTTAAGGTATCCTTCCATGATTAGATA
Organism: Pedosphaera sp.; assembly: GCA_009695405.1. Lineage (GTDB taxonomy): Bacteria > Verrucomicrobiota > Verrucomicrobiia > Limisphaerales > UBA9464 > SXXZ01. Next base: position 4,289 of record SIAZ01000121.1, on the reverse strand, counting down.
GGGTTCGTATACCTCCTCAATGGTGTCGGGTTCTTCACCTACAGCCACCGCTAGGGAGTTCACTCCAACGGGGCCTCCCGCAAATTTAACCATTACCGCTTCAAGGAGGCGTTTGTCCATTTCATCCAAGCCGTCGGCATCAATCTCAAGAATACTCAGCGCCTTGTCGGCAACGGCGGCGTCAATCCGACCGTCGCCGCGCACTTGGGCATAATCGCGAACTCGCCGCAAAAGATTGCCGGCGATTCGAGGTGTACCACGGCTACGTCGGGCGATTTCCATAGCTCCATCCGCATCGGTTTCCACCTTTAAGAGACGCGCTCCACGGAGGAGAATCCCTTGGAGTTGGACGGCGGAGTAGTAATCCAATCGTTCACGAATTCCGAAACGGGTCAGCATGGGCGAAGAGAGCAGTCCACTCCGAGTGGTGGCACCGATCAGGGTAAACCGAGGCAGAGTGAGTCGAACACTGCGCGCATTGGGACCTTGATCAATAATGATATCCAAACGGAAGTCCTCCATTGCTGGGTACAAATATTCTTCAATGGTTTTTTGGAGACGATGTATTTCATCGATGAAGAGGACGTCCCCCTCGCTGAGATTAGTGAGCAGACCGGCGAGATCTGCCGCTTTTTCGATGGTAGGACCGCTGGTGGCTTTGACCGTTGCGCCCATGGCATTCGCGAGGATGTTAGCCAGCGTTGTTTTGCCCAAGCCAGGCGGGCCACTTAGCAAAATGTGATCCAAGGGCTCCTTGCGTTTGAGCGCTGCTTCCACGGCGATTTCCAGCCGATCCTTGACCTTGGGTTGACCGGTGAAATCAGAAAAAGCGGCCGGCCGGAGTGAAGTCTCGAGGGTGATGTCCGGTTTATTGAGAGAACTGATGGGGCGATCCGCCATGAGAGAGGAGTGTGGTCGTTCGGGCGACTGAGGAAAGAAAGAACGGCAGAGGACTCGCGGTTCACCTTTCTTGCGCCAAGAGTAACTCCAACGGTGGGCGTGACAATCGGTCGGGTGCTGAGCTAAGGTTGTCTATGCGATCCCGTTGTTTGATTTGGCTACTGAGTTCAATTGGGCTGATGACGCACGCGGATTTGCCTTCTTCGGGTAACTTTTCTCAGACCAATTTAGTTGCGTGGTGTATTGTGCCCTTTGACACACGAAAGCGTGGACCCGAGGAGCGGGCGGAGATGTTAGAACGGTTGGGGCTTCGACGTTTAGCCTACGACTGGCGCTCTGAGCATGTCCCGACCTTTGACGCCGAGGTTGCGGCGATGCGTCGACACGCTATTGAAATAACGGCGTGGTGGTTTCCTTCGACATTGACTGATGAGACCCGGGCGATTCTCGCCTGTATTGAGCGGACGCAAATTCATCCCCAACTCTGGGTGACTTTGGGAACTGAAGCTGAACCCGATCCGGATCGATTGGGGGTTAAGATGGCTAAAACCCTTGAGACACTCATTCCGATTTGTAAAGCGGCTGCAGCCCGAGGTTGCACCGTGGCTTTGTATAATCACTTGGGCTGGTTTGGCGAACCGACGAACCAAGTGGCTCTGGTGAGCAAACTGAAGAGTGCTGGTCATACTAATGTGGGCATCGTCTACAACTTTCATCATGGGCATGCCCACATCGATACCTTTCAAAAACAGTTCGATCTTCTAAAGCCTTATTTGGTGGCTTTAAATCTCAACGGAATGGTGCGAAACGGCGACAGCACCGGACGTAAAATTATTCCATTGGGAACAGGTGACCAAGAGGAAGCCCTATTGCGCATTGTAAACGCGAGTGGCTGGAAGGGGGCCGTGGGAATTATTGGGCACACCGAAGAAGATGCCGAAGTAAAGTTAGGAAAAGAATTAGCTGGATTGAAACGGTTGGCTTCGGCAGTTACCGGACCGACTCGGGCGGTGGGAGAGCCACCCTCGTCGGGAAGAGAACCTGGGGTGCAGGTGGAACGAGATTGGTTAGATGACCGATGGCAGCGGAGTGATATAGGTCTGTTTCTGGCCTCAAATTTGGTCCTTCCCGATGGGGTATCGGTGGCTAAAGGTTTGACAGTCCGTACGGCTGGAGATTCGGACAGTGCGATGGCCTATGATTTGGCGACAGGCGAGGTTCGAGCTGCTTGGAGCGGTGGATTTTTAAAATTAGATCCGGCTCGTTTTGGATTAATCGGAACTCCCCGGCCGGGCGGTGCGGTAGCCTTTACCTCGCCCGTCAAGCAGGGAAATGCCTTAAGTACTTATCGTTACCGAGGGCTGCACGTTTCCAAGGACGGGCCACTCCTTGAACATGAAGTGGATGGCGTTCGAATCTTGGAAAGAGCCGCTTTTCGGAAGACGCCCTTTGGAGGTGTTTACGAGCGAATTTTGCAATTGGCACCCCATTCGAAGCCCCTCCGCTGGATTGCAGCCGGACATTTACGGGGCAACAGTGCTGAAGTTCATACCGCACAGAAGACGGTATCTAACAGTGCAGTGGATGCGGCCAACGGATCGGAGCAACGAAGTACAATCAGCGATCATCGAGTCCTAGGTCACGCTGATTTAGGAGGAATCCGATCTGCTTTTGCCGTCATTGGAGGTCAAGCTCTTAAGTCCACCCTCCATGTTGACGGCAAGACAGGAAGTGCGGAGGCGTTGTTTGAAGCGACGGCGACCTCCAGCGTGGTTTCGGTTCTCCTGTGGCGCGGGGAGATTGGGCTCTGGCCGGCGGTTGAAGCCTTTTTGAAGGAGGCCAGTTCAGGGCCTCAACTGGAGGTAAGCACTGCCAAGCAAACTGTCTCAGAGAGTCTGACCCGAGGACAGCGTGGGCTCGACACCGACTTCTTGGCGGTTGATACCCTCACCTTACCTTATGACAATTCAGACCGGGCCTTACTATTTGCTTCTGGGGTGGCGTTCACCCCTGAGGGAACTGGCTACGTCAGTATGATGCATGGGGATGTATGGCAGGTGACGGGTGTTGATGATGGCTTAAAGGCATTGCATTGGAAGCGATATGCGACCGGTCTTTTTCAACCCTTGGGACTCCAGGTTCGAGGGAAGGAAGTCTATGTCTTGGGACGCGATCGGATAACTCGATTGCACGATTACAACAACGATGGAGTGGCCGACTTTCAGGAGAGTTTTTTTGATGGAATCGCCACATCAACTGGAGGACACGACTACGTAACCTGTCTCGAAGTGGATTCGGCGGGGCGTTTTTACTATGTTGATCCCAAGGGGGTGCATCGGGTTGAAGCAGAGGGCCGAAGCGAAGAAATTTTGGCGGCTGGATTTCGAAATCCGAATGGTATGGGAGTGAGTCAGGATGGCCGGATTGTGACCGTGTCACCGCAGCAAGGGACCTGGACACCGAGTAGTGAAATTATCCAAGTGGTCGAGGGTGGATGGTATGGCTTTGGCGGTCCCAAAAAAGATCATACGCCGCCGATGGGCCGCGATCTACCACTCTGTTGGATACCGCATGGAGTTGATAATTCGAGTGGATCACAGGCGTGGATACCGGAGGGTCAATGGGGGTCATTGGGGGGGCAGATGATGCATCTACTATGGGGTCGTAGTTCGATGATGTTGGTGTTGCGCGACGCCACAGGTAGGCAAGCACAGGGAGCAGTAGTTCCTTTGCCAGTGAAATTTTTAAGTGGGCCTAATCGAGCGACATTTAACCCACGAGATAGATCACTTTATGTTGCGGGCAGCACCGGATGGCAGACCAGCGCAATCAAAGATGGAGCACTACAGCGGGTGCGATACACAGGGAAGGCAATTCGAGTCCCAATTTCTTGGAAACAGACTGGAAGCATATTGGAATTTCGTTTTGCCCAAGCGTTGGATCCAGTAACAGCGGGAGACGTAGGAAGCTATGCGGTAAAGCGTTGGAACTACCGGTATTCGGAACAGTACGGGTCCAAAGATTGGTCGGTAACGAACTCAGAGAAAGAGGGGCGTGACGAGGTGGTAGTGAAGGCTGTAACGATTTCGCCGGAAGGGACAGCGGTGCGATTAGAGTTAGCCGATGCCAAACCCGCGATGCAGTATGAGCTCCGCTATAATCTGGATTCCGCTGCAGGTGGAAGCCTCCGAGGGCAACTGTGGTTTTCGTTACATCCTCAATCGAAGTAAGTCGAAGGGCTGCAGGGCGTTTGGCTGGCGGCTCATAGGACAGGGCGGGAGTCTATGATCAGTCGGAGGGCGAGGCTTGGTTGGCGATGGTAGAGTTCAAAGAAGTGCGCCAAGGGTTGGCCTTGCTCGAAGGGGATCAGGGCCAAGAGGACGTTGCGG
>SIAZ01000120.1 GCA_009695405.1 Pedosphaera sp. | reverse complement strand
GAAACGGGAACGAAGGAGGCCGGACTGCCACCGGGCCCCGGCTTCCTTCGCTTCCAAATTTCAGGGGACTTTGGGTAACACCACTTTTGAGTCAACCGGAGCATTTTCCGGCCTCGTCTTGGGTAACACCCCCTTTTGAGTTACGGCGAACAACGACCTCTGAGAATTAAATAATTTATGTGTGTTCGGATGGGAGACGAAAAGGTGCCTTTGGGCAATGGGTTAGACTAAAGTTTTTTGATAAATTCCCAGAGAGGGCGAAGATCAGAGTCTTCGAGTGCCATTTGTTTCAGAGGTAGAAAGCCTGTTTTTTTGGCAGCGCGCTCAAGCCACGATTGAGCACTGAGTAGATCGCCCAATTGACAGGCATAGCAGGCCAGATTGTAAGGAATCAAATCAGTGTCAGGGAAGTGGTCAGCGAGAGGTTCAAGTTGGAGAAAGGCTTCCGAAGTTTGTTTGAGTTCGTGGAGGGTGTAGCTCTGATGAATCCAACCCATTGGATCATTGGGAACAAGAGAAATAAAAAGACGCGCGACATCAAGGGCTAGATCCCACTGATGAGAAGAGGCGTGAATTCGCCAGCGAATATCTAGAACTCGAGAATGAACCAAAGCGGTGGGGCTCAAAAGACGGAGCTCCCGCGCGGCTTCTGTCGGGACGCCCAATTCGAGCCACCCTTCGGCCGCATTAACGAGGTGTCGATCTTGGAATTCCAATCCGTTCATTAACACAGAGTGAACAGGGTCGAAGAAGGGGGCAGTCGGCAAAACTGGAATCAAGGAAAATCACCAAGGCCGTGATTTGGCGCGATCTGGGCGTTTTTTGTAAACAGCCTCTGGGATTGGCTTGATCGTTCCCGACGGCGTGGATTGAGTTTCAGCGACCGTTTCAATAGAAGGTTCCACTTGAGCTTTGAGAGCGGCATCCACCACGCCGAGGAGAGTGCCTCGGCCTTGAAGAGCTTTTGCGGAGCAGGTGTAGGCTTCTGGAAGAGTTTCGCACCAGTCAGCGATTCGCGCATTGAAAGCCTCGATGTTTTTTTGAACCGAGGTGGGATTACCTGTGTCAGTTTTGGTGAAAACAAGGACAAAAGGCACCGAGTTAGCCGCAAGCCACTCCACGAATTCTAGATCTATTTTTTGAGGAGTTAAACCAGAATCAATGAGGGCGAAAACACAGCATAAATTGGGCCGATTCTGGAGGTAATCCATAACGGCCTTGTTGAATCGAGCCATGTCTTTTCGAGCGACGTGGGCGTAGCCGTACCCCGGTAGATCGATCAACCGCCATCGTTTGTTGATTAAAAAAAAGTTAATCAGTTTGGTGAAACCGGGTCTGGGGGAGACTCGGGCGAGATCTCGGGTTCCAGTAAGGAGGTTCAGCAACGAGGACTTCCCCACGTTGGAACGACCGATGAAAGCAAACTCGGGCAGCGACTCATCGGGACATGAGTCCAGATCGGGTGCGCTGCATTCAAATGTGGCGGAAGAAATGTTCACGATTGAAAACCTGAGGTGGAGCTTCTCAGTAAATGGGTCTCGTCGATATCTCAAAATCGCATGAAAACGCGAGACGAGACCGGAACGGTGCGCAGAAATAAAAAGATTAAGCGAAGTTAGAAGACGCACCTTGGACCCGAACTGCGAGGTGAAAATCCGCCTCTCTTTTCGGTCAATCTTTTCACTCTTCGACAGTGGAAGGAGTTTTATTCCCTTTTTCGGCGCACAGTTTTTTGCATACACGGAATGACTCCGCGCTGATCACGTCCATTACACGATGACAGGGATACTGCGCTCCATTTCGGCCCCGAGCCGAATTCGGTTTGATGATATCAATTAAATGTAACCCCGTGAAGGCTGGATGTTCTCGATCGGCGTTTTGGACCTCCACATCTGCTGGCTCGTCGGTAGGTTTTGCAAACTACTATCGAACCAGTCCGCGTCCATAATTGGCTGCGGCAACTATGCCGACACTTTTCGCTCGGAGACCTTTTCCTACCACCCTCAAAATCTAAAACAACTCACTTATAACCCTAACCCCACTTTTTCTCTCCGCGCTTTTTGAAGCAAACCCTGCGGGAACCCAAGCGCTGCTCGGCGTGCGTGCCCCTTCAAGTTGGAATCAATCCATCTTGTCAATTTCGTCGGGTCCGGGCACCGCATGCTTACCGGCCATCCGAGTGCGGCTGCCAGTGAGACGGGTCTCAGCCGGATTATTTGGCCTCAGCATCCGTTTCTGTCTCTCGCGTTCGCCTGCCGTCCTGACCACATGAATCGTTTCGCCAGTGTTGATATCAAGGCCCGTGACATACATCGCCGCTGAGCCAGTCATAGGGAGAGGGATAAAATCCTGCACCTGTTGTAAGTTCCATTTCTCTTTCTTGAGAAACTGTTCAATCGCTCCCATTTCCTTATCCGCGCAACCGGGAAAACTGGAAATAAAATAGGGGACCAAATACTGCTCCTTACCGGCATCTTCGCTCAGTTCGAAGAATTTTTCCATAAACGCTGGGAAATCTCCGGCTGGTTTTCGCATACGCCGCAACACATCAGGGCTCATATGTTCTGGGGCGACTTTCATATGCCCAGAGACATGATTCTGCACAAGTTCTTTCAAATACTCCGGAGTGCGCAGCGCGACATCCATACGGATTCCCGACTGAACGAAGACATGATTCACCCCTTTTTGAGCTCGGGACCCTCTTAATAAGTCCAGCCCTGGCTTTTCGTTAATCTCAAAAACCGGGCAGATTGAGGGCCACAAGCAACTGGGCCGGTGGCATTTTTTACACTCCTCAGCGTGACCGTTACGGGCACCATACAGATTCGCAGTCGGCCCACCCAAGTCGGAAACCGTCCCTCGAAAAGTATCCGATTCGGTTAGTTGCCTAATTTCTTTCAATACAGAATCCACACTGCGACTGGATAGAAATTTACCTTGATGGAAGCCCAGACCGCAGAAGGTGCAGCCACCAGGGCACCCACGGGAAACGATCACCGAATCTTTAATCGTAGCCCAGCCTGGGATGGGATCCTTGTAACTCGGATGGGGCAAGCGCATGTAGGGCAACTCATAGATCGCGTCTAGATCAGGTCCATCCAAAGGCATTGCTGGGGGTTCTTGGAGCAAGGCTCGATTCCCGTGCATCTGCACCAATCGCTTACCGCTATACGGGGTCTGCTGTGCTTCAACTACCTTGGTTAATCGCAACAAGTATTTCTTGTCCGCCTGTAATTCTTCCCAAGAAGGCAGCACAATACAGTCGCTTAAATCGGCTTCAGCCGTCGCTTTGGCACCTAAGAAAAGGGCCGTACCCGGAATGCCTCTGAAATCGCGATTCCCCTCTTTCAAGCGGCGGGTGATCTCACGAATCGCACTCTCTCCCATTCCGTAAACCAAGACATCCGCCTTGGCATCCGCCATAATCGAGGGACGTAGTTTATCTTCCCAATAATCGTAGTGGGCCACTCGCCGCATTGATGCCTCCATTCCCCCAAGTACCACAGGCACCTTGGGAAAAGCTCGACGTGACATTTGCGTGTAAACGAGCGCCGCATGATTCGGTCGCTTCCCTGGAACACCCCCCTCGCTGTAAACATCATCCTTTCGCTTGTGACGCGCCGCAGTGTAGTTCGACAACATCGAATCTAAATTACCGGCCGTCACACCAACAAACAAGCGAGGCGTCCCCATTCCAGTGATGGAATCAGCTTTCTTCCAATCGGGTTGAGCAATAATACCAACACGGAATCCTCGCGCCTCTAAAACACGCCCAATCACTGACGCGCCAAAAGAGGGGTGATCCACATAAGCGTCCCCAGTGATGATTAAAACATCCAGTTCAGCCCAACCCCTCAAAGTCATTTCTGCTCGGGTCATAGGCAAAAACAGCGAAGGCCTCCGTGACGGAACAAAAGAAATAGGAACAGCAGACATGACGCGACGAGATGAAACATCAGGTCAAGCGGTTAGGCAATCAGAAGCAGACCTTTTTCATCCGATTACCCTCAGATTCCATCCAAAACTGACACGTTGAAGAATCGAACTTGTCGCAACCCATTTGCGTTAGAGTCGATTTTAAGAAACAACTTTCGCGGAGAAAAGACGATCGACCGCACTAAGAGGCGATAGCCTGTGAATGCAGTCGCGGCGCACGGGCCTAGTTTTTGGCGTTGCCATCTTTGACGGAACCCTCAACTATCCATTTTTATGCTTCATCAATATATTGAGAAGGTCGTCGATCTCCTTGATCCGTCACAGAACCGACTTCGCAACCTAACCATCGAAGAGGCTCGGGCTCGTGTCCTTTCGGGTGACGCCAGTCAAGTGGCTGAAATCGAAGGCTCCTTTGCCTTATTAGCCCGTGAAGGGAAGACAGTTCGGATGGCACGATCGCTGGATCGCCCGATGCGTTATTTTTTGGCTAAACGCGCCGCAGGCCCGGCCTTGATTGTCGCCGATCGTATGGATGCTATTTACCAGCAACTCCAGCGTGAGGGATTGGCGGACCAGTTTCATCCTAGCTACACGCGAATGGTCCCTGCCCATTACGTCATTGAGATTCAACTGGTCGGATGCCCAGATCCAGATCCGGTGTACACCCGCTATTTTACTCCGGTCCGAAATTCATTACCTGCCGATTTAGACGAGATCGGCCGTCGCTATATCGGTGCCTTGGCGGATGAGGTGGCGACGCAATTAGCCTCAATTCCAGAGAGTGAACCGATAGGAGTGGCCTTCTCTGGCGGGGTAGATAGTGGGATCGTCTTCCTCTCTACCTATTTTGGGATGCGCCGACTTGGGATGAATTTATCACGGCTTAAGGCTTTCACTTTAAGCTACGGGGATGGCCCAGATTTAGCGCAGGCTCGTGATTTTCTAGGACGCCTAGGACTGAATCTTTTCCTTGAGGAAATACCGGCGGCAAGTTCCGAACTAAACTATGCGGAGACTCTGAGAGTACTCGAAGACTACAAGCCATTGGACGTCGAGTGCGGCACCATGGGATTGGCTCTTTGCGGGGGAATTCGGCAGCTATATTCGGATTGGAAGCATCTTTTTGACGGGGACGGCGGTGATGAGAATCTGAAAGATTATCCGATTGAAGAGAACCCAGAATTGACCATTCGCTCAGTGGTTCACAATCTGATGTTATATCACGAGGGCTGGGGGGTGGGGCGTATCAAACATTCACTGACCTACAGTGGCGGATTGAGTCGTGGGTACGTGCGAACCTATGCGCCGGGGCGAAAGTTCGGCTTTGACGGCTATAGTCCCTTAATGTCTCGCCCAGTGATTTCTGTGAGTGAAGCTATGCCATTTATTGATCTGACTGGGTACGACGTTTCCACCCTCTATTCGTTAAAAGGCGAGGTGGCTCGACGCGGAGTTAAGCAAGTGTTTGGGGTCGATATGCCCGCATTCGAGAAGCGGCGATTTCAACACGGAGCCACCTGCAAAGAGACCTTGCGGACCCACTTACCTGAGCAGGAAGCAGTTTATAGGAAACAGTTTCTCGCCATTTACGGATAGTCTTTGGCCGAACTGTGATCCTGCTGAGCTCTGATAGAGAATCTCTTGATCGGAGCACTTTAGTAAAAAAATAAGTTATTTCATTGATGGATCAAAAGCACTCTTACATTTAAAAAGAGTCAACTTCTACTGTTGAATCCTTCCTACCCGCTATGAGTTCACCCTCTGTAACCCGCCGCCACTTTTTAACCGCCAGCGGCACCCTTGCTGTCGGATCGACCTTGGTTTCTCAGGGAAGTGCCGTGCAGGCGCAAAGCCCCTCCAAACAGATTGTTCTCGCCCTCATTGGTGCTGGAGGCCGCGGTTCGAACCATTCTTCTGGGATGTCCCGTTTACCGGGAGTGGAATTCAAATACGTCTGCGATATTTGGAAGGATCGCGGCGCGGGCATTATGAAGGACCTAACGGCGGTCCAAAAGAGAGCTCCTAAACGCATTTCCGATATGCGAATTGCTTTGGATGATCGCGAGGTCGATGCAGTGGTCATTACGACACCGGAACATTGGCATTCATTGGCGACGGTTTGGGCCTGTCAGGCAGAGAAGGATGTGTACGTCGAAAAAAACCCATCCAATTCAATTTGGGAAGGTCGCAAAATGATCGAAGCGACGCGCAAGTATGGGAGGATTGTCCAAGTGGGTTTCCAAAATCGCAGTGGCCCTTACGCGGCTTCCGCGCGGGACTATATTGCTAGCGGAAAACTAGGGCAGATTGTCCATGTTAAAGTTTACAACATGCTTGATGGATCACGATGGAACCCGGTGGCTGACACTGCCATACCCGAGGGACTCGACTGGGATGCGTGGTTGGGGCCAGCGCCCAAGGTTCCCTATAACCCAGGTCGCCATATGAACTGGCATCCTTGGTGGGATTACAAAGGGGGTACACTTGCCGATGACGCCGTCCATCAACTGGACCTCACTCGGATGGTGCTCGGCGATCCGGCACATCCGAAATCCGTCCTTTGTATTGGTGGTAATTATGCGTATCAATCTAAACGTGAAGTGCCGGAATTTCAGTGTATTACCTACGATTATGGCACTTATGCACTGACCTGCGAGAGTGGGAACGCTACCAATTATATGCGTAAATTCCCCGGTGAAGTTCGCTTTGGGGATAAGTGGCCGCACTGGCCAACTTCAGCCACGCGGGTGGAAATTTATGGGACCAAAGCCTTAATGTATTTAGGTCGTCACGGATGCGGATGGCAGGTGGTAACCGAAGGGGGGAAAATAATAGATCAGGATAAGGGCTACTTCCCCGACAAGTGGCATCAACCTAATTTTATTGATTGCATCCGCTCACGTCAGAAGCCCAACGCCGCAATTGAGCAATCTCATCACAGCGCCTGCCTTGTTCATATGGCAAACACCTCGTATCGAGTTGGTCAAAAGCAGCTCATCTTTGATGGTATTCGCGAACGATTTACCAATAGTGACGCCGCCAACTCCCTCCTGAAGCCTGCGTATCGGAAAGGGTACCGTATACCCGATTCCATATAGTCCTTCCGATTTTTTCCCTTGGCGAGAAGGCGAAGTTCCTACTGTCGTACTTTTAAGCTAAATTAGCTCCGCCATGCCGCCGGCACGACGCCTTTTCAATCGATGGACTCTGATCCTCCTTCACTTCGTCTTCGCCCTTTCAGGCGCAGCGGGTATAGGACTTCAGATGGCTTGGACTCGCCTGTTTTCGCTAGGGTTAGGGCATGAGATGCCTTCAACTTTCGGGGTTGTAACCGTTTTTTTTTCCGGATTAGCCGGGGGCGCGGCATGGGCACAGCGACGGAAATTTAATGCACACAACCCCATCTTTCAGTGTGCGCGACTCGAGGGAATCATTGCTCTTTGGGCCGTGACGACAGTCTGGATTATTCCTCAAGCGGCCGCCTTATCGTGGCAGATATTGGGGCCGACACCTGTCCGTTGGCTTCATTGGCTCACCTGCTTTGTTATCCCAGCTGTTAGCTTACTCCCTGCAACCTTGGCCATGGGCGCGACCCTGCCAACCCTAGAACGGTGGGTGTCGATGCTCAAACAAGACGGTTGCCGATTGGGCCCGCTTTATGCCGTCAACACTCTGGGGGCCGTTCTCGGTGTTGCAGCTTCTGTGTTTTTGATTCAGCCCTCCCTTGGTGTGTCGGGTGCTATTCTATTCTTCGCAGGGCTTCATGTTTTCTGCGGTCTACTCCTTTTCCAGATCGGACGGTCTCGCTCCCAACCGAACACCGAATGGACGCAGGTGGCCTCTGCGGTCAAGAAAGATGTCAATATCGATGTGGATGGATCACGTCTTCGATTGCTTCTTTGGGCGACCGGTTTACTGGGTATCGGTTATGAAATACTGGCCACACGGTTATTGGGGCAGGTATTGGAAAACACCGTCTTTACCTATGCTGGAATTCTTATTGCCTACCTACTAACCACTGCGGTCGGCGCTGGATTGCAGAACCGCCTAGCCCCCGATGCGAGACGCTCGTTGCCGGCACTCCTCATTGCTATGGCAATTTCACTGGGACTAGGAGGGTGGGTGCTGAGAATGAGCCCTGAGGGTTATTCCATCTTGAGAAATTTCTTAAATGAGACGCCGTCAGGGATGTTGTCGGCTGAATTTCTCGTCGCATTCGCGGTGATGGGCCCTCCCGCACTTATCATGGGCCTTTTATTCAGTTGTCTCGCGACTGCGGCCCGACAATCTGAAACAGGTTTAGGGCGAGGATTAGCTTGGAACCTGCTCGGTGGTGCTTTGGCACCTGCCTTAGTCGGACTCGGATTTTTCCCTTGGCTAGGATCACGGTGGACTCTTTTTTTGTTGGGATTTGGCTATCTCGGGTTACTACAGCGTATAGGGCCCCGGTGGTGGTTCGGTGCTGCAGTTGCCCTCGGCATTCTCTTTCAGTTACCGAAAGATCTTCATCTTCAATTTCCTGCACCCGGTGGCCACATACTTACCTTAGTCGAAGGGCCTTCCGATACTGTCACAACTCTTCAGCAAGCCGATGGAAACCGCATTCTCCGAGTGAACAACCGATTCACTATGGGTGGAACAGGCTCCACTCTTGCCGAACGTCGGCACGGTCATCTTCCGCTCTTGTTTCATCCAACGCCGCGCCGCGCCCTTTTTCTCGGCGTCGGTACAGGCATTTCATTTGCTGCGTTGGGAACACATCCAAGTTTAGTCGCCGATGGAGTGGAACTGGTTCCGGAGGTGGCACTCGTCCAATCCACCTTTGCGCCGCACAATGCTTTGGCGCCCGGTCTTAAATTAGAAATAGCCGATGCACGTCGCTTTGTACGAGCCTCCCGAAACTCATATGATGTGGTTATCGCCGACCTATTTCACCCAGCACGAGATGGTGCCGGAGGCCTTTATACTAAAGAACATTTTGAAGCGGTCCGTGCACGATTGGAAGTAGGGGGAATTTTTTGCCAATGGTTGCCCTTATTCCAACTGGATTTAGCTACCCTCAAAACCATTACGGCGACTTTCCTGTCAGTCTTTCCCGACGCCGACGCCTTGTTACTACGATTGAATGCAGACACCCCAGTTTTAGGGTTGGTCGGAGGTTCGGGGCCGCTTCGATTCGACCCTGATATTTTCCAAGGTCGCATTGCTAATCCAGTCCTAAAGGAAGCCCTACGCCCGTTAGCCTTGGTAGAAATATGGCCGGTTTTGGGAAGTTGGTTTGCCGATGCAACTTGGTTGCGAGCCTTCTCCCTTGGAGCAAAGCTCAACACTGATAATCATCCGATCGTACTTTTTCAATCACCCCGAACATTGGCAGGGTCATTACCCCTAGGCCAGACATTGCTAGGACCTTTATTAGATCGGGCTCGAGCAGTTCCAACAGAACTATTGGCTGGGGCAACACCCGATTGGAGGCAACGGTTTACCGCTTATTTAGAAGCACGTGACGCTTACTTGAGAGGGTTAATTTTGGAAGCCGAAGGTAATGCAACGGGTGCGGAGGCCTTTTTTTTCGAAAGCGTTCTTCGAAGCCCAGATTTCACGAGTGGCTACGCACAAATGTTGAGCCGCGCATCCCTTCGAGGCCGTTCTGATCCTGAGGGAGCGCGACGAATTTTGGATCGCCTCAGCGCACTCCGGCCAAGCCAACCCGTTGCAGCCGAGTTACGGCGCCGATTAGGATTATGAGTTATTGATAGATCCTCTCGCCGAGGATCGACCCACTCAACACGCTAACCGTTTGAGTCCCGGTCGATCCCGTTCCATCGCTCTGTAAAGGGCGTACCCATCGCTTTGGATTGTTCCATTAAATGTCTTCAGTATTTCGTCCGGCCCAGCTCGTCTTCGACTCCTTTGAAAAACGAAGAGCACACCGCCTTTCGGTCGTGCGTAAACCCAGAGCCAACCCGAAGCGGTTTTACCTCTCACTTCCGGATCCATCACTCGCACCGGAGTTTCATCGACCTGAAGATAATTGCCGCCGATTAAATCCGTCTGGATCGCCTTGTAAATCGGTTCGAGTGCTACGGCGGTTGCATCAACCCAATCGGCCAAAGTTGTGCGGGTGATTTCCACGCCGTTGCGCGTTAATTCTTGTTGCATTCGATACAGCGGACGGTGCTCGAAGTACTCTGCGAGAACCGCGTGAGCCAACAGGCCGAGGCTGCAGAGTCCTTTTTCAATCACCTGCGGAGGCATCGGCGCTTGCACTGGACTTTGATCCTTGTCCCTTAATAACAAGAGATTTTCGCCTCTTTTTATACTGAGTTAAGCATCTGAATTTTGCCTTAAAAAGAGGAGTGTCTAGGGTGGGTCTCTTAGTCTTCTTTGCCGAGGTGATTGAGCCATGGACGTACCCGCGTTTGACTCAAATCGATTCCGCTCAGGAGCAGCGTCCGTTGTTCATTTGAGAGCTTGATAACTCGCTCCGCCGAGTCAGGCCAGGCAAGAGTGCCTGATTCTAGGCGCTTAGCGCAAAGCCACCAACCCGACTTATCCCAGAAAAGAATTTTGACACGATTACGACGTTGATTGCTGAAGACAAAAAGGTGACCCGAAAGAGGGGCCAATTGAAGCGAACTGCGAACAACCCCGGCCAGCGTATCGAAGGACTTGCGAAGATCGGTCTGACCGACCTCAAGATAGACCTGAGTGGGCCTGCTTCGATAAAACGGACAGAGAAAAGGGAGTTATTGGTTAGTTATTTTTGAGTTCGAACTGAGCGGGTGAAAGGCCTCGGAGGGAGGTGTGACGGCGCTGGCGGTTATAGAAGATTTCAATGTAGTCGAAGATTTCGG
>SIAZ01000119.1 GCA_009695405.1 Pedosphaera sp. | reverse complement strand
GCTCCTCAATCCATCTCCGTAACCACTCCACTTCCTCAGATCCCATCCGTCGCCCTTGCAATACTAGTTCTTTAAGCACGCCCTGCTTTATGAGCTCTTTGCCACCGGTAGTCCAGCTCATTCACCGACAACTTGTGAATGCACCGGGCCAACGCTGGGTAGTGCGCTCCAAAAATGAGAACAAAAGCAAACCTTGATCTCCATCAGAGGAATCCGCGTAAGTCGTTCCGGTTTGAAAATGGGTCATGCTGCCCTACATCTATCGTCCAAGGGGAGAAGGCGCTTCAGGTGCGACGCCAAGACGGATCGTAAATGCTCGCGCTGGACGGAGCCTAAATATTTGAATCCAAGAATGGTTCCTAGTCATCCCTGATTTCCACACTGACACTCAAAAGGTTCGGCCATATCAAATTCGGTCATGGTATAATTAAAGGTCACATCTTTCCAAGGCTCAATTGGGCAAGAGGCAATGACGTCCTGCCCATGGATCACTGTATTGGGAAGACAACTATGATTCATAAAACGCCAGAAGTGACGATCAAGTATCTCTTCCGAACTGTGCCCCTCATCGAGGTCAATGTGACACCCCTCTTCGATTTGAACCGAGTACCGAGTGGGCCGTTGTGTCAACTTGCCCTCAATCTGCAACAAAACTGTGCCAGCAACAATCGGTTGAACAGCAACCAATCGGTAGGCTCTATTCGCTCTGACCACACCGAGTAACTCTGAATGACAACGGTGAAGTTGCGCAGGTTGAGTCAACCCAGTGTCAATCAATTCCGCGGTCACGTGAGTCTTCATTTAATACTAGCTTTATAACAGTCTGGATTATTCGCGCACTTGATCCCTGGCAGGGATATGAACTGAAAACTAATTCAACGAGGCATCATCTTTAGCAACAAACCTAAACCACTCCAGCAACATTTGAGCCAACCATTTCGTTCTTTGATTCATCGCATTTTTATCGGATTTTCAGCCCGTTCTTGGTGTATTGACTTTGCCTGCCTCCAACCGCGAGTTTGCTTTTGGGAAATAACACCCACGCATCCCACACTCTCTGGGAACTATCTCTCAAACAATCGCCCAACCTCGATTCCCGTCTAACAGCCTCAAACATCTCGCTCGACCGAAAGGATTCGGACGGTGAATGGTTCT
Organism: Pedosphaera sp.; assembly: GCA_009695405.1. Taxonomy (GTDB): domain Bacteria; phylum Verrucomicrobiota; class Verrucomicrobiia; order Limisphaerales; family UBA9464; genus SXXZ01. The sequence continues at coordinate 9,672 of SIAZ01000119.1, read as the reverse complement.
CCAGCACTCCCTGTGACTCCATCCTCATTCCCATCAACTTCGTGGCGGCAGTTTATTGCGATCCTCGGATTCCTTCGCTGGATGGGTTGTTTCCATCTCGAAGCCGAGACTCAACCGAAGCTTAGGCCCCGCCCTTTTCAACTCACTGAAAAAGATCGCGCCTATTGGGCTTTTCAACCTGTGACGCTTCCCAGTGTCCCCACGGTTCAATCCCCCACAAAAAACTCCCTAAACCCTGTCGATACCTTCATTCTAGCCGACCTACATAAGCAAAAGCTCAGCATGAATCCACCGGCCACCCCAAGGGAACAAGTTCGTCGACTCTTCTTTGATCTCATTGGACTCCCGCCCTCTCCCGAAGATGTCAGCACTTTCGAGCGCCAACCTACTGACTTCTCTTGGGCTGCTTTGGTAGATCGCCTTCTCGCCTCGCCACACTATGGTGAACGCTGGGGGCGACACTGGCTCGATCTGGTCCGCTATGCTGAAAGCAATGGATATGAGCGCGACGGCCCAAAACCAAACGCTTGGCGTTATCGAGATTATGTCATCGATTCTTTTAATTCCGATAAACCCTATGATCGCTTTATCCGCGAACAAATCGCGGGTGACGAATGGGTCGACTCTACCGAGGCAGACTTTTCGATCAGCCTGAAGGAACGTCGTGATGCCCTCATCGCTACTGGATTTTATCGACTCCATGTCTGGGATGATGAACCCGACAATACAGTGGGCGCCGAATACGATGATTTAGACGATATTTTGAGCACTACCGGCACTGCTTTTCTCGGACTTACCCTAGGTTGCGCTCGCTGTCATGACCACAAATTCGACCCTATTAGTCAGCCTGACTATTATTCTTTACTCAGTTTTATTCGCAATATTGACGGCTACGGGCTTCATCACACTGGAGGTGGCGGTCGTGGAACAGGACGGATCGTGCGCTCCTTAGCCAGTCCTCTAGAACTAAAAATTTGGGAACAGAATCGACGGAAACGTCTCACTGAAGCCACCCAGCGCTTGGCAAGCGCCCAAGAGGGGACAGTCCGTAAAACAATCGAAAACGAAATTAAACAAATCGGTGAGTCTAAAGCTCCGTTTGATATGGCACTTGCCATCAGCGAATCAGGAGAGCCTCTCAAGCCAACTTTTGTGCTTACTCGAGGCGAACCTCACTCTCCTGGAATCGAGGTCTATCCCTCTGTGCCAGCGGCCTTGGGATTTCCGGCACCGCTAGTTCCAATCAAAGCTCACAGCAACACCAGCACCGGTCGTCGAACCTCCCTCGCCGCTTGGATTGCCGATGCTAGAAATCCACTGACCGCGCGCGTCTTCGTCAATAGAGTCTGGCAACATCACTTCGGTACCGGCCTTGTACCTACTCCGGACGACTTTGGTCTCACTGGGCTTGCTCCCTCTAATCCGCAACTACTAGACCATCTCGCCTTAAATTTTGTTACCGGCGGTTGGAGCCTAAAACGCCTCCACAAACATATCCTGACCAGTCGAGCCTACCGAATGTCATCACGCCCTACCCGGTCTCATGGACTCGTCGTTGATCCGGAGAACCGCCATCTCTGGCGGCAATCCCTTCGCCGAGTCGAAAGCGAAGTCATCCGCGATTCCATGTTGGCTGTCAGCGGCTCACTTAACCCTAAACAAGGCGGGCCCAGCGTCTTTCCCACCTTACCCAAAGAAGTCCATGCCACCCAAGACTCGTCTGGTAAAGGCTGGGAAGAGAGTGTCGCTTCAGAACAAAATCGGCGCAGTGTTTACTTGGTGGTGAAACGGGCTTTGAAGATACCCTTGCTGGACTGTCTTGACTTCGCCAATAGCACCTCCGCTTCTGGCCTACGCCCCACCACCACCGTTGCCCCTCAGGCTCTAACGCTTTTGAACGATACTTTTGTCCAAATTCAATCCAGCAACTTCGCCACCCGACTTCGCACAGAGGCAGGCCCTCAAGTCGAAAACCGCATTCGTCGAGGCTTCCAACTTGCCCTGCAACGCCCACCCGACCGCGCCGAACAGAGGCGCTCTTTACAGCTGATTAAAGATCAAACAAATCGAGCCCATTTCGAAAAGAAATCCGATCCAGACGGCATCGCCCTCCAGAGCTTTTGCCGAGCCTTACTTAACCTCAGCGAACTTATCTATGCGGACTAGCCTCTGGCTTTTAACGAAGGCCCTTCGCCTTCCTTTAAACCTTCTGAACCTCTGCTGATATGAACCCAGCCGACCACCTCCAACCGCGCCGCCATTTCCTCTGGGACATAGGCGCCGGATTCACCGGTCTCGCCTTGACCTCACTGCTTGAAGCGGACGGCTTTTTTGGATCACAACGACCCTTCCAACAACAAACACCCAAAAACTCCTTAACACCAAAGCCTCCTCATAATCCCACACGAGCAAAGTCAGTCATTTTTCTGTTTATGTTTGGAGGCCCCTCTCAAGTGGACCTTTTCGATTACAAACCCGAACTACAAAAACGAGATGGTCAAACCATCAGCAACGAGTTCCGTCGCAACTCCAAAACCCAAGCAATTCTTCAAGCGAGCCGACGCACCTTTCGTCAACAGGGGCAGTCGGGATTATGGTGCTCAGATGCCTTCCCACAAATCGCTCGACACATGGATAAACTGGCTGTGGTTAAATCGCTCTATAGTGATTCCTTTGCCCACGGCAGTGCTGTGCTACAAATGAACAGTGGTCGTATTTTGCAAGGCCATCCCTCAGTGGGAGCGTGGTTGAGCTACGGGTTAGGTACCTTAAACCAAAATCTCCCCGCCTTTGTCGTTATGCTAGATCCGCGCGGTGGCCCCACCACAGGCGCCCCTAACTGGGCCAATGGTTACATGCCCGCGGTACATCAAGGAACAGTCTTACGCACCTCGGGTGAACCTATTTTAAATCTTCGTCCTCCCTCTGAAATAACCCGTCAACGTCAACGTCACGAAATTGACTTCATTAACGATCTTAACAGCACTCACTCTCGGGCTCGAGCAGACAACTCTGAACTCGCCGCGCGCATCGCCAGTTATGAGCTCGCCTTTCGACTTCAATCCACGGCCCCAGAAGCACTTGATCTCTCTCAAGAAGACCCACGCACTCTCGAAGCCTACGGCGTTCACGCGCCTAAACCGGACTGGCACCCCTTTGCACAGGGGCCAGCGCCGTTCGGTCGCCAATGCCTCACCGCCCGACGACTCGTTGAACGAGGGGTTCGTTGCATCCAAATCTATTCTGGCGGCGGTGCAGCCGGAGGCCAAAATACGTGGGACGGCCACCAAGGTATCGAAGAAAATCTCCAACTTCATTGCCCGGAGGTGGATCAACCTATCGCCGCACTTCTTTCCGACTTAGAACAACGCGGACTCCTCAACGAAACGCTGGTTGTTTGGGGAGGTGAATTTGGGCGGATGCCTGTTTCGGAGACCTTTAATACCGGCGGCAAACCAGGTGGGCGCGATCACAATCCTAAAGGGTTTACCTACTGGCTAGCGGGGGGGGGTGTAAAAGCAGGGACCAGTTACGGCGAAACCGATGAAGTGGGAGAAGCCGCGGCCGTAAATCCACATCACCTCCGCGATCTGCATGCCACTGTCCTTCAGCTAATGGGCATAGATCACCAGCGGTTGACCTATTTCCACGGCGGTTTGAACCAAAAATTAACCGGTGTTACCGAAGCTCAACCTATCCGCGGGATTCTCGCCTGATCCTTTTGCTTAGTCCAACCACCGGGTTAACTCGGGCTCGATAGCTTGCACCCACGCTTCTGCCCCTGCTTGGTTTGGATGCAATAAATCAGGCATCCTATCGGTACTAATAGACCCATTCGACCGCAACAAAACAGCCCCAATATCCTTCCAAAACACCTTCTTTCGATCGGCCAATCGTCGTGTCAATAACCCCGCATCTCGACATGTTTCAATGCACTGAGGACTGGCGTGGAAAACTCGCGCCGCAAACCCTTGCTGAGCGTCACCGCCCCGCGGGAAAATGCGCAGAATAAGGATTTTAGTCGATGGATGCTTCTGGCGAATCAGGCTGACAATGGCACCAGTCCCTTCCGCTACATGTTGGGAGGTGTGTACATGCGAAAAATTTCGATCGTCGGTATTATTAGTTCCAATCAGCAAAACCACGACCTTGGGTGAAGGATTAAACTCCAACTCCTCATTCATTAGGTTCCAGAGAATTTCTTCAGTCCGAAATCCATTATGCCCCAAATTGATCGCGCGCCATGCGGCAAAGTGCCGATCCCAAACTTCTTTTAAGGGTTCATAAATAGTTCCGGGCATATCTCCCAACGTGTGAGTGATCGAATCACCAATAAATACCAAGTCATACTTTCCGGCTTTCACCTGATTCACCTTTTCGAGATGCCGACTTGCTCTGTTCTCTTTGGGAAAATCAGCGTCTCCCACTCGAGGAACTCGACGAGTCGCTATCGGTTTGGAGGCGCAGGAGGCGATTAACAAAACAAGAGGCAAAAGTGTCGAGAATAGAATCCCAGATTCCGTAGGGGGCACATATAAAACTCAAGACCAAACCTCGTCATATTCTTTAAAGCCGACTTTTTAAAATGTGCTCAATTTAGAGATTAGCTCCGACATCTAAGACAAATTTCAAGCACTCTCTTGACTTCATTGCGAATTTTCAAAAAGTAACCAGATCCCCACAATCATGGCACTCATTTCCAGATCAGTAAAACTCAAGCAATCATGAAAAAAAACCTCCTGAAACTCACCAGCCTGATGGCGCTCTTGCACAGCGCCTCGGCTCCTGTGATGGCCGACTACGCCTCCACAGTCACCGGACTCGGGCCTGTCGCCAATTGGCGATTGAACGAATCGGTCACCGTTCCCAACGGCAATTCCGCGGTCAATCTAGGATCCCTAGGTGCTGCTGCAATCGGTTATTACACCGGTGCCGCTGTGCATCCCGCCCCTGGAGCGCTCGCTGGCCGGACTGACGGTGCCGCCTCCTATGATGGCTCTGCCGATGCCTCGACCTTTGTGCCCTATCTGCCTTCGATGAATCCTGCCGCACCATTTTCGGCGGAAGTTTGGCTTCAACCCGCTGCAGAAAAAACAGGGACCGATCTGACCTGCGCCATTTCTTCGGGGCAATTTGCTAATCCGCGCACTGGATGGTTGATTTATCAATCGGCAACAGGCTGGAACTTGCGAATGTACAATAATAACGGCACCGCAACCTCGCTCAACATTAGCGGCGGTACCGCTCCGGTTTCAGGCACCTGGTATCATCTCGCTTTCACCTACGACGGCACGGATACTCTCTTCTACATCAACGGCGTTAAGGCTGCCGAGGGTAAACCGACTAGCTATATCCCAGGTGCCTCAGGCGGCTTCCGAATTGGTGGACGGGCCGACTCTTCCTTCTGGTGGACTGGCGCCGCTGATGAAGCCGCCGTCTACCCCAAAGCGCTTTCCGCAACCGCCATCGCTGCGCGTTACGCCAACGGTACCGCCGCCAACCCATCGTCCTCTTATGAGTCGCTGGTGCTGGCTGACGCACCGCTCGCCTACTACCGCCTGAATGAGGTCGCATTTACCACGCCAACTACCCTGCCGGTCGCTGTCAATTCCGGCAATGTAGGTGCCAGCATTAATGGCAGCTACAACCCCGGAATGCTGTCGGCCGCTGCCGGTCCAAGGCCGCCCTCACTGAGCGGCTTTACCACCGCTAACAATGCCGGTGAATTCAACGGATCAGCCGGCTTCGTCGGCACCCCGTATTCGATGAACGGCATGACCGCATTTACGATGCTCGGCTGGATTAAGCGTGGAGCTATCAAGAGCGGTCGCGGCGGTTACTTCGGACAAAACGATCTCCTCGAGTTTGGTGACGCCGATGCTGGTGCCAACTTCGAACTCTGGGTCAATGCTCGCGGAGGCAATATCAAAGGCCCCTACCCCTTTGATGATGATGAGTGGGGATTCATCGCGGTTACAGGTGATGCTACCTCGACGGTGGTCTATGCCAACGGCAAGGAAGTTGGACGTATGACTGGACCTCTCGAATCTTACGGCGAAAGCACTTACCTCTTTAATATCGGTGGAGGCGGCATCTTCGGCGCCGCTGGAGATAACTTCAAAGGCTTCATTGACGAGGTTGCTATCTTCGATAAAGCCCTGACCGCAGCCCAAGTCCTCTCCACTTATCATTCGGCTAATATCGCTCCTCGCCTGAGCGGCCAACCCTCGCTTCCAGCGCGCTCTCTCTATGCGGGCTACACGCTTTCCCTCACTGCCAACGCCGCAGGCACTCCACCGCTTTCTTACCAATGGCGTCGCAACGGATCGCCTATCGCTGGACAAACATCCTCCACCCTCACTATCAACGGTGTCGCCCTTACCGATGCTGGAAGTTATGATGTCGTGGTCACCAACCCCTACGGATCGGTGACCAGTACCAACATCGCTGTTGCTGTTCTTGCTCCCGATGGAATTGCTCCGGCCCTAAAATATGCCGCAGGCCTCGCCAACTTAACAACGGCTCGGATCTGGTTGTCCAAACCGCTCGATCCAGTCAGTGCTCAAAATGCAGCCAATTACACGATCCCTGGCCTCACTGTCACTAGTGTTAAACTCTTCAGCCCAGCCGGCACAGTCAATGATGACAGCGTACTCCTCACCACTTCTGCCCAAACCCCAGGTCAGACCTATACCGTCACCCTCTCTGGAGTGAAGGACCAAATGTCCCCAGCCTCCACGATTGCTGTCGGCAGTTCCATCACCTTTGGCTCTTGGGCGCTTGTCACGGGAACACTGCGTTTCGAACATTATGACAATATCCCAGGCGCTGCAGACTCGGCTCTCACCGGCGGTTTATCCGATCCACGTGTGCTCGCCGGAACTCCGACTACCTTGGGGGCTATCACCGGTAAATTTGATACACGAACCGTGTTCCCAGACGATAGTCATGAAAACTATTTAGCAAAAATTTCCGGGTACATTACCCCGAAGGAAACGGGCGATTACTACTTCTTTTTGGCTTCCGACGATGCATCACGCGTCTTCTTGAGCACCAGCGAGACAATGCCCGATCCGTTCACCGATAGCCCCATTGCCTTCGAGACGGGTTGCTGTAATGGATTCTATGAACCAGACGCCGGTGATACCGCAACCACGGCAACTCCCATTTCTCTTCAAGCCGGCAAACATTATGCCATTCTTGTCTATCTCAAAGAGGGCGGCGGCGGCGACTGGTTGCGTTTAGCTTGGCGCAAATCGACGGACGCCACTGCTGCCGCAAGCCTAGCCCCTATCGAGGGACAGTTCCTCTCCTCCTACTCAGATCCGAATGCGGAACTGGCCTTCACTCAATTGCCCGGAAATCCAGACCGTGTCCTCCCCTCCACCTCTATCAACTTTGCTAGCCTTGACTTCTCCAACACTGATGCTGGCTTTTCTGTGACCAACACCACCCCTGAACCTCCGGGTCCTTGGGTGTACAATCCAGGTGCGGGCGGATGGGTGGCCGACGGTGCCGTAAGCGGCTGCGGAGGCCCCTACAATTCTCGATTGCAGAGCACTCCATTCGTCATTCCTCAAGACCAGACAGTCACCCTTAAGTTTGCTCATCGGTACTCATTCGAGGGCGATCTTTACGACGGTGGTCAAGTCCGCATTAGCATCAACGGCGGCGCTTTCACCAATGTGCCGGCAGCTAACTTCACTGCCAACGGCTACGCCAACACAGTCATTATCGGCAATGGCATCCTCAAAGATCAACGGGCATTCAACGCCGATTCACCGGGTTATTCGCAGGAAACATTCATCACCAGTGTCGCTATCTTAGGTGCCTTTAAGAAAAACGATACCGTCGTGGTCGAGTTCCTAGGTGGTTGGGATGATTGCTCCACTGCTCAGACCCCCAGCTGGATCGTTAAAAACATGAGCCTCTCTTACAGCTCCGCTCCGCAGCAGGTGGTTTTAGAAGCCGCCGGTACCGCGGCACGACAAGGAGTTCAGGTTCCATTTACCTACCAATGGCAACGAAACGATGGGAATGGATTCGTTAATCTACCCAATGAAAACGGGGCTTCCTACCGCTTTTTCCCAACGGTTCAAGCGGATCTTACCGCCGTCTTTCGCGTCGGTGTCAGTGTCGCAGGTCGCACTCTTTACAGTGATGCTGCGGTCAATATCAGCGCAGGAAATCCCCCCGCCGCCTTCGGTGCTACTGCCTTAACCGGCGTTGTTATCGATGCTGCTACCAAGACTATCACCGCAAACCTGCCCACCTCTGGCAGCCAAGGTTTCTTCTCTATCCAACCCAAAGTGACCGTCACCGGTATCAGTATCGTGGGTGATAAATTGGTAATTCGTTACCAATAAACGCCTCAGAGGTTCAAACACCGAACCTCTTGACATCCTCGAAGGCCGGTCACACGACCGGCCTTCGTTTTTTTTTGATAGATGGCATGAGAGGTAGCGGCCGACCAGAACAAAGTTGAAGGTAGTCCTCTGCCCATGCAAAGACATTTGAATTCTTCATCGTCTCAAATCTTGGCCTCGGACCCACCGTTGCCAGTTTTCATTGCAGTAGATCTTCTCCCCGAGGCTCCACCAACTCAACTAGCTCAGCCGATTCCCTATCGGCAAATTAAACTCGCTCTCGACGTCCATGCCGGCGACCTCATGGTGGTTCGTAGGGGTGATGGAGGATTGAGCGTACGCTTACTCTATTCACCCACCGAGAACTTCAAGAAACCATCCTTGTGAATGCTATCCTCAAACATTAAGCCTAACCTCAAAGCCGCGAGCAGCTTAATAAGACGCGTTCAATCTCAGCGACCTGCTGATCAGGGTCGCACAGAAGTCTAGCTCGACTCGGTCCAGCACTCCCCAATGATCGTCTTAACTCCAAATTCTCAATAAGGCCGGTGAGAGCAGTTGCCAATGCCACACTGTCCCTAGGTGGCACTAGAATGCCGCAATCCGATGTAACAATTTCAAGAGCTCCTCCAATAGATGTCGAAACAACCGGAATCCCAGCATAAAGAGCCTCGACAAACGCAATACCAAACGGCTCTGGTCCCGAATTAGGCTGACAATGGATATCTGCCGCCTGCAAGAGCTTCCAGACATCGTCTCGGTGTCCGAGGAAACGAATGCAATCAGTTAATCCAAGCTCACCTGCCAGTAACTCAAGAAGGCGTCTTCGATTTGCATCACCCGATGCTTGTCCACCACCCACAACCCATAGCTTCCACTGATTTCCTTTACGAACCTGCGCAAGCGCCTGAAAAAGGAACTCATGCCCTTTCCAAGAGTCTAAGCGACAGGAAATAATCACAACCACCTCCTCAGGCAGAGCACACAATTCACATCTTATCTTGACGCGCCCTTCCTCACTCAATCGAAAGGGTGCCGCCACCGGAATACCTGCTATGTAAGAGGGCAAGGATATTTTTACTGTTTTCTGATTCTGAGCGGATTTTTTCATTTTATTGAGTTTTGTAGGGCTGATTTTTCTTTGAATTTGGCATTAGGTTGTAAGCGTACGCCGAACCCCATGGTTCCCAATTCGCCTTCCTTGGGTTTAGCCTGAGCGAATGAACTCAATTAAACCGTCTCGGAAGCGGCGTGGTCTTGCTGAAATCCAACTGCTAATCACTGAATTCAAAAGCTCGGGACTCTC
>SIAZ01000118.1 GCA_009695405.1 Pedosphaera sp. | reverse complement strand
TGCTCCTCAATCCATCTCCGTAACCACTCCACTTCCTCAGATCCCATCCGTCGCCCTTGCAATACTAGTTCTTTAAGCACGCCCTGCTTTATGAGCTCTTTGCCACCGGTAGTTCAGCTCATTCACCGACAACTTGTGAATGCACCGCACGCTTAGAGACGATGAAGAATTAGAATGTCTTTTCATAAATAGAGGCCTATCTTGAACTTTGTTCCGAGCGGCCGCTAGATCTCATGCCATCTATCAATAATTTGCTGATTTGGATTGTCTGAAGGAGGCTACAGCCATGAAAGAGGAGAGAGATTTGCCCGTTCAAACGCAGGAAGAACGTTTACCAGAACATCAGCTCCCTGCAGACTTTGTCTTTGTTCTTGTTGCCGCTCTGGGCGGAGGGCTTCCTGCGGGAATATTCACCACCTTGGCAACCGAGCCTGGGCGGGCTGGGTCACCCATTTATGGGCTCCTTCTTCCTTGGGGAATTCTGCCATTCCTCCTCGTGATTGTTGCCGGATGGAGGGGACGTCAATCCTCACAGATCCGTCGCCTAGGCATTGCTACACTGTTGGCAGCCGTGGCCGGATTAGTGGCCTACAGCTATGCGTTTTTGTTTCTTTCTAAATTACCGGATATGCGAAAATGGTTTCTGCTCGTACCACTCTGGCAATGGGCTGTCATAGCACTGCCAGCAGTGCGTTGCGCTCGAATCTCGAGTGATTCCCCGAAGGACGCGTCGGGGTCAGGGCAATAAATCTAAAAACGGTAATTCAGGGCAAGCTTTGCCAATAACGAGGGGCTTGAAATATTTTGGAGATGATTTTCGACAGTCTAGTGTTTAATTGCGAAGCTTAACGATAGTATTTCGCAACTGCGATCACTTCACTTCTCGCTTCCGCCATTTGAACGGTTTGGCTTTTGGATTGTAAGCGGCTATGAAGGCCTCAATGGCCTGACGCAGCTCGGCGATGTTTTTGAAGCTCGCTCCGCGCAGGGCCTTGCGGGACAGGATGCCAAACCAGATCTCGACCTAGTTGAGTTAACTCGCCGAGATGGGGGTAAAATGAAAATGGACGTTGGGATGCGCCGCCAGCTAGGCTTCGCATTTTTTGTGCGTGCAGTAATTGTCTAAAATCACATGCAACTGTCCGTCGGCGGGCGCTTCGGCCACCACCTGATTCGTGAACTGCAAAAGCTCCTCCCTGCGCTTGAGCGTGGTTGTGCTGGTGTGGATATGTCCGGTGGCTACTTGAAAAGCCGCAAACAGATTCAAAGTGCCATGTCTTTTGGAAGTGCTCTTGAACCCGCGCACCAGCTCGCTATTGTTCGTCTCCACATAATCGGTGGACCGCTCCAGAGCTTGAATGCTGGGCTTTTCGTCCACACTGATGAACAATGCTTTTTCAGGCGGATTGAGATAGAGTCCCACAATATCCGCCGCTTTGGCGGCAAATTCCTTGTCCGTGCTGACACACCAGGAGCGTTACCGCTGCAAACAGAGATTCCCTCCTTGCGCAAGACCCGCCACACGGCATGCACTGATCCGTTGAGGGCGGCGGCCACCGCCGGCTCGTTCCAGCAAGCCCGTCCTGGCGGTGGCGATTTTTCCAGAATGGCCAAGACTCGGTTGAGGAAGTCCGCGCCATAAACCGGCTTGGCTCCCGGTCGGGGCGCATCGCTCGGGCCGACCAATCCTTTTTTGGCAAAACGCTTCCGCCACTTGATGACTGTGTTGGGCCGTGTGTGGCACTAGCGGGCGACCTGCTGGACGGGCAAGCTCTCCAGGCATCCCAAAACGATGCGTACTCGATCGACGGTCTGTTTGGGTTCAGTCCGGCCGGAGCCTAAGCGTTTTAAAACTTCACGATTCTCCAAACTACGGGCGATTTGGGCAGCGGGGCGTGACATAGACTGCAGCATGCATATATCGCAGTTCAATGCAAGTAAGCACTAGTTGTTAAAATTCGGCGATTCGCGTTTAGATTTTAGCGAGCCCACGTCGCTCTCGAGACAGTTTAATTGAGTCCATCTGCGTCGACTGTACCCGCGGAAGGCGGATTGGAAACTAGGGGATGGGGCGTAGGATTACGCTCGATCTTCACTGAATCTCAGCTAACTCAGTTACGTTCGAATGATATTTCAGCAACGTCTAGCGTGTCGCTGAAATTACTCTTGAGTAGAGGAATCTGCGCCCCTAATTTGACAGGGAAAATTATGTTCAAAAGATATCGACGAAAAATTCTTCCATCAATCTGCATTTTAGCACTGGCGGCATCTCCTCAATTTTCACTTATATTGACCGCTGCCGACTACTCCGATGCGGTTACTTCTGATGCCCCTGCGGCCTACTACCGCCTCAATGGCGCGGCGGTGCGCACCACTGTAAATGCCAACCAAGGCAGTTCGGGTGCTGCAGCTAATGCCACTAATGATTTAGGGCGGGTGCATAGTGTGCCTGGCGCTATCGTTGGCGATTCAGGGCGTGCTGCCTTTTTTGATTTCACTTCGCGGACTCAGATTCCTTGGAACGCGGCATTGAATCCTTCCAACGACAAACCTTTCACTATTGAGGCTTGGTTTTATCCAACCAGCGACCAGACGGGAACAGGTCAATGCCCGATTAACAATCGCTACGCTTATTCGGGTGCTGATCGTCAAGGATGGGTCTTCTTTCAACGCAAACCAAGCGAGGACTACACCGGTAGTGAGCCTGTCGGATGGAACTTTCGTATGTTCCGAGGTTCAGGCGGGAGCACGGGTCTTGATGTGACCAGTTTGGTTCCCTACAAAACTGCTAAGTGGACCCATGTCGTCGTGGTCTATGACCCCATTAGTGCTGTCGAATCCTCTGTCACGATGTATATCGACGGCAAGGAGGCTAACAAAAACACTTGGGCAGGTGGCACTGATGGCATTACACTAGGCTATGTAGCCAACTCGAACACGCATGATCCAGCCCAAGCCAAATTCGGTGAGGCCGGACTCGCTATCGGCAACTATAACAACACGGCAGGCACCAGTCTAAACCCCTATTTCGGCGGGGTGGATGAATTTGCCTTGTACCAAGCTAAACTCACCCCGGAACAGATTCTTGCCCATTATCAAAATGCAACTAATGCGTCCCGTACTGTTTCTTACGCCTCGTTGGTTAAGGCTTTGAATCCGGTAGCCTATTTACCCTTCGATGAAGCCTCCCCCGGTGATGCGATGGCAATCAACTTGGGTGAAACTCGTTCCGCAGGACATGCTATTCACACGGCCGAAGTCCGCTATCCGGCCCCGTCGGCCTTCGCTAGTCAGTCGACCGATGGTTCGGCGGCCTACCATAACCGGAATGGCAAATCTACCACGACCATCCCTTACACTGCTGCCAACAATTCTGCAGCCGGAGTTCCTTTCTCATTTGAGATGTGGGTCAAACCACTTCGTGATCAACAGGGTGGTCAATCCCCTGTCAACAACCGCTGGGTCGGTGGCACTGGCCGCACCGGTTGGGTGATGTTTCAACGTAACCCTAACCTTTCCTACCCTGCTTCAGAAGGTCATGGTTGGAACTTCCGTATGTATAGCGGTGCCGGTAATAGCGGCCAAGACGTCAATACCGACACCGACTACACCGTCGGCGTGTGGCAACACTTGGTTTTCACTTGGTCGCCTCAGACCGATAACGTTGACCCAGCTGGCAACGGCAATAATCAGTGGTCCGGCATTCTAACGGCCTACGTTAATGGTCTTCCGGTGAATACCAATAGCGCTGCACTCTACTCAGCTAATGCCGCGATTCCTGAAGACGCCGGTGTGGCCGCTGATCTGGGTATCGGTTCTTACAATGCTAAATCGGGTCTCGGCAGCAACCCTTTCGAGGGCAATATCGACGAAGTGGCCCTCTACAACGACTATCTTCTCACCCCAGAGCAGATCCTAGCTCACTATCAGGCCGGTACCAACGCTCATCCAGTCGTTTCCTATCAGCACTTGGTCCTAACCGCTCCTTTCACTGGCCCAGAGCGTAAGGGTCCTGCCACGTATCTTCGATTCGCTGACGCTGCTCAGGCGCCCCTCGCTAATTCCGGTAGTTCGGGTAATGCAGGACAGGCCGTCTTGACCGATACAACAGCTGAAGGGCCGCGTCCTCCGACCTTTGCTGGCTTCGAATCTGACAATCTTGCTTTGTCCCTTTCTCCAGCTAAGTCGTGGGCTTCTCTCAATAGCCCAAGGGCTCTAGACAATGCCAATCGCCTGACCCTGAGCGCTTGGATTAAGCCCAGTGAATTGGCCATTGAAACCAGTGCCGCACATATCGTCTCTCGCGGACCTCTCACCGTGAGTTCCTTCCTCGCTAAACTGGCTGAAGGTGTCGAGATCCTAGCCACGGGCACAAATACAACCGAGATTTCTCTGCGCATCGAAAAGATAGATGGGGTTGTTTATTATATCGCGGGCTCTATCGAAACTGTCGCTGGACAGCCGACTGTCACTCAAGGTGCTCGATTCCCAGTACCGGCCGAAGACGTCACCGCGGGCAAGTGGATCCAACTCACCGGTGTGTATGATGGAACTTATTGGTGGCTTTATCGTAACGGGGTTGAAGTCGCCGCCGTCCAATCCCCAGCGACCGCCCTCGCTTCGGCACAGGGTGATTGGGCGATCGGGTCTGCTGGCAACGGATGGGAAGGCTTATTCACCGGGGCAATCGATGAAGTAGCCATTTATAGCAAAGCCCTCTCGCCGGCCCGCATTCAGGCGCAATACACCACCGCCGTCTCCGGTGCCACTTCCACTCCACTTATCTTGTCTATCGCTCGTTCTGGCGCAAATGCCTCCCTCACTTGGGTTAAAGGTATACTGCAACGGTCCGATTCATTGACTGGAAGTTACACCGACGTGACCGGCGGTGCCTCGCCTTTCACTCTGACCACGACCGGCGCTGGCGGCTTTTTCCGATTGCGCTAACCGACTTCTGAAATAAGTCACTCGATCTAGGTTTTCCACCTCAATCATTTAAAAGACAAAGGGCTGGACCGCTCGAAAGCGAGTCCGGCCCTTTTTGTCTTCTACCCTCAATTTCATGGGTTTGCTGCTCTTAACGCCCGAGTTAAGCCGATCAAGTTCGGTGGTATTTCCGGTTGTCGCCATTGCCGAACTCAGTGACTCTTGTTTGAATCAAATCCTCTTTTGCCGCACTGACAGCGACTCTCGTCGTGTCTGCTGGGCTTTTTCTTAATGCCGGGGACACTGTCGAAACCAATACCTTGAAGGACTCAGAGAAGGCGGCAGGCTGGAAGTTGCTCTTCGACGGCAAGTCGCTGAGTGGTTGGCATAATTTTAAGAAGGAAGGCGTCCGTAAGGGGTGGCAGGTTAAAGATGGGACATTAGCTTGCGTTGATCCTCATGATGCAGGGGATATCGTCACACTAGGGGACTACACTTGGTTCGAACTTTAATTGGAATACAACATTTCCGAAGGGGGCAATAGCGGCATTATGTATCAAGTGACTGTTGACGGTGGAGCCGCTTGGGCCACCGGTCCTGAGATCCAGCTTGAGGATAATGCCCATGCTAAAGATTCTCAGAAATGCGGTTGGCTTTACGCCCTTTACCAACCCCCCATCGATCCTAAGACCTGCAAAACGCTCGATGCGACCAAACCCGCAGGCCAATGGAATCACATCAAGGTCCTGATCAGCCCAGAGAAATGCGAGCATGTGGTCAATGGAGTAAAGTATTTTGACTACGTTTTGGGTAGCGACGACTTCAAGGCTAGGGTGGCGAAAAGCAAATTTGCTCAAATGAATCGATTTGCCAAAACGGGACATGGTGCCATCGCGCTACAGGGGGGACCACGGTGAAGTTGCCTTTCGCAATATCAAGATTCGCCCGATTCAAGGGGCAAAGTAGTCGTCTTTTTTTCTCTTTTCCCTCGCGCTTGCAAAACAAGACGGGGTGTATTAGGGAGAATTTAATGAGGAGAAGCGCCGCCCGGCGATAGTTCGCTCATCAATATTCAGATGACGAGAAACGGCGGGGCTTGGGTGATAATCAGCGTCCTAAGGGTCAAGATGCGTGGCCTGAGGGAACGGAGCTAATGGGATTAATATTTACGAACATACCAACGCCTTTGTGAATGCAACGGGTTTCGAACGTCCCAGTGCTCGAACTTTGTCGGGAGATGTGGATTTTTCCATGCGCTTCGAGGTTTCCATGGAAAACGTCTTTGGAGACGGAGGAATATATGCTCGGGATGGCAAACAATGGGGATCTTGGAATGCGGTCTATGGGCCACGGTCTGCCAATGGACAAGCAGTGCTCTTGTGGGATGCGAAAAGCGGAAAGATTGACCGATCGGTCGTTGAGTTCTGGAAACGCTATGATTTGCGCCTTCTATTGGCTGAGAATTGGCCAACCATCGGCCCCAAGCTCCGCGGCAAGATTCATCTTTGGGTGGGTGAAGCGGATCAGTATTTTTTAAATAATGCCGTCCATCTTTTGGACGATTTTCTTTGGGCAGCAGAGCTGCCGTCGGAGGCTGAGATTCTCTTTGGACCTGGAAAAGGGCATGGCTGGAATCCAGAGGGGTTGATTGATCGACTGAGGGCGATGCAAACCCAGTTAGAAGCGGGGCGACCCCACTCAGCGAGTGCGGCACGCGACTCTTATTTACGCGGTCGTTTTTTACACGCTTCAGGATGTCCTCACTGCAAAGGAGGTCTTTAGTCGAGTCCCGCTTAGTTTGTACTGATTCGGTTTTACCGAGGTAACCGTTGGGGCAGATCCGCGACAGCGTACACCATTGCCGCCAAGGTGGCGGTGCACTGGGCTAGATCTTTGGGGTCCACCGCTTCAACTGTGTCGGCTTCAGTATGGTGAAAACGAAAGTAGCGTCCGTTGGGCATATGCAATCCCATCACAGGCACGCCATGTTCCAATAGATGCGACGTGTCGGCTTGGACCCCGTAGGAGTCCGCTTTGCCTGTCTCAAGAACCTCAGTAAGAAAGGTATGAATCGGTTCCAAGAGTGTGCGGGCCGCCGCGCTCCCAGTGAATCCAAAGCCGGTGGGACGGAAGGTTCCTGTGTCGCTTTCAATGGCCAAAATATGAGCGTCTAACTCGGCAAGGTGCGCGTCTCGATAGGCTTTGCCACCTCCCCCTGAGTTCTCTTCGCCGGTCCAGAGGACACAGCGGATGGTTCGGCGTGGTCGCAAGCCCGCTTTCTTGATTAGTCTAAGAGCTTCCCAAGAGGCGACGCAGCCCCCGGCGTCGTCTTGCGCGCCTTGTCCGACGTCCCACGAATCGATGTGACCCCCTATGAGCACAATTTCTTCCGGCCTTTCCCGACCTCGAATCTCGGCGATGACATTGCGACCTATGACGTCGGGATAGGCGGCAGCTGCCATTTCTAATCGCACCGTTACTTTTTGCCCACGCGCCACATAACGAGCTAAGCGGCTGGCATCCTCGGCAGCTAACGCCGCATGAGGTATCTTTTGGACATTGGTGGCATATCCCATTGCTCCAGTGTGCGGTGTGCGAAGTGAGTAATCGCCGACCGATCGAATGAGACTTGCCGTCGCCCCGGCCTTGGCTGCTTCGATGGCACCCGACCAGCGAAACTGCACGGTCTCGCCGTAACTGGTAAATGGAGCATTGAAGAGGACAATTTTTCCGCGCGCTTCGGCTGAGCGTTTTGTTAATTCTGCGAAGTTGGTGACCACGAGAACCTCAGCGGTAATTCCCCCCACTGGGGTCCCAATGCTGCCGCCGAGGCCCAGCATGGGAAGCGACTCGGTTCGTGGGGAAAGTAAATGGACAGATTCCTGCCCACGAACCCAATGAGGTACCCGTGCCGCTTCAGTATGAACGGACTCTAAGCCATCTGTCTTCATCTGAGCTTGAATCCAGTCGATCGCCATTTCCAAATTGGTAGATCCGGTTGAGCGCGCCCCAAACGTATCACATAACTCAGCCAGACGATCCCAGGCTGCGTACGAGTTTGTGGCAGCATTTACCAGTTGAATCATGGCTGCGTGGGTGTCTTTGGGAAGACTCGCCTCGAGTGGGCGCCACCGGAATTTGCGTAATGCTCCAGCCGTGCTCCACGAGGCCACGCCCAAAGGTTTGTTTAATTCGATATCACCTTCTCGCAAAGCGAGGCGACGCCCCTCTGTTTTGAAATGAATCACCGGCTCTTGATCAAGCCAAACCGAGACGTTGGTACTGGATACTTGCAATCGGACCGAATACCAGCGGCCGCTTTCGAACCGATGAAGACGCGTCGTCTCATTCTGATTCGCCGATTCGCCGTCAATGTTAGAGAGCCCAATAACGCTCCCTCCCCAGCCCCCAAGAATCAGGGTGAGATGCGAGTCACCGACAGGAAAAGTTAGACCGCAGAAAAAATCGATTCCGAGCACCCTTTTTGCCTCCAATTCGATTTCGTATCCAATGGCGGGAAAGGTATTGGTCCAAGTGATTCCCGTTAGTATCCCTTGGGCCAGATGGAGTTCTCCGTCTTTAACCTCTACCTCACCAGCGCCACCAAAGGGGGTTGGCTTCCAACCTTCGAGGGATTTGCCATCAAATAAAGGGCTCCAAGCCGCAGTGGCGGTAGTCCAAGAAATGAAAGAAAGAAAGAGACCAAGGACGAACATGTGCGGCATAGGTCGACTATGGCACCGCTTGGATACGTGTACAAAGCGGAAGAAGAGTTCATCTTACAATTTGCAGGGGATGAAGGGCCTGACTCGAGCCCGCAATCTGAGTGTAAATCCCGAAAATCGGGTTTGGGATGACGACCTATTTAGTTGGCTTGATGAGGTGATTTGGTAGGTCTTTTATGGTGTAAAGAGAAAGGTCCTCTTTGGACTTGGGCCAGGTTAAATGCAGTTCTTCTAATGCTTCGCAGACTCGTTGAGCTATGACATAATCGCGGACCCATTTTCGATCGGCTGGGATCAGATGCCAGCGCGCATGAGCAGGGGAGCAGCGATTTAAAATGTCCTGATATGCATCCATAAACTCTTCCCAGCGCTCACGCATCTGCAGATCTGAGCTCTCAAATTTCCAATTCTTGGTCGGATCCTCCAAGCGCGCCCGTAAACGTTCAGCTTGTTCCTCGGGTGAAATATGAAGGTAAAATTTTAGAAGTGTGCAACCTGCCTCGTGGAGGTTGAGTTCAAATCGGTTGATTTGCTGGTAACGGAGGGCCCAAGTGGATTTCGGTACCAGATTCAAAACGCGAGCAACGAGAACATCCTCATAATGGGAACGGTTAAAAACCCCAATCCGGCCGAATCTAGGGACGGCTTTATGGACACGCCAGAGGAAGTCATGGGCGAGTTCTTCGGAGGAAGGGGCTTTAAAATTAGAGACCTCGACACCGGCTGGATTTACCTGCCTTAAGAGGCTGTTTGTTGCTCCATCTTTACCGCTCGCGTCCATACCTTGAAAAATAACGAGCACTGAACAGTGATTATTGGCGTAGAGCTTCGCTTGAAGCGCGCCGATTTTTTCACAGAGTATTTGGGTTTCCTTTCGAGCTTTTTCCTTGGTGAAACCAAATGTTTCAGCGGGATCATACTGGCGAATCCGGATCCGGTTCTTGATGAGGATGGTTGGAAGCATGATTCGATTGGAAGAAGTTATCTTTTTGATTCAGGAAATGTGACTCTTTGCAAGGCTTGGGATCGTTTGATAGGTGAAAGGCTTCCAGCCTATCGGCCCGCGCTGCTGTTAAATTTTTATCCTAAGATGGATCGTAAGAGAAGAGAGAGTTGGATCGACAAACCTTTGAATCCGGTCGCAGTCGTGGTCACGATAGGGACTTGATGACCGACTGCTTCGAAGTACTTGGTGAAGCGCGCCGCCCATGGATTGACGTGGAGGGTTTGAGGATTCGTTTTCTGACACTCTCCGCTGCAGCCCATCCCGATCGGGTTCATGGTGGGACTGTTGCCGAGAGGGAGGCCGCCACGGTGTGTTCCGCTCAGATCAATGCAGCGTTTAATACGCTTCGTGAACCCCGTGACCGGCTTTTTCACCTTCTTGAATTAGAACTAGGAGTTCGTCCCCGCGATATTCAGAGGATCTCTCCGGGCACTATGGATTTCTTTATAGAAATTGGAGAAGTATGTCGCGATATTGATACCTTTCTCGGTGTTCCTAATCGGGCGGATTCTTCCCCGATGCTGCGTCTTCAACGGATGCAAGCGGTGTTAGGTTGGTCAGATCGATTGATGACTCTACAGGGCAAGGTAAACAGCTTACGGGATGGCTTGGATCTGTCGGTTAAAGAATTGAATCCAGCGTGGGAAGCCGTAATCAATAACCCGGTTCAAGACCGTCTTGCCGTCCTGCCTATTAGCCGCCTGGAAGAACTTTTTCGATCAATGAGCTATGTGACTCGCTGGACCTCTCAGATTCAGGAGCGACTCGCTCATTTAGCCGCCTGATTGATGGGGTAATGGCTCATTCGGGACTGATTAGGATGAATCACCCTTGTCTCTCAATCAGGCTCGGAAGAGAGCACTGTGGCTCAGACGATGGGTTCCCGAGGGGGGGCGGCGGGTGAGCCAATCGTTTGCACGATCCAATGCGCTACATCCCTCGACCGCAAAGGCGTTGTACAGCTTAGCTCGAGCACTGAGGCCTGAGATGATCATCGAACCCGGTACCAATTGGGGCTATGCAACAACCTACCTTGCCGCCGCTGTCGCCGATTCTGGCAGCGGGCGAGTGTGGTCGTTTCATCTTTGGGCTCAAGCGGGGCAATGCATCCCCAATTCTCTGCGCCCTTTCGTGCAGTTGATGTCTGGCGAATTGACTCAAAAAGAATGTTACCGAAGGCGAGGTGAAATGGTTTGAGGAAACCATACGTTGACTCAAAAAGGGTGTTACCGAGCTATGGACACCAAAATGAGTCAAAAAACACGAACCGAGGTGCTGGCCAAGAGGCGTGAT
>SIAZ01000117.1 GCA_009695405.1 Pedosphaera sp. | reverse complement strand
CTGCGGGGCTCCCTCCGGGCTGGACGCGAAGAGGCCCGTCTGCGAGCGTCCGGGTCAGGCAAAAAGCACGACCCTTAAAGAACCATTTCAGACCCCAAACCATAACTTAATTCCGACCAAAAGTGGTCCAACGATCGGGGTCCACCTTAATAAGCAGCCTTACGATGGAGGCCGAGTCCGACAACTTTGACAACTAACACGACAAAAAATGAGTTCTGAAGGGATTTGCTAGGTTATGTTCTCTTGACCGTCTTGGAACCGCGACATGTTTTAATCTTTAATTTACTGGGTTGTTTTGAAACGTCTTTCAAGACACGAATGACTCTCGGTCGATCGACTTACACCGACTCTCCTAGGCCGTCAGAAGAAAGCTGATCACCCCGGGAGATATGAACGCTCGACGTCGATTGATCTACTTCGCCAGATTCGGCTCGCTCTGACTGACCTCTAAGACAATACTTGTCACCGATGGCGATGCGTTGGATCTTTTTATTTTTGGTCTTTGCTGAAGGAGTATGTCGTGCGGAGGAGGTCGCGACGCTCGAAGCAGCCTTTGCGGCCTCTAGCAAAGGCGATCGCACCAACGCCCTTCTCATCTTGAATCAAGTGGTTAAGGCTGAACCCTCCAACGCTCGGGCGTGGCATGCCCGCGCTCAACTTCGCGCCATGAATGGGGATGAAGAAGGGGCGCTAACCGATTTCACTGAGGCCATCCAGCGCGAGCCTAAATCGCCTCGTTTGGTTCAGGAGCGGGCAATGATCTACTTCCGCAGAAATGAAATCGAAAAATCACTCATTGATTTTGATCGCGCCAATGAACTTGAACCGCGTCTGGTCCCGCAAAATTGGCAACGGGGAATCGCCTTATATTATGCAGGACGGTTTGCCGACGGACGTCGCCAGTTCGAAATCCACAAAACGGTAAATCCTGAAGACGTCGAGAATGCCGCTTGGCATTTCCTCTGTTCCGCCCGTGAACTGGGACTGGAAAAGGCCCGAAACTCCTTAATTGTGGTTCAAGGTGATACACGTATTCCCATGAAAGAAGTTCATCAACTTTTTGCTGGACTAGCCAAACCTGAGGATGTCCTCAAGGCCGCTGAGACAACCAAGGCAGCACCGCGTGACCGAGCACGCCATCTTTTCTACGCACATCTGTATCTGGGCCTTTATTTTGAGGCCGCTGAAGAACACGAGAAAGCCGGAGAACATATTCGCGCTGCAGCCGCTTCGGCACCGCGCGACGACTACATGGGCGAAGTCGCCCGTGTCCACGCACGCCGCTTGAAGAAATGAATTCCGATCCGTCCGCATCTCCCTCTCCCGATCCCTCTGACACCCCGTCGTCCAACAAACGGCGGGGTTATCCTCGAAAAGTCCGAGGTGATGGCCGTGCAATTCGCGAAGAGCCTCGCCGCGAATGGAAGCCAGTCCCCGGAACCCCAGCATCTGGAACCCCTCCGGGTCGGGCGTCGAACTCCGACTCAATCAGTCAGTCCGAGTCTCATCAACTGACTCAATCCAACAAATCTGAAAGCCTTTCCTCCCCGCTTCCGAGATCCTTCGACGCTAGTCGAGTACGAAGCGGTGAGCCCGATCAAAATCAGAGTGGTTCTTTTGATGGCCCTCGTCGGAATGAACCGTTCTGGATGAGGGTACAACGCGAGCGCCTTGAACGACGGCCGTTTTCACCCGGTGGGGGCTCTTCAGGTTCTCGCCCGTCCAACGCCCGCTCCGGTTCTTCCACCCCCCGCCAAAGTAACCGGGACGACAATCGGTCTGCTCCGCGTCAGGATAATAATCCCGATGCCCGATTTGATCCGCGGCGGGATCCACGTCATTCAACCCGCCCTAGCCAAAACTCTGCCCCTGTTCGTCCGCCTCGTCCGGAGTACAGTCAAAGAACTTTACCCCAACGGACTCTCCCTCCCCGCCCAGAAGAGGGTCTGCAAGCCGAACACGTCGATCACGATCCCCAGGGATCTATGCCCTCCCAGATGACGCCTCTCCAGTTGGCGGCTCGAATCGTCGATCGCACCTCAGATGAAAATCCAGCCGATATGGTGCTTCGGCAGACTCTCTACCGACGACGTGGTCTCTCTCCTTACGATGCGGCTTGGATCAGTCGAGCCGTGTTTAGTTTCTTTCGCTGGCAACGGTGGATGAATCACGATCACCCGCTCGAAAATCGCATTCGTGAAGGGATCGAATTTGCAAATCGTTTCTCCAAGGAACCCACTTCCTTTTCCGACGCTGAACTTGTTGAACGTAGCCTCCCTGATTGGGTCGCTGCACACATGCCTGTCACCGCTGAATTAGCCCGAGCTGTTCAAACCGAACCCTCGCTCTGGCTTCGCTGCCGGCCGGCATTTACCGAAGAAACCATTTATCAACTTCGCGATACCGAACCTGGTCCCCTTCCAGATTCCCTCCGTTACACGGGACGCGCCGATCTTTTCCTCGATCGCGGTTTTCAGTCCGGTGCTTACGAAATCCAAGATCTCGCCTCTCAGGCAGTCGGTTTGGTCTGTAATCCGCGTCCCCCCGAAATCTGGTGGGATGCTTGTGCTGGCGAAGGCGGCAAAACTCTGCACCTCTCCAGTCTGATTGGCGGCAAAAGTCTCATTTGGGCGAGCGACCGTGCCGAGTGGCGTCTCGAACGTCTACGTCAACGCACCGGTCGAGCCAAATGCTTTAACTATCGGGCTGTGCACTGGGATGGGGGAGAAATTCCACCGACCAAAACCCGCTTTGATGGTATTCTCGTGGATGCCCCCTGTTCTGGCATTGGTACGTGGGGTCGTAATCCTCATTCACGCTGGACCACGACGCTGAGAGATGTCGAGGAACTTGCCGCTATCCAAAAGCGCTTGTTAACGAATGTAGCCGACTCACTCAAACCGGGCGGACGACTCATCTACTCGGCCTGTACCTTGACCAACGACGAAACCTCGCAAGTGGCTGATTGGTTCACCAGTGAACGCCCTGAATTCGAGACCTTGGCTATGATGAATCCCTTCCAACCTGACGAACCTCCAGTGACCCAGATGCACCTCTGGCCTCAACAAACCGGCGGCAACGGAATGTTTATGGCCGCTTGGAAAAAGGGATAATTTTGGCCGGCGAGTTCAATCCGCTAACGCGCTAGGACTGAAGCAGTGCCATTCGGTCCTTAAGTTTACTAAATCTTTCAAATTCAACTCCCACTTGCGTTAGCCACTTAAATCCGCACCGGGAGGGGTATTTTGACCGTACCTTTCAAGGTACCAAACAAGACACGGAGTAGATGTTTAATGAGGCGCCTGCGACTGGCACCTCAATGACTCAGTCTTCTGCCTAGCACAAAAGGCACCCAATAAGGGTGCCTGAGTTCTGTCTTAGGAGCGTGTGAATCAGCCTATACGCCAAGTGATACGCGCCTTATTCAGGTCGTAAGGAGACATCTCCATTTTCACACGGTCTCCTGGGGTCAGTCGGACGAAACGCTTGCGCATTTTACCAGAGATTGTGGCCAGTACGATATGTTTGTTATCTAGTTCAACTCGGAACATGGTTCCGGCAAGAACTGAGATCACTTTACCCTCGACTTCGATATGTTCTTCCATGCAGTCAACGGACTCCGCGATTGGCTATGCTATCAGTCTGAGCTGGAAACTCATTGCCTCCAATCAGCCTGAGGGAGAAAGTAGACCTTAGTTGGATTCATTCTGCAATTACGGAACTCAACGGCTGATAAGAAACTGCCGGCGCATCGGCGCATTGATGAGCCGAGTGATTCGAAATTCGGCCCATTTAGATTCAAGCGTCGAGAGCCCTCCCGTTGGATCTAGACTTTAATTACCCCCTTAAATTCTTCCGCGACGGCTTTGATGGAGATCAAATTACGAGGATCAAACAAGTGACGAGCTGCTTTGATGATTTGACCGCGTTTCAAGGCCTGCCACGTGTCCATGGCGTTGACCGCCACAAACTGCAGCACACTAGGATCTCGATAACAATCAATCAGGCAACGCGTACACCCGTCTCGCACCAATTTTGTCTCATCCCATTCGTACACATTACACATCGGAGTCTCCCAGAAATGGCAACGGTACAGATTCATATGCCAATCGAGATAAAAATATTTATAACCTCCTAGACATCCAAATTGCTCAGTTTCATCGCGCAAATGCCTCTGCATTTCGTCCAAAGACTCGGTCGGGTTCATCACAGGGAACCCGCTCGTTTTCTTCATCCGCTTAATTTTATCGAAGACTCCAATGAGTTCATCCCGAGTAAAACTCACCAGCCCACCTTCGCTAAAACTGAGGTAACTGCTCTTTAGATCGGTGAGTGGATAGCTAAAGGTACAATTCTTAAAGCCAAGGTCTGCGAGAAAGGCGGGAAGTTTGTCGTAGTCTTCGATTAGCCGACTAGCGGTGATGCTCGCCGTGGTTTGCACTCCTACCGTGGGAAAGAACTCATTTGCTCTCTTAATTTTTCTGCAAACGTCGGGCAATCCACGGTTTTTTTCATGCACCGAAATGTCGTGGGCGTCGATCGACATAATCACGCTGCTTAATCCATCGCTGGCTAAGGCCCTCATATTCTCCTCGGTCCACAACCCACCGTTGGTGCAAATCATCGGACGAATACCCTGCCGCGCCGCGTGACGAACCATCGCCCGAAGTTCCTTATGAACAAGAGGTTCACCGCCAACAAAGAGGATGTAGCCAATATGATTCTTTTTGGCGATATCAATGGCATCGATTGCCTCTTGTAAAGTGACTGACCGCCGTTTCTTGGGGTCAAATTGGCTGCGGGCAAAGCCACAGAATCCGCAATCGGCATTGCAAAGATTGGTAATTGCAAATTGCAAATACCCAGGCCCGCCGTGGGTCAACACATCGCTCACCAAACCGAAAAAATCCATCTTCGGTCGAGCCACTGGCACGCTCAGATCATCGGGAATCCGCGTCGACACGACCTTGAGTGTCGATTCGGTTAACGAGATTGATTCTGTGGGAGTAAGAACAGGAAAAGTCATCGACGCAATCTGGAGAGAATCTGCAAAACGCCCTGTATCGCAACTCTTTGTTCGAGTAGGTCGACCTTTTGATCAATAACTCGAGCACTTTCACTAAAAAATAGACGCTGGGAAATGAATCAACTTCCCCAGTTACACCTTCAAACCGGACGGCACCCCAGATGGAGCGCGACTGGTCTTTAAAAGGATTTTTACTTCAGAACCGCCTGATGAAATTCAAACCAATCGTCCAGATTATTCAAATGAATGGCATCCGGTAAATTTGATCCATCATCGGGTAATTGGTTTGCATTGAGAATCCCCTTTCGAACTGCATCAGCGTGAATGTACCCGCTGATAGAAAGGTTCAACGCGTAAATATTAGCGTTGGTGAGATTGGCGCCTGGTTGGGCCTTAATCCACGCCTCGAACTGAGGATACGTGGGCCGCGATGCAGCAAGAAAAGCACGAACCGCATCTGCCTCTAGTCCGAGACCGGTGATCACCATCATATCATAACCACCTCCAATGCCAGGATAGCCAGCGGCCAGAAGGCCACGGGACTCCAAGGATGCTTTTAGCCAAAGGCGTGGCAAGTGAAGGACGCCAAGGGGACCAACTGTGCCAGAACTAATTAAGGGAACATGGGTTGAGCTCATAGGTGAAAAGAAACAGTCGACTCAGACTAAGGAGTTAGATTGGCTAGATAGGATCGGCGAGGTCAAATCCGATTTCTAGTGAGACGAAAGTATTTCGGTGGTCAAATGCTCGGTGATTGAGGCGACATCAATTTGGCCAGAGGCCGATTTAATCCACGCGGTAAACCAAAGTAGAAAGCCCCCAGAAAATTCGGATCGCGATAACCCTCCGCTACGATCTCGATCCAGTTGCGAAAGAATCCGACGCGCTAAAAACTCTGCGGGAACCGAGCGCCCGATGAGTCCTACATCATCCCAGGCTCGAAGTTCTTTACTAAGAGCAGCTAGGGTCAAGATGGATGAAGTCGATCTAGTCCACTCGGCATGATAGCCCTCCAAAGCTTGCGCCATCTCGGTCCGTGTGATCGTGCCATTGCCGTCTCGATCTAACTTGGTCGCAACTTTGGCAGCAAACCGAGCGGCAACAGAAACAGTCACCGTCTCGAAGTGAGTTGATTCAATCCTTAACCCTTCTTCTTCCCCAGAAAGTTGTCGGAGAAGAGACCGTCGACGCGCCTCAACAAAGGAACGGATAGGTCTCGAAAAGTTGGTAACTTCGGTGGGGCCAGTGGATTGAAGTTGCCCATCGGGCCCCAAGGGCGGAACGGTTTCGCCGGCCAACGATCTTTCAAAACGGTCCAGAATCAGAGGCCCTTCTAAGGTCACAATTGGACGCAGCGCAACCGCGTACGAGGTTATTTTTGCAGCCATCCAATCTGTTTGAAAAGGGCCCACTAAAAGAGTTTCCAGTCCAGCGCGATAGGCTGTCTGAAATCCATTGAGATGGAACATTCGCTCAAGAAACCGATTGGTTCCCGACCAAGGCTTTGAAAGGCTTAAACGCTCGCGCTGCTCTTGGGTTCCCAAACGACTGACGCCGCCAAAGGCTTGGTCTAGATCCCAAGGAACAAAAACAAACTGGCGTGTTCTAGGATCTAAATAAACGATCAAATTACCTTCAGGACCTAGAATGGAATCAAGGGAAGAAATCGCTACTGTTACCGCCATAAATCGAGCAAAAACAGCAAGATCAATGAACTCAGGTACTCGTCGGGAGAACTCTTCATCATCTGCCAGAGTAACCAAACGGGCTAAAACAATTAAACGCCGAGCCTGAGCCTCCTGAACCGTTGTCTTTGGATCGTAGTTCTCTCGGTAACTCCACCAATCGTCGCCCTTATAATGAAAAAGGTCCTGCGAAGTGGGTTTAAGAATCATTCCCTTCCGTGTTCCAAAGTGACGACTAGCCCAGCTTTGGTCCGGATTTTCTACCACGGTGTACAAACCGAGAAATCGGTTTGTATACCGATTAAGTACCGTCACAGAAACCTCCGCATAGGCTGTTTTGGGAGCTGCAACGCCAGCCTGACGATAGAGTTCGTAGGCAATCGCCTCATTCATAAAGGAGGGGTCCGCTACGGTATTGTTGAAGTTGATTTTTCCCGTTCCCTCCACGGAACGTCCTTTGCTAAATCCGTTAAGATCTAGCTTGAAGGGGCGCTTTAAGCCGGCTCGCGACTGACGGTACGTTCCATGTCCTTTGTAACGGAGAGCGACATTGGTAATTAGCTGATTATCTAACCGCAAATCCGCATGGACTTGACTAAAATCAGTATCTCGACTTACTCCACTACCAAAACGTCTCGGATCAGAGAGCGGTTCCCGTTCCTTCGGTTCCAAAATCTGCCATTGGTCACTGGTTAACTCCAGTTGAACCCGATGAAGCGTCATCGACCCCAAAAGCTCTTCAGCTTCTATTGAGCTCAAGCATAAGGCTCCGATCAGGCAGCCGATTAGTAGGGATAAAATGTTTCTCATTAGGCTCATCACCATCAGGCTAAGGGCTGAATCTTAGGCCAAACGAAGCAGACACCGCAAAGCTACCTCTCGCTCTGTTCATAGGAACCTAAGATCCACCTAGCGATTCTGTCAGTCTTCTTTAATGCTTTGTCTTATCAATGACACTCTTTGAACGAATTATCGCTCGTCAAATTCCTGCGGAAATTGTCTACGAAGATGATCAGGTCATCGCTTTTCACGATATTTCCCCGAAGGCACCTATTCATGTCCTCCTTATTCCCAAAAAAGTGATCCCCCGCATGGGCGAAGTCCAACCGAGCGATGTAGGCGTCCTTGGACATCTCCTCCTGACCGTACCGCTTTTGGCCCTTAAGCTCGGTGTCGCCGAGACCGGTTATCGATTGGTGATCAATAACGGAAGCGACGGCGGCGAAACAGTCCCCCATCTCCATTGTCATTTGCTGGGAGGCCGTCCTTTGGGTTGGCCACCCGGTTGATGCTAAAACTTCTCACGCACCGGTTATTTACACGGTTCCAAACCGATACTCAGTTTGGTTCGAAAAGGTCTGCCCAGGCCGCAGAACGCAGGTGGGAAAGTGGGGATGGTGAATGGAGTCAGGATAGTGCTGGGTCTCCAAGCAGAAACCACCGTGCCGCGGAACTTGAACGCCACCGGTACAAATGAGTTCTGGATTTGGATCAGAATTAAAAGTCCACAATTGCACCCCCGGTTGACGAGTATGGCATTCCATTGTTCGACCGCTCCCCCGCTCAACCACCCGTGCGGCGCGGCCCATCACCCCGCCACCGTGCCGAAGAACAAAGTTGTGGTCATACCCCGGTGACTTCACCCCCCCCCGCATTCCGTGGGAACCAATCGCCCTCAAGCGAGTGAAATCGAGTCCGGTGCCTTTCACTGGAAGAAACTGGCCAGTGGGAATAAGTCCATCATCCACTGCGGTTACAGTATCGGCCTCAATCTGAAGTTCGTGCTGCAACACATCGCCCTTTCCAGAGAGATTGAAGTAACTGTGATTAGTCAGGTTCAAGATCGTCGGAGCATCGGTAACCGCGCGGTATTCGATCCGCCAAATATCACCGTGAGTTAGCGTATAAGTGACCGTCACTGCTAAAGTCCCTGGATACCCCTCTTCGCCATCCGGACTGATATAACTTAGATCAAGAGAAATACCCGCGGCGGAGATCAAAACCTCGCTAGCGGTCCAAAGTCGTTTATCAAATCCAAGCAAACCGCCATGGAGATGGTTCGCTCCATTATTGACGGCCAATGTGTACTCCTTGCCATCCAAGTTGAATTTGCCGAGAGCGATTCGATTGGCATAGCGACCGGCGACAACTCCAAAGAAAGGATGACCCTTTAAATACCGCTGCAAGGTCTCAAAACCCAGCACCACATTACCCAATTTGCCACCTCGATCACGGGCATGAAGTTCGGTGACGATCAGTCCGTAGTTAGTGAACTTCAGGGTTGTACCGTTGGCGTTGCGAAAGACATAGAGGTGAGCCTCCCGACCATCGGGTAAGGTTCCAAAAATAGAGCGTTCAGAGGTCATTACTTTTCCATTTGATTCAAACCGGCCTTGTCCATTTGAGGGTACGATCGACCATTTATTGCTCTCAATGCGGCAACCAGCAGTGACCAAAGGCAGGGCGCCGAGCATTGGCAAGACTTGGCGACGGGTCAGAAGCGGGCTTAGATAGCTCATAAACAAATGAGTAGGACAGTTAAATGAAGAAGGAATTGACACACAAACACGGTTGGTGTGGCAAATGCCGTTTTTAACCGCCCCTAAAATCGCCTCTTTGAAGCGGTGACTTGACCGCCTAGAAAATTTAAGGAAAACAGTCTTCGTAGGCTCCGATATGGAACGGTATTGGGTGGAAATCCTTTACGCGCTTTAAGACAAACTCAGTGGGCCCGCCTTGCAAAGGCTCGGCTTCCCAAAGGTTTTCGTCTGATGCCCAAAGGCATGAGCAATGGAGAGCCAAAGCCGGTTATGGGGAGTGCCGGATAGATTAAGAGATTGCCCCATGTTAAAACCTAGGCCGCCACCGACC
The DNA here is from genome assembly GCA_009695405.1 of Pedosphaera sp. Lineage (GTDB taxonomy): Bacteria > Verrucomicrobiota > Verrucomicrobiia > Limisphaerales > UBA9464 > SXXZ01. The sequence goes on along the minus strand of SIAZ01000117.1, from coordinate 1,422 downwards.
AAGACGAAGGGGATATTGTCGTGGCTATGGCTGTTGCCTTTTCCAAGTTCGTTTGTCCAAAGAAGAGTGGTGTGGTCAAGCATCGAACCCGTGCCGCCGGGTTCAGGTGTCGCAGCGAGTCGTGATGCGAGGCCTGCGACTTGCTCACAGAACCATCGGTTAATCTTCACCAGCTTTTCTTGCGAACCAGTGTTGAGATCGGGATCGTGTGAAAGGGAATGATGCCCCTCGTCGATCCCCAACCAGCGCATCCGTGCTTGCCCCACCGAACTAGTATATTGCAGCGAGGCAACTCGACACAGATCATTAGCGAAAGCATTAACCAAGAGCTCAATTTGGAGTGCAGAGGCCTTTGGCATAGCCTCGTTATCGGTGCCGACACCCGCCTCTAATCGGGGCGCAGGTTGGTGTAACTTTTGCCGATTGGCTTCCGCTAGATCCCCCTCCATAGCGCGTACAAATGTGACGTGCTGTTCCAGTAAAACTTTGTCTTCACGACCCAATTTACCCGACAAACGACGCAGGTCCTGACGCAGACTATCGAGGATACTACTTAGATTTTCACGGTCCTTCACCTGACCGTACAAGCGCTCAAAAACAGCATAAGGATCTGAGATAGGGGCGACTGGTTGGTTAGCTCCCGCATAGGTCCACCGTGTCCATGGATCGGCTTTGTTCGGTACAGCTACCCCGAGTTCAAGCGATCCAAAACGTGTGCGTGTCTGGGGATTCGACTGAAGAAATTGAGCAACTTCCTGATCAATAGAAGGTCCACTAGCCCAACCCGCTGGTGTATCTGATCCTCCTTGAATATTGCCCGGAAACAATTCGATACCGGTCAGGAGACAACTCATTCCACGCATATGACCATCGCCATCGCCACGGACTCGATTGCTTCGTCCCTGCAAGATTAGAGTCTTTTTCTGAAAAGGAGCCAAGGGCTCTAGAATCCGCTTCAGGGTGAAATTGGCTCCGGTTTCGTCTGGCCAGAAATCGGGTGGCACAATCCCGTTGGGCGTAAATATAAAGACGATCCGCTGCTTTACAGGAGTGCTGCGAGCCTGCAGTGATGGCAATCCGGTGATAAAGGGAAGGAGGGAAGCAGAAAGACCCGCATTTCCGAGAAACCGGCGGCGTGTGGTTAGGTTCATGGTTGGTTCAGGGATTTCTTAGATGCCATTTGCAACGCGCCCCGAACAGTAATCTCAACAAGCAAAGTCTGTATATTGCAATCTGCCTTGAGAAAATTGGCATCCAGTTCGTGAAGCATATTCGAACTGGGCCTGCTTCGATAAAACGGACAGAGAAAAGGGAGTTATTGGTTAGTTATTTTTGAGTTCGAACTGAGCGGGTGAAAGGCCTCGGAGGGAGGTGTGACGGCGCTGGCGGTTATAGAAGATTTCAATGTAGTCGAAGATTTCG